>DATGIH010000123.1:0-75990 GCA_035295865.1 Bryobacteraceae bacterium
TGCGGATCGTGCCATCAGGCACAGTTCAAATCCACCACCAATCCGCCGCACGCCGCCGCAGGTTTTCCGATGGACTGCTCGCTGTGTCACACCACGACGTCCTGGGCCGGTGCGACGTTTAATCACAACAACACGCCCTTCCCGCTTACTGGGGCACATACGACAGTGCAGTGCGCGCAGTGCCACGTCAATGGAAACTTCACCAGCGTGCCCACGGACTGCGGATCGTGCCATCAGGCACAATTCAAATCCACGACCAATCCACCGCATGCCGCCGCTGGATTCCCGATGAACTGCTCGTTGTGTCACACCACGACATCCTGGGCCGGTGCGACGTTTAATCACAACAATACGCCGTTCCCGCTCACCGGCGCACACACCTCCGTTCAATGCGCCCAGTGCCACGTGAACGGTAACTTCACGAGTGTTCCCACGGACTGCGGATCGTGCCACATGGCGGATTACAAGTCGACCAACAACCCACCACATGCATCCGCGGGATTCCCAACTACCTGCTCGCTTTGTCATTCGACAACATCCTGGGCGGGCGCGACATTCAACCACAACAACACGCCCTTCCCCCTCACTGGCGCGCACACCACGGTGCAGTGCGCGCAGTGCCACGCGAACGGCAATTTCACGAGTGTTCCCACCGACTGCTACTCGTGTCACAAGGCGCAGTATCAGGGCACCACCAATCCGCCGCATGCATCGGCAGGATTCCCGACCGACTGCACGATGTGCCACACGACGGCGAACTGGACCAGCGCAACGTTCAACCACAGCTCCACGGGCTTCGCGTTGACCGGCGCGCACTCGACGCTTCAATGCGCCACCTGCCACGTCGGCGGGAAATTCACGGGCCTGAGCCCCTCCTGCTATTCCTGTCATCAGGCGCAATACCAAAGCACTACCAATCCGAATCACGCGAGCGCCGGCTTTCCACAGGATTGCTCGGTCTGCCACAACACGACTTCTTGGGCAGGAGCCGTTTTCGATCACAGCAAGACGCCGTTCCCCCTCACCGGCGCGCATACCACCGTCGCCTGCTCGAGCTGCCACGTCAATAACGTGTTCGCTGGAACTCCGACCGACTGCTATAGCTGCCATCAGACTGTTTACAACACCACCACCAATCCAAATCACGTAGCAGCCGGATTCCCGCATACCTGCGCCACTTGCCACACCACCACAAGCTGGTCCGGGGCAACCTTCAATCACACCTGGTTCCACCTGCCGCACAACAACGCCGCATGCAGCGATTGCCATACGAATTCCGCAAACTACGCCGTGTTCGTTTGCACAAACTGCCACACCCAGAAGAAAACGGATCCCGAGCATAGCGGAATCAAGGGCTATGTGTTCAACAGCCTGAACTGCTATCAGTGTCATTCGACGGGAGGGGGCAATTGAAGCGGCGGCGCGTCGTAATTCCTCTCTCGGTTCTCGGTTGGCTTGCGATGGCTGCGGCTGGAATCGGCGAGGATGCTGGTCCGCGCACCGTGTTTCAGGTGCGCTACATAGCCGCCGGAGCGGTCTACATCGATGGCGGGCGTCAAGCCGGTTTGGCGGAAGGCTTTCATGTGACCATCAAGCGCAAACAGCCCGGTCAATCCGAGATGGAAGCGCGCGTTTTGGGTGAGGCTGTAATCGTTTCCGTCGCCAGCACTTCCGCGGTCTGCGAAATAAAGTCCAAGGAAGGCGATCTGGAAGTGGGCGATCTGGCGTATCTCTCACCGCAGGATGCCGACGTGGTCCGGATGCTGGCCACGTCGCACGATTCGCACAAATATGCCCAAGTGGTGAGCTTCACCGAGGGAGACCCTTTAGATGAGGAAGCTCGCAAATACGTGCCGCGCCCGCCGCTGCCCGAAATCAACCGTCTGCGAGGAATGGTGGCCGTGGAATTTACGGTAACGGATGACCATGGTCCGGCTGCGGCCAGCTCGTCGCAAGAAGGTGTGGTGTTCCGCGCGGATATGACGCGCATCAACGGGTCCTATTGGAACTTCACCGGATTTTATCGAGCTCGACTGACCACGTTCGGGGGAAAAACCTCGCCGACACTGATGGACCTGATCAACCGCACATACACCATCGGACTTTACTACAACAATCCGGAATCAAATTATGTGATGGGCGCTGGGCGCCTGTATCTTCCCTGGGCCACCAGCCTGGATACCATCGATGGCGCCTATATTGCCCGCAAGCTGACCAAGCATACTCTAGCGGGCGTCTTTGCGGGAACCACGCCCGATCCGACTGCGTGGAATTACGATCCGAACCGGCAAATCGCCGGTGCCTTCCTCAACTGGGACTACGGCAATTTCGATTCCGTGCATTACACCACCACGGCGGGTTTCGCACTTTCGCGGATTAACTGGCGGCCGGAGCGCCAATTCGCTTTCTTCGAGACGTCCTTGATGTTCAAGCGCGGCTTCTCGCTCTATCACGATCTCGAAGCGAACCAGTTCTACCGCGATCCGTACACGGGCAAGACCCAAGGCGGTGGAATCGGCCGCAGCTTTCTCACGCTTCGCTACCAACCCGTCCATTTGATCTCGTTCGAGCTGAATCACAACTATTTCCAGTCGATCCCCACCTTCGACACACGGCTCATCGCGACCGGACTTTTGCAGAAGTATCTCTTTCAGGGCTTCAGCGCGGGCGTCCGGCTGGAGTTACCACAGCGAGTCAGCTTGTACGCCGACTTGGGAAAAAGCCGCTCGGACGGAGACAGCCAGTCGTCCTTGAACCAGATGTTTGGTGTCTCCTGGGCCAATATTCTCGGAACCGGCCTGCAGGCCGACGTACGTTCCACGCGCTTTAATAGCTCGTTTGGAAAAGGCACCTACCAGATGATTTCCCTATCCCGATCCATGACGGAGCGGCTTCGGATCGAGGCCGAAGTGGGACGGCAAGATTTTCAATCCACGTTTACGCAAGCCGGGCGCTCCTGGTTTGGAACCTGCACGCTCGACTGGTTTTTCCTGACGCATTACTGGATGGGCGCCGGATGGACGCTCTATCGGGGCGGTTCCATGAACTATGATCAGACATTTATCAATATTGGCTATCGGTTTTGAGCTTTCCATTGGACTCGGGAGCGCTGCCGCGCCGGCCTCGGCACTGACGCCGCTGGACGACCTGCTAGCGCGCGCCGGACAGCAAGTGGCCCGATTCTGGGACCAGTTTTCCGCCGTCACCTGCATCGAAACGGTGGAACAGGACAAACTTTCCGACGATGGCAAGGTACTACTCAAAAAGCGCAACGCGTACGATTACCTGGTGTTGCTCCAGTTTTCCGGGGACGACCTGATGGTGAACGAATCGCGCGTGCTGCAGGGCAAAGCCGCCAAGGAAAGCGACCGGGCGCTGCTTTCCACCAGCGGCTTCTCCACCTTGGTCCTCATTTTCCACCCGCGCTTCCACTCGAGTTACCTCTTCACCGATCAGGGGAGCGATCCTCAAATGCCGTTGCTCCGCCGCGTGCGGTTCGAGCACATTCGAGGACGGCGCTCTCCCTCCGTGCTGCAATTGCGCTCGCGCGAATATCCCATCGAGTGGCAAGGCACCGCCTGGATGGATTCCGCAACCGGCAATATCACTCGCATCCAGGCAAGTCTCAAGGAACCGTTGGAGGACGTTGGCCTGATGCGGCTCGACAGCGAGGTCCGCTACTCGCCCGTTCCGTTAGGCGGAGCCAAAGAGCTGCCGTGGCTGCCGATGGCGGCGCAAATCGAAGCCGATACCAGGCACCAACATTGGAGAAATCTGCACCAGTTCACCGCTTACCGGCAATTCTCGGTTTCCACCGATTCCAAGACCGAAGCGCCCACGGAGGTTTCGAAGCAGTAATCATGGCATCGGTTCCTTCCACTAATTCCGGTCTGGTGACCGTTCGCATTCGTTTAGATGCGGAGTGGCGGCACCACGCACGGCTCTACCTGACTTGGTTTGTGATGGCGATTCTGATCGCCGCCGTCGCCTATTTTGGATTTCCCTACTATCGGATGGGACAACTGGAGCGCGCATACTCGCCGTTGCGTCCGTTGTTCCGTCCCAGCGGCACCGTGGGGCTGCGCCTGGGAATCTTCGGTCTCGTGCTATTCCTCCTGTTGTTTCTGTATCCCATTCGGAAACGTTGGCCCTGGCTGGGCCGGATCGGAAAGACCAAACATTGGCTGGATTTTCACGTGCTGCTCGGAATCACCGCGCCGATCATTATCACCATGCATTCCGCCTTCCGGCTGGCTGGATTAGCCGGCGTAGCGTACTGGATCATGATGGCCGTAGCGTTGAGCGGTTTCATCGGCCGCTATCTGTTCGCACAGATTCCGCGCAGCCTCAGCAGCGCTGAGCTGTCATTCAAAGAAATGCAAAGCGAGTCCACGCAACTTGCGGAGCAGTTGGAACGGCAGGCCGTGTTGCGGCCGGAAGAGGTTGCGCCGCTGTTGAAGCTGCCGGCGCCGGAGGACGTAGAGAAGTTGTCCATTCTGGCGGCGCTTTGGATGATGGCACGTCTGGATATCGCACGGCCTTTTCAAGTAAGCCGGTTGCGGCGCAGATCGCTCTCCGGCGCACGGATCTTCCTCACTTTGGGAGGGCTGCTGCCCTCGCGGCAACGCGATCTGGAAGCGGTGATCAAGGCCATCCGCAAACAATCCTGGCTGTCCACAAAAATGCTTTTTCTGAAACGTGTCCACGAAGTGTTTCATTTGTGGCACGTGATCCATCGTCCGTTCAGCTATTCATTCGCCGTCCTGGTGGTGGCGCATATCACGGTGGCGATGCTGCTCGGGTATTACTGACATGGAAACGCTGCTCTCAGTCCTGATTGCGTCGGCGGTGACGCTGTTCTTCATGCGCGGGTATCTGAAGACCCTGTCCAACAAGCGGTCCGGAGGTCAGCCCGCGGATAGCTCTCACGTCCCGCTTCAAACCACTCCTTGCCCGCGCTGCGGAAAGCCGGTTCTTCTGGGTGCGTCCTTCTGCGGGAGTTGCGGTGCCGCCCTGGCGATGTGGAATGTGCATCGCGCGGCCATCCAGACGTCCAGCTTGGAGACCGTAGAAAAAGGCAAGCCGAGGCCGGTGATTAATGCGTCGTTGTGTATCGGATGCGGGAGCTGCGTAGATGTCTGCCCCGAGAGCGGCACGCTGGCCCTTGCATCCGGCAAAGCGATTCTCCAGCATCCGGAACGCTGCACGGGGCAAGCCCAATGCATCACTGCCTGCCCGACGTCCGCCATCAGCTTAGCTTTCGGCAATGTGCTGCAAACCATTCGCGTGCCCAACGTCAACGAGAACTTCGAGACGAATTTACCGGGATTGTACATTGTCGGCGAGTTGGGCGGCATGGGATTAATCAAGAGCGCCATCAACGAAGGCAAGCTGGTGATAGACCGGCTGCGGCAGCGGTTCGAGCAGACCGGCCAATGGTCGCCAGCGCGCGACGATCACGGCCAGATTCTGCCTTGTCCGGAGGAACATGGGGGTCCCTACGACGTGCTCATTGCCGGCGCCGGGCCGGCCGGGTTGAGCGCTTCGCTGGCCGCGCATCAATACGGGCTGCACTACGTCACGGTGGAACAAGGCGAAGTCGCGGCGACTATCCGAAACTATCCGCGGCATAAATTTCTGATGGCCGAACCGATCGAAATGCCTCTGTACGGAAGCCTGTATATCGGGGATGGAACCAAGGAAAGCCTACTGTCGGTGTGGGAAACAATCCTGGTGAACACTGGCGTGCGCGTCCGCACAGGCGAGGGTGTCCGGGGCATTCGCCGGCAGCAGGATCTATTCGCGGTCGAAACCGCGAAAGGAACTTATACGGCCCGCAACGTAGTGCTCGCTCTGGGAAAACGGGGAACGCCGCGAAAATTGGGCGTGGCCGGGGAGGATCTCAGCAAAGTAGCCTATCGCCTGATAGAAGCCGAAACATATTCGGATCAGGACATCCTGATCGTCGGCGGCGGCGATTCGGCGGTAGAGGCAGCGCTCGCCGTGGCCAAAGGCGGGCGCAACCGCGTGACCTTGTCCTATCGTGGCGACGATTTCAAGCGCCTGCGGGATAGAAATCACGCGCAACTAGCGCAAGCTGAGGCGGACGGGCGCATCCGCGTGCTTCGCAAGTCGCAGATTCACGAGATTCGCCCGGCATCCGTTCTGCTGGAATGCGAAGGCCAGGTTTCCGAGCTGGCCAACGATTTTGTCTTCGTCCTAATCGGAGGAGAATCCCCCGACGAATTCCTGCGGAAGACCGGAATTGAAATTGTGGAGAAAGCGATCTCCGGATGAGCGAAGGACGCTGAAATGAAACACACCTACTACAAACTTCTAGCGGTGGTGGCGGTAGCGGGAGCCGTCGCGGTCCCGTGGATCCTGCTTCAGAAACACCACGAACGAGCAGCCTCGCCGAATTCCGGCACGCAGGTATCCGGTCCGGCGTCCTCGGGAAATCCAAACGCCGACCGCATCCACGAACTGAAAGCGCTCGAGGAAGAATTACGGAAGAAGCCCGAGCATCCACCCATCCTCTTCCGCATGGCGCAGTTGTCGGGCGAATTGGGAAGGACCGCCGAGGCGGTCGGATACCTGAGGCGTCTTCTGAAAGTGGAGCCCGCGAACAATGAAGCGCGCCTGGAACTCGGGCGCCTGCTCTATGAGACAAACGATCTCCAGGGCTCCATCGCCGAAACGTCCAAGATTCTTGAATCGGACCCAAAGCAGGTGGACGCACTTTACAATCTCGGAGCGATTTACGCCAACCTCAATAAGCCCGACACGGCCCGCGAATATTGGAACCGGGCCGTAGCCAGCGATCCGGCTTCCGACAGCGGCAAGCGATCCAAAGAGAGCTTGCTGAAATTGGCGCCGCCAGCAACCACCGGCGGCTGGACGCATCCGTCCATCCCCGCGGCGATGGCCACCCATCAGTAAGCGCTAATTATCGTCGCTGCTGCCGTTGCTGTACTTGCCGCTGGCGCAAAACAGCATGCTGGGAAGTAGATCCAGCCGGCGCTCGGCTGCATCGTCTTGTCCAATCTGAGGACCCTTGCCGAAGACTTGACGCAATTCTTTGTATTGGATGCCCGGAGCCAGGTTTGTGATCAGCGCCGCGGCTCCCGAAACCAATGCCGCGCTAAAGGAAGTCCCCCAAACAGCGGCGTAGTTGTTACCTGGATAAGTGGTGACCAGGGCCTCGCCCGGAGCTGCCAGCCAGGTTGAACTCTGTCCCCAGTTGCTAAACATGCTTCTCAGATCGTGTTTATCCGTGGAACCTACGCCGAAGACACCCGGCAAACCTGCCGGATAAACCTTCATGTGTTTTCCGTCGTTGCCTGCCGCTGCGATCGAGATCACGCCGTGACTCGACGCGTATTGAATCGCTTGCGTCAGCGCCGCCGAGGGACTTCGTGTGCTGAAGCTCATGTTGATGACCTTGGCATTGTGATCCACCGCATAATAAATCGCACTGATCACATCCGAGAGATTGGCGGTGCCGTCTCCCTGGAACGCCTTGAGCGGCATAATCTGCGCGGTGGGCGCCACCAGATGAATCAGGCCAGCCACCATGGTGCCGTGTCCGAAGTCTGCCGGAAGCTTGGTTCCATCCAGGATCGCGACCGTGGATTGATCGAGGATCGCGACCGTGGATTGATTCAGGATCAACGGTGAATTCTTCTCGTCCAGAATCGCGACAGTCGATTGATCCAGGATCGCTACCGTGGATTGGTCCACGTCGGCCAGCTCAGAGGGTATGCCGGCAATGTTATTGATGAAATCGTAGCCCGGCACAAGGACGCCTGCGAGCGCCGGATGTGCTGGATCCACGCCGGTGTCGATCACCGCGACAATGCTATTTCCGGTGGGGAATTGTTGTTGCGTCTGCGCCAGGTGAATGAGCGTGGTGGCGGTCTGGTCTACATACCCGGAGCGCACTGGTTCTCCGAAATAACTGATCGTGTTGTGCGAAACCAGAGCATCCTGCAGAGGATCCAGTGTAGTCGCCGAGGGCGGCGGCGGGTCGTCACTGCCATCTCCTGAATCACCCGAATTTTCCAACGTATCGTCCGAGCCGTCTACCTCGGTATCCGGAGTGAACTGCAGCACGGAGTGATCGGACTTGATGGCGGCGATATCTTCCGAAGACGCCGTGGCCGGCAATTGGACCACGTAGAGGTTTCCATCCTGATGGATGCTATGTATTACCGTGAGCGAGTACTGGCTGCTGATCCGCGCTAAATCCGGCGTAGTAGCCGTCTGAAGAATATAGCGGCTTTGGGCGAACAGAGATCCGGCAAACAGGGTGCCGGCTAAAATCCAGCGCAGCGGCGTTTTCAACCAATGCTTAGCTTTCATGCTCCTCCATCACGCGCTTTAGCGAGACTTCGATACGCACGCCCGCTTCGGAAAGCGGAACGGACAGGCGCAAGTTCGCTCGGGGGATATACTCCAGCGAGAATTCACCGAACTCATTGCTGGCGGTTTCTGTAATCACCTTTTGTCCTGAGAGAACCAGCACCGGCAGCTTCGCTACCGGGTATTCCGGATTCTGTCGATTGGCCACTTGTCCCACCAACATCACCTGCTGCGAATCGCGCTCCCGGTCGAAGCGCAAATCCAGGCAGAAATCGCCGGCCTCGTAAAGCATATGGCGGCTGGCTGCGCGATTCGCCCGCGCGCCCGCCGGTTGAAGGTCCAGCGCGCTGTCGTAGGTCATATGCGCCGCCAATACCCGGAGAGCCTGTACCGCCCGCTCCGTCCAGCGGGCGCGGGATTGCCGTTGGGTGAAGATTTGGCGCGCCGAAACCGCGAGTTCTTTACTCGCCGTCTCGTAGGCCGCCTCCGTTGCCGCGGTACCTGCCACTTGCCGGATGAACTCCAGCAACTTGCCACATTCGGCGCAACCGGCAGCTAGATGCTCCTGCATCTCCACCCGCTGCTTGCCGGAAAGCAGCTCCCGAGCAAAATCTGTCCACTCCCCGACCTCGTAATGCCTCATGCGGCCCTTTCCCGAGCGGTGCTTACCGCCATCCACCCTGTCTGATGACACTCTAGGGCGAATAGCCTGCCGCAAAATATAGCGCTCTCTCCGAATCCGTGCAGTAAGGCATTTGTCGCCGGTATCGATGGTACTCTCCTAGTCATAAGGGAAGGCCCGATCGCGAAAAATATAGTTGCTGACACTTTTTTCTTCACGCGCAATACTTACCCACCAGGATGAAAGGGGCCCAATAGAACGGATGTGGATACTGTTCCCTCAGTTGAAGCATGGCCGTCCGAACAGCTTCGGCCTTATTTTGCCCCTGCTCGAGCTGCCCGTAGAATGCCGTCATGAACTCCGCCGTACTGCGATCCTGTACGTCCCAGAGGCTCACAAGGATTCCCTGAGCCCCGGCAAACAGCAGCCCACGCATTAGTCCTACCAGCTCGTCGCCGCCGACCACCACATTCAGCCCGGTGCTGCATCCGCTGAGCGTCACCAGCTCAGCCGAAAGCGGAAGCTGATACAAATCGAAGAGACTGAGGTCGGAGTCCCCCAGTCGGATGGAAGAGAACATCGGATTATCGCTGCGGAAAAGACCGTGGGTGGCAATGTGGATAAACCGGCTGGACGGTCCGAGCTCGCGCAGCGCTTTCTCAGAGGCATCGGGGCCAATATAAAGGCGCGCGTTCGGAAGAGCCGAAGCCGCAAACCGGACTTCGCTTTCGATCTCGGGCGTCGCCGCATCCGGAATACCCATCACCAGCGACTCGTCGCGAAAATTCGACTCTCGCGCGCAACACAACGAGTACACGCTGGCGCTCGGCGCGTAGGAGATGCTGAAATCATCCAGCAAGAACCTGTCACCCGTTCGGAGAGCGTGAAAGGGAAGGTTATGCAGAAAGCTGTGCGGAGCAATAATCAGGTGCCGGGACGTGAGCAGAGGCCGAATCGGCGCAATCAGCTCGACGTACAGCTTTTCCAGATGCGTGAGCGAAGCCGACAGCATCGGGCTCCGGAAGGTTTGGCGATAGCCGGGACCCAGCCGAAACTTGGATAGTTGGAATTGAAGCAGACGGAGCAAATCGCGCAACTGCGCCGCCGGGGCCAGAGGCACGATCCGCAGTTGTTCCCGGCTTACCAGGCAGACATACACCACGCCGCGCACTTCATAGTATTCGAGCAGGACAGCGTCGGGCGGAATGGCTTCGCGGATCGCCTGGAGACGGAGCGGCGCCGGGTTGTCTTCAATCGCGGGATCTCGCGCCGTGGCCTGCAATTCGCTCAAGGTGCGAACCAGAAGGTCCTCATGTTCGCGCGCCTGCTTCCGTAATCGGTCCAAGGGACCGGGAAGGCCGGAGCGAACCAGCAGCGCAGCTAGTTCCATTTGCCGGTAATACCAGTTCAGATCCCGCCGGATTTCCTGGATTCGCGCGCCCACGCCGCCCGAGCCTTGGGGCGGCGTCAACAGCGGCAATGCAATCTGGTCCGCCAGGCTGCGCGATTTGGCTTGGCATATCAGAAGGAATGCGTCTTCCACCGTAGATGCCTGGGAAGGCGTTCGCCACAGCATCAACCAGACCAGCGCCTCATAGACCTCGAGCTTATCTTTCAGGATCGAAATCTTGAGCTCGTCTCCCCACAAACGGCTGCGCAGACTTTCGATCTGGCGCCGCGCATCCTGATAGGCGGTCCAGGCGCCTGCCCAGTTCTCCAGTTGCTCCTCGACTTGGCCCAGCACGAAATTGACGTGAAAACGCAACGAGGGCGCAAGATCGGGATCCAGGTGCTCCAGAATGTGCCGACAGGCTTCGCGGGCCTGCTCCAGTTGTCCCGCTTTCCAGAGGAGTTGCGCCTGAAGCAGCTTGCACAAAGCGGCTTTGCTGTGCATCGCGGAACTGGAAAGCAGCCGCGCGGCGTGACCGGAGAGGCGTTGCGCGTCCGAATATCGTCCCTGCTGGTAGCGTAGGATGGCCTGATAGAGGTCGATAATGGCCGGCCAGACCTGGTTCTGCTCCACTGTAAACAAGCGGCGAGCCTGACGCAGCAAGCGCAGAGCCCCTCCCAAATCCCCGCCGCGGCTGGCCGCCAAGCTCTGATTCACCACTGCTTTGGCGCGCTCGTACTGCATGCCCATCTGGTCGAACTTGACGGCCGCTCTTTTGGCAAGCTGGCCGCCTTCGTCCGTCAGATTCAGCTCCAGACACATCTCCGATTCATCCAGGTCGCACAGAGCGGCGTGATAGGCATCGCTCGCTTGCTCGGCATGCGCTCTTGAAACGCGGTAGAGACGCATCGCGCGCAGATAGTCGCCACGCAAGTAATAGAGATATGCAATGTTATAGTCGGCGGCCGCGACTAGCAACGGCAAACCATGGCGGACGCAGTGGTCGCGCGCGGCTTCGTAATAGGAAACCGCATCGGTAAACCAACCGAGGCTGGTGCAGCAGACCGCCATGTTGCTAAGAACGGCTGCCAGGTCGCGCGGCTCCCCCAACCGGCCCAGCGGCTCGCGCGCCTGGTTGTAGTAATGGAGTGCTTCGACGTGCCTGTCCTGGCGATACAGAATGTTCCCCATGTTGCTCTTCAGGCGTGCCAGGCGCAGTTGGTCGCCGTGCCGCTCAAAGATTCCGCGCGCTCGTTCAGCCCATTCAAAAGCCTGGTCGTATCGGCCCAGGTAAATCAGCGCCTGCAGGCCGCTGGTGAGCGTTCTGCCAATGTCTAATTCCCGATCGAGCCGTTCCAGCAACGCAATCGCAATTTCATAACGCTGCAGAGCCTGCGGATGCTTGCCTTGCGCGAAGTACACATGGCCTTGCGAGCGGAGGCTATAGGCCCGAGCGGACTCATCGCCCAACAAATCGGCCAGCCATTCCGTTGCTTGGGCCAATCGCTCGGCGCGCTGTAGGTCGACATACGCCAGACGAAGCACTTCGGCGTGCAACGTTTCAGCAGTGCTGAGTCCATGGTTGCGGGGATCGCTAGAAAAAAATTCCCGGCGTGCCGTCTCTTCGCTAAGCTCGCCAAGCTTCGCCATCCAGGACGCCGGATCTTCCTGTGGGATAGCGGGTGCAACCGGCGCATCCACCGCCATTTAGAACCCCATGGTTTCGAGCGCGGTCCGGAGCTTCTTCAAGCACCGCCCGCGAATAAATCCGATGGATCCTTCCGCCAGTCCCAGCCGGTCGGCGACTTCTTTATATGGTGAGGGCGGTTGCTGATAAAACAGCAAACGGACCATTTCGCGGCAGCGCTCGGGCAGTTCCTCGATGGCATCGCGCAGCATCTGCTCCCGCTCCACCTGCTGCCTCCAATCGACGAACGTGGCCTGCGGATCGACAGGCTCCAGCCCGGGACTGCTCCCGAGATTTCGAATGCTCTCCTTACGCTTCCATTGGTAGCATTTGTGTCCCGCCACGGTGATCAACCAAGATCGCAGCGCCCCCGCACTCCTCAGGCGGGGAAGTTCGGAAAACAGATCCGTCCACACTGCTTGAAAAACGTCCGCGGCATCTTCCGGCGGCATACGATACTTCACGGGTACCGAATACACCAGATTCCGGTACTTGTCTATCAGCGCACCCCAGGCTTGTTCATTTCCTTGCAGACACTCCTGCAGCAACTCCTCATCGGACCAGGAGCGCTCCGGTTTGCTCAGCGACGGCTGCGTGTCCACGCTGGGGGTCATGGGCGGCTCTCCTTTGGAGAGCTGCTAACGCCGCGCGGAGTGCGCCAGTATAACTGCTCCACGTTCCACAGCGTGTAGTGATCCAGGATGGCCGGTTGGAAATTGCCCAAGTCCTTGCGCGCCGCCACCAGAATATTGGGACTCGCCAGGCAGATCAGTGGAAGGTTCTCGGCGGCGATTTGCTGCACGCGGTCATACAAGCTCTTGCGCCGCGCATAGTCGAGCGTGGTCATCTGTTGGCGCATCAATTTGTCGACTTCACCCTCCCAGGCAGTCATCGGCTCTTTTTGCCCCGGATTCCATAGGTGCGACCCCCCGCTAGAGAGCCAGACGTTCATCTCAGGATTCGGATCTGTGTCGCCCGACACTAAGCCCAGAATGCAAGCCTCGTACTCCCGGCTGTTGAGCACCCGGTCCAGCAGAGCGCGGAATTCGAGCGAGACTACCTGCGCCTGGATGCCCAGAGTCTTCAAGTCGTCTTGAATTAGGGTCGCCATTTTTACGCGTTCCGGGCTGCTGGAACTTACCAGAATGGAAAACTCCACACGCTTGAGGGAAGCGTCGAGCAATTGTTGCTCGGAGTTCCATCGGAAACCGGCAGCGCGCAAAAGCTGCCGGGCGCGATCGAACGATTGTGGCTGTTTGGGCAGGGCCGCATTCCCCCACAGGCGATTCCCTGGGGTCACGTGACCCCACAACGGTGTGGCGCGTCCACCGTAAACCAGCTTTACGATCGCGTCCCGGTCCACCGCTGCCGCGATAGCCTGCCGGAAACCCAAGTTTCGAAACGATGCCTGCCGCGATGCGATCTCGGGATATCTCTGGCCATCCAAGGAGCCGAGATTGAAAAACAAAAAGTTGTACTCCAGCCCCGGGCCAAGGTCCTGCAATTGATCGTATTTGGTACGTGCGTCCTGGCGCAGCATCTCGAAATTCCGCGCGCTCACCCGGTTGAGAACATCCGCCTCGCCGCTGATGAACCGAAGAACCTGAGTGTCCTCGGCGGGCACGAAACGAAACTCGAGGCGATCCAGATAGGGTAGCCGGTTGCCCTCGCGGCTGGTCTTCCAGTAGTAAGGATTTTTTTCCAGAACAATTCGCTCGCCCGGTTGATACTCCTTCAGACGGAAAGGCCCGAGACCCGCGATCGCCGATGGTGCGGTGTTCAGATTCCATGCTTCCGCGAGCTTGCCCGCGCGCCAGGCAGGCTCTAACAGATGGCGCGGAAGAATGGCGACACTGTCGAAGATTCGTTCGGCGGCGGCGTAGGGTTGCGCTAACCGGAAACGTACGCGATAGGAGTCGAGCTTCTCCACAGCCACAGGCTGGCCACCGGGCATTAGTAAGTCGCGCTGCGGCGATCGAACTTTTTCATCCAGGTAAACCTGAAACGTGAAGGCCACGTCATCGGTGTCCATCGGATGCCCATCGGAAAAGTGAAGGCCCCGCCGGAGTTCCAAGAGGAACACGCGGCCGTCTTCTGAAATCGTCCAGCTTTTTGCCAGCCCCGGTTCGGTCTGCTGCGTGGCGCGATTGATGGACACCAGGTCAGCCGTCATCCTGCGAATCACTTCGCGGGAAGGCGCATCCAGGGCCGTAACCGGATTCAGGGTCTTGGGCTCTGCGCGCTGGAGCACCACCAGCGTTCCACCGTACCGGCCAGGTGCAGCGTTGGTGGTAAGAAGCTCCTCCTGTAAATCGATGGCCCAGCCTGAGGCGCACGCGCAGACAATAATGGCGATGCCGGCCCAATGAGTCTTCGACCTACGTTTCACGGTCTACACCATTTTTTCACATTCATGTTTCCGCGGGCTGGGACTACTCAAAGCGTCTTCCAACCTCAAAAAACACCAGGAGGTCAGCACCACAATCAAAGCTGGGAGGGCCATCCACCAGGCTGAGGTGATAATCGAGAATTGCCGCAGAGGGGCCAGGAGATTTCCCCAACTCGCTACCGGTTCTCCCACCCCTAAACCGATAAATGAGAGCGTCACTTCGGCCAAAATATATTGCGGGATCAACAAGGCGGCTTGTGTTGCGGCAACACTGTAAGTTTCAGGCAGACAGTGCCGCGTGGCCAAATACCACGCGGACGCGCCGAAGCCGCGTGCCGCATACACGTAATCCCGCTCCTTCGCGCTGAGAGCAACACCGCGCACCAATCGAGCCGGCCGCGCCCAGCCCACCACTCCGATGACCGCGATCAGCATCAGCGCAGTCGCGCTTGGACTCAGCGACAACGGCAAAAATGCACGCACCGCGAGCAGCAAGTATAACCACGGAAGTGCCAAGAATAGCTCCGCGCCACGCATGATGACTGAGTCACGCCAGCCTCCCCAGAAGCCGGCCGCTAATCCCAGCAGCATTCCTAAGCCCACCGAAATCACCGCGGCCAGCCATCCGGTCGCCAGCGAAATTTGGCCGCCCCACAAGACGCGCGAAAACTGATCGCGTCCGAATTCATCGGTGCCGAGCAAATGGATGCCAGATGGTTCATCGAGACCGAATAAGTGGGTGCGCAAACGAAATAGCCCCAGCAACCGATACTGCGATCCGGAAACGAAGAAGCGGAGCGGACGGTCCTCTCCTTCAACCGTGACGAGCGGCCTCAAGTGGAGCTTGCTTCGTGAATCCACAAAATGAATGTTCATGGGGGCCAGAAGCGCGGACTTCCGGTTTTGTTTAGCAGGGTCCTCTGGACTTAAGAATCCGGCCAGGACCACCGCCAAATGCAACGCGACAAGCAGTGATATGGGGAGACGCGCTGAGTGCCAAAACTGTTTCATGATTCGAGACGAATTCTTGGATCCACCATATAAAGAAGGATGTCGCCCAAGAGCGTGCCCCCAGCCAGGAAAGCCGCCGACAAGATGACCGGTCCTATCACCAGATAGAAATCGCGCGCCCCAATCGCTTCCAGAAACAGAGGACCGAGACCTGGCCAGCCCAGGATGGTCTCTACCAAGAGTGAAGAGCTGATCAGACCAGCCACGGACAGTCCGAATAGTGATGCCAAAGGGTTTGCGGCAGCGGGCAGAAGCCAGCGAAACCACAGCTCGAATCCATGGATCCCATTGGCAAGGGCCGCCCGCGCGAAAGGTTCCGCCGAGACGCTCAATAAAGCTGCGCGCGTATGCCGAACGAGAATCGGCAGTGCGCCCAGGACCAGCACTGTCACCGGCAGCACGGGATCGCCCGAATGGAAAATGCCGGATCGTACGGCTACGAGCAAAGCGATGCACGCCAGCACTAAATCAGGAATGGCCAAAAGCGCGGAGACAGCAAAGCTAACGACTCGATCCAGCCATCCACGCCGGTTGGCCGCGCTCCACACGCCCAGCGGAACAGCGATCAGCCAGGAGAGCGTCAGCGAACTGACAGTAAGTTCCAGCGTCTTGAGCATGCGCGGCCACAACAGTGTAGACACCGGCAGGTTATAGGCAAAAGAAACTCCGAAATCGCCTTTTGCAACTGATCCGAGCCAGTAGATGTATTTTTGCAGGAGGCTCTTATTCAATCCGTATTGTTCGCGCAACGCCGCTATGGTTTGAGCTGAGAGCTGCGGGTTCAGCTTCGCTTCGCCCAGGAAATCGCCGGGCGCCAATTCCAGCAAGGCAAATGAAAGCGCCGAGATCCCGGCCAACAAAAAAGCAATATGCGCGAACCGGCGGAGCAGATAGCGGCTAAGCACGGCTGCTCCCATCCGGCGCCGCTAGCGTCTTCAAAAGATATGCCGTGTGCGGATGTGCGGGGGCCGCAAACAATCGATGCGGAGCGCCACGTTCCACGATTTGACCTTCGAACAGGACGGCAATTTCATCCGCCAAGTGAGCCGCCAGGCGCAGATCGTGGGCAATCAGCAGATAAGCCAGACCTCTCTTTTCCTGTAAATCCACCAGCAGGTTAATCATCTGCGCCTGCACCGAAAGATCCAGGCTTGCCAGCGATTCGTCCAGAATCAGGACCGCCGCGCCACTCTCGCCCAGCGCCGCAAGCGCACGTGCCAATGCCAACCGAGCCTTTTGTCCGCCACTGAGCTGCGATGTGCCTTGACTCGCCAACGTCTCCGGAAGCCCGACTTGCCGAAGACGCTCGCTGGTGTTCAAATTTCGCTCCTGACGAATCGCAAGCGGTTCCAGCAATGCCTGCGCAACTGAGAATCTCGGATTCAGACTTGCGCCGGAATCCTGGAAGATCATTTGGATGTGATGGCGCGCATCGCCAGGCTTCCCCAACTTCTGGTCCCGGAAAAATATTTCTCCGGACGTCGCCGGCTCGAGCCCCGCGACACAGCGTGCCAACGTGGACTTGCCTCCCCCGGATGCGCCAACGATGGCGATGGTTTTCCCCGCGCATAGGTCCAGATCCACACCACGCAGTGCCCGAACCTCGTCGCCCGCGCTCCCGATCCATTTTCGGCGCCGATAGGTCTTCGTCAGCCCGCGGACGCGCAAGATGGGCGACGCGCTATCGCGGCTGGTCATAAAGAAAGCAGCAGGTCTGGTGCGAGGCCAAAGATGTGAGCGGCGGCGCGGTGTCAGCACAGATGAGCATGCGATCAGGGCACCGGGGATGGAAGGTGCATCCGTTTGGAAGCTGGCGGAAATCCGGCGGCGACCCTTCGATGGCTGCCACGTGCCGGTCAGACGAACTCGCCCCGGGCGGATTGAGCACGGAACGCAACAATCCGCGTGTGTAGGGATGCAAAGGCGACCGCAAAATGTCGTTTGCCGGACCCTGCTCAACAATTCGCCCGGCGTACATCACCATGACGCGGTCCGCGATATAACTCGCCGCGCATGGATCGTGCGTGATCAGCAACAAAGAAGCGCCCATTTTTTGAACTAAACCGCGCAATAGTGAGAGGATCTCCTGCGCGGACGGGGCGTCCAGCGCGCCAGCAGGTTCGTCTGCGATCACCAGCGACGGGCGGTTGACAATGGCCTGCGCTATTACCACTCGCTGCCGTTGCCCACCGCTTAGTTGATGCGCGTAGGAATTGTGCAACTGACTTTCGTCCAGCCCCGCTTGCTGCAGCGCAACGCGCGCCCGCTGGCGACTCTCCCGAATGCCAATTCGTTCGTGGGCTCGCGCCACCATCGCCACTTGATCGATCGCTCGAATGACCGGATTCAGACTGAGCAACGGCTCCTGCGGGATATAGGAAATGCACGCGCCTCGAATCTTTTGCAACGTTTCCTCCGGGGCGCCAATCAGTTCCAAACCTTGGAAGCGCGCGGAGCCTTCTAGGGCAGATCCATGCGGCAACAATCCAAGCATCGCGAGAATCGCAGTACTCTTACCCCCGCCGGATTCGCCAAGTAGTGCGACCACCTGTCCCGGCTGGATTTCGAAACTCACTGCCCGGAGCACCGATACCACGCTCGAGCCAACCCGATAGCCGGCCCTTAGATCATCCACGCAAAGCAGCGGTTCCAATGCGTCTAGCAGCAAGTTATCGTCTCAGCACCAAGTGTAATCGAATCGGTCAGTAGAGGGCGCTGTGGGATTCAGCTCGCTGGTATATTCTCTTGCTGACCTGGAATTCCTCCAACGAAAAATCTTTTTTTGATCTTTTGTACTGCAGGGTAATGAGTGCTTTGGCGACTCTGTGGCTAAGAATCGCAGTTAGCGATCCGGAACGAGGGCAGTGCGCTAAATGTGTGCGCCTTTCAATTCACTGTATATGGATGCACTTGTCGAAGGCTGAGAAATTCTGATACTCTCTTGGCAAATGAACTGCCTCGCGGGTCTCGGCCTTGTCGCCGTTCTCGGCATGCCCGCATTCTCCTGCACATGCGTGTGGACGGAAATGCCGCCGGCCGATTATGGCGCATCTGTGGTCTTTCGTGGGCCGGTGACGGACCGGCAGTCTTTGGCTACCCTGCCAGCGATGCGTGGTCGGAGACGTTACGCTATTACTTTTCGGGTTGATGAGTACTGGAGAGGGTCTCCGCACCGCAGTATGATCCTATACGGTCTGGATGACGGCACCGACTGCATGGGCGGGTCGAGTTTCGAGGTCGGAAAGAATTACTTAGTCTTCGCCTCGCAGAAACCTTCTGAAGATGTTTTCCTGCCGAATTCAAAACAATTGTGGTTTAGCTGGGCTGATGTGCTTCCCAGTGGGACACGCGCGTTAATGCTTACCGAATGTGCGCCAAGCGGTGAAACCTCCAAGCTGTTCGCAAAGGCCGCCATTGACCGGCTCGGGAAGGGACATCCTCCTGACGAAGCCAAGTAGCATAGCTGAAATCCCAGGCGCACACATTTAGCGCACTGCCCGGACGAGAGCTGAAACGGATCTGTAATCATTTGGACGAAGAATACTCGGAAGCGACGCCGGCGCGCATTTCCCGGGAAGAATTCTGGATCCATCGCACCACCCGGGCCGCGCGGGCTAAGGCCGCAGCGCATCAGTGAAGCAGGCACCAAGGACGCGGTTTAGCCCGGCCAACCCTGGCTACATTCCGTCAATGATCGCGTTCAGCGTAGCGCTGGGCCGCATGGCAGCGGCGCACTTCGCGTCGTCCGGCAGATAATAGCCGCCGATGTCGACCGGCTTGCCCTGCGCCGCTAACAACTCCTGCGTGATCTTGCCCTCATTGGCCGCCAACGCGGCCGCGACCCGAGTGAAGCGTTCCTTTAACTCCGCATCCTCATTTTGAGCAGCCAGCGCCTTTGCCCAGGCCAATGCGAGATAGAATGTTGACCCGCGGTTGTCGATCTCATTGACTTTACGCGAGGGATAGCGGCCATCTTCCAAATACTGGCCGATGGCTTGATCCAGCGTTTTCGAAAGCAGCGCCGAGCGGCGGTTGCCGGTCTTTTCCGCAACCAGTTCCAGCGACGGTACGATCGCACAGTACTCACCGAGTGAGTCCCAGCGCAAGTGCCCTTCCTTCAGGAACTGTTGGACGTGCTTGGGCGCGGAACCTCCGGCCCCGGTCTCGAACAACTGGCCACCCTTGAGCAGCGGCACGATGGAGAGCATGCGCGCGCTGGTTCCCAATTCGAGAATCGGAAACAGATCCGTAAGATAATCGCGAAGCACATTGCCGGTGACGGAAATGGTGTCCTCGCCGCGGCGAATCCGGTCGAGCGAAAATTGCATCGCGTCCACCGGTTTCATGATCTTGATTTCCAGTCCCGACGTGTCGTGTTCGGGCAAGTAGGCTTTCACCTTTGCGATGATCTGCGCATCGTGCGCGCGTTCCGGGTCCAGCCAAAACACGGCCGGCGCGCCAGTTGCGCGCGCGCGTGCCACGCCCAGCTTTACCCAATCGCGGATGGCTTCGTCCTTGGTCTGACAGCCGCGGAAGATATCGCCGCGCTCCACGCTTTGTTCGAGAAGCGTTGTGCCACCCTCGTCCACGATGCGAATTGCGCCGTTGCCCGGTGCGACGAACGTCTTGTCGTGAGAACCGTACTCTTCCGCTTTCTGGGCCATGAGTCCGACGTTCGAGACCGAGCCCATAGTCGACGGATCGAACTGGCCGTGTTTCTGGCAGTCCTCAATCACTACCTGGTATATCGTCGCGTAAGAGCGGTCCGGGATCATGAGAACTGCGTCTTGCAACTGATCCTGCTTATTCCACATCTTGCCGCCGTCGCGGATCACCACCGGCATGGAAGCGTCCACGATGATGTCGTTGGGAACGTGCAGGTTCGTTTTGCCCGCCCGGGAATCCACCATCGCCAGGCTGGGGCCCTTGTCGTAGCACGCGTTGAGGTCGGCTTCGATCTCGGACTTTTTATTGGTTGGAAGACGATCCAGCTTGCCGATAACATCCGCCAGACCGTTGTTTACGTTAGCTCCGCATTCTTGAATCGCGGCGGCGTGTTTCTCCAGAGCATCGGCAAAGTATACGGACACACAGTGCCCAAAAATGATTGGATCGGAGATCTTCATCATCGTGCACTTTAGATGTAAGGACAACAGAGCATGTTCGGCTTTGGCGATGTTTATCTGAGACGCATAGAAGTCCCGCAGCGCCGCTACGTTCATCACGGCGCAGTCGATCACTTCGCCTTCGATGAGCGGAATCTTTTGCTTTAGAACCTGGACCGCGCCGGCTGCATCCACGAATTCGATGCGCGCATCCGTTCGCGCTCCCACCGTGGTGGATTTTTCGCTCCCGTAGAAATCCTTGGCCGTCATGTGGGCCACGCGCGTCGCCGAACCTGCCTTAGGCCACTCTTTCATGCCCTTGTGCGGCTGCTTCCGCGCGACTGCTTTCACCGACAGCGGAGCGCGGCGGTCCGAATTGCCCTCGCGCAATACCGGATTCACGGCTGAGCCTAAAACCACTCCAAACCGGGCCTGCAGCGCACGCTGCTCTTCCGTTTGCATTTCTTCCGGATAATCGGGGATCTCGTAGCCCTTCCCGCGGAGTTCCGTAATCGCTTCCCGGAGTTGCGGAATCGACGCGCTGATGTTCGGAAGCTTGATGATGTTTGCATCCGGCGTTTGCGCTAGCTTTCCCAGACGGGTCAACTCATCGGGAATCTTCTGGTCGCCCCGTAGTTTTTCCGGGAAGTTGGCGATGATGCGTCCAGCGAGCGAAATGTCCGCCGGTTCGACCTCCACTCCTGTGCCTTTCAGATACGCGCGCAGGATGGGCAGTAGTGCGTATGACGCGAGCGCGGGCGCCTCGTCGGTTTTGGTCCAAGTGATCTTCATGAATTGGCCGGTGTGAATGAGCTCAAGCTAAAATGTAGCTGGCGGCGGCTCCAATTACAAGCGAACGCTGGAACTCCCGGCGCCCCGCGCTTTGTGGGCCCGCTTAAGCGTGCATGCGTTCGGGATAACCAACTCAGCCGGCAACAGCTTCCGCTACGGGCAATTGCGAATCGGGATTCTCGATTGAGTACGAGCGAAGGCGATCGATTACCTGCACGAGTCCACGATTCGGCTGCCGGCCCCGTACTGGACCGCTGATTCCCAATCTTTGCATTCTTGCGATCAGAGTTGTCCTCGGCAGTCCCAGACGAGCCGCTGCTCCTTTTGGTCCTCCGACAATGCCGTTTGTTTCGCGCAGCGTACTGGTGATGTGGGCGCGCTCGGCGTCCGCCAGCGTTCGCCCATTGACATGCTCCACCAGCGCAGTTCCCCAAAAGGGCCCTGTTTCCCGGGGGGCCAAATGCGTGATCGTGCACCGGCTGAGCACCGGGCCGCGTGTCATGATGACGCCGCGTTCGATAACATTTTGCAGCTCGCGGATATTGCCCGGCCAGTCGTGCTGTTCCAGCACATGGATGACGTCCTCAGGGATTGTGTCGATAACTTTGCCCTGCTGCTGAGCGAATTTTGCAACAAAGTGTTCCACCAACGGCAGGATGTCTTCTCGCCGTTCGCGCAACGCAGGCAGCATCATGGGAAAGACATTGAGCCTGTAAAACAAGTCGGCCCGGAACTTTCGCTCCTGAACCATTCGCTCCAAATTCTGGTTGGTTGCGGCGATGACACGGACATCCACCTGCAGCGTATGGGAGCCGCCCAGACGCTCGATCTGCTTCTCCTGCAGCGCCCGCAGCAGTTTTGGCTGAAGTTCGAGCGGAAGATCGCCGATTTCGTCGAGAAACAGCGTTCCCCGGTCGGCGGCTTGAAAGCGGCCGGTGGTCTGAGCCACGGCGCCGGTGAATGCGCCTTTTTCGTAGCCGAACAGTTCGCTTTCCAGTAATGTGCCGGGAATCGCCGCGCAGTTTAGCGCCACGAAACGATTCTTTCGGCGAGGGCTCGCTTCATGAATCGCCCGAGCGATGACTTCTTTGCCGGTGCCGGTTTCGCCCTGAATCAGAACGGCCGAATCGACCGGTGCGACCATCTCTACGCTCTCGAGCAAGTCGCGGAACTTCACGCTGGATCCAATCAAATCTACGTTCGCCATCGAGTTGCCTCCCGGGCTTTGCATCTGATTCCGATCCTGATTCTAGCGCTGCTTCGAATTTGGATCGTCCCCAGATCGATGGTTTATATAGCCCCTAGATCGTTTGAGGCGGGAATACCCAAATGGGGGGATGGTTCTTTAACCCTCAGTCAGTTACTGGCGACGGTAACGACGATCTTGCCATGCTCACGTGCATTTTTAACGTCGCCGCGATAGGCTGCCGCCGCGCCGCTCAGCGGAATCGCAGCTTTGACGAAGGCTTTCAGTTCTCCAGAGTCGAGTAGCTGAGCAATTTCGACTAGCTGCTTTTGATTCGGCTCAACGATGAAGAAGGCGTCCTTCGCTCTTTGATCCGCTGTGATTTCGTTGTTCGCAGCAACCGTGACCATGCGTCCGCCAGGCTTCAGCACAGTCCAAGAGCGCTCAAACGTATCATTACCTACAGTGTCAAAGATGACATCGATATCTCGCACTTCGTGTTCAAAGCGCTGCGTTTTATAGTCGATCACCTGGCCGGCTCCGAGTTCCCTGACGAAATCAATGTCGCGGGCGGAAACCGTAGCGATGACGCGAGCGCCCCGGAGATGCGCCAGTTGCACAGCATAAAGCCCAACGGCGCCCGCGCCTCCGTGGACTAGCACTTGCTCCCCCGCCCGCAGCTTCGCGCGATCCATCAATCCTTGCCATGAGGTCAAGGCGCCGATCGGAACCGATGCGGCAACTTCATGGCTTAGGGTGGCGGGCTTACGTGCAATATTTTGGGGTAGCGTAACGCAGAACTCTGCGGTGGCCCCATCCGCAAACCAGTCGTTCATGCCGTAGACTTCGTTTCCAATTTCGAAGCCTTGAACATCTTTCCCCAGCGCCGCGATCACGCCGGAGAATTCGTGCCCCGGAACGGCATGCGTCCGCGCTGAACCCGATTTCGTATGTGAAGTCGGGGACCAAAGCAATTCCGAAGGAGTAACACCGGCTGCGTAAACCTGAACCAAGATCTCGCCGGGCCCAACCTCCGGTTTCGACATCGTCACGAGATTGAGCACTAGTTCGTGGCCGGCCGTGTCCACCTGTAGCGCTTTCATGGACTGCATCTGCTTCCAGGATGCCACCCGTTAGTGAACGGTGGGCTTTGCCGCGCATCGGATCACCGGCCGGAGAGAATGCTCCATCTTTCTGCGCGCGCGAAACAATCGCGTCTTTGCCGCCGACGGGGTCAGCCCAAGGCGATCGGCGACTACCGGAAGAGCGTGACTGTGTATCACGGAATGGATGTAGACGTCATGCAGGATGTCCGGAAGTTTTGCTGCGGCTCGCGAGTGCGCGGCTTGGAGTTCCCGGGAATAGCAGAGCGTTTCCGGCGTCTCGGCACGTGATTGCAGAGGACGCGCCAGATCGTCGAGCGCAATTTGGTTTCGAAAACGCCGATCGCGCAACCGCATCAAGCTGCAGTTGACCACGATGCGCGTAATCCATGTTTTAAAGCTCGCTGCGCCGCGAAACTTGTCGAAGTGGCGAAACGCCGCGCAGTAAGCGTTCTGGACTGCATCTTCGGCATCTTCTTTAGAGCGAAGAATGGAATGTGCCTTCCGCACGGATGCCGCATAGCTCTGCGTAAACAGTTCGTTGATTATCGCTTGTCGATCCATTCGAGTCTCCTGGGATGCGCCGCTGACGACCACGGCGGCGCATTACAGGAGAGAACGGTGCATTCCGCTATCCAACTCGAGACCTCTTCGGCGGCAAGCACTTAACGATGTGTTGTTCTGCAATGGCTGTCGCTATATCGTCATCTTCGACATTTCCGTCGCGGTGTCCACCCGCATTTACGCAAGCGCTTCAGTGCTTTGGTTGTTGGTATGACAGTTGCGGTGGGACTACGCAATGAATCCGACAGTTGAGCGGGACGCATCCGAATCGGCCGAGCATAGATTGAAAACGCTGCGCCTTGAGCTACCCGCTCCGCCCGAACCATTCGGGACTTACGCGGAAGCGGTGCAAACGGGCAACCTTCTTTTCTTAAGCGGGATGCTTCCGACCGAAGGCCGCAGCGCCAAGTTCATAGGCCGAGTGGGAGCGGAGCTCGATGTCGAAGCTGGTCGAAATGCCGCGCGGCTCGTCTTGCAACAGATCCGACGCGCCATCGGCGACTTTTGGCTGGTCGCGAACATCGCCGGAGGTCGACACAAATACGCCGAGGCGGACAATTCGTGCCACGCGGTCGAGCCTGCCGAGATGCTGTCGCGCCACAACCATTTTCGAGGTAACGCCGTGAGGAGAGCAGCGATGGCAACGTTGATAACCGCGGTAGCTGGAGCCTGCGCAACTGGAGAAACGCACGTGAAGTACCCGACACATTACAAAACCGTTGCGGTGGATGGGCTCTCGATCTTCTACCGCGAAGCCGGTCCCAAAGATGCGCCGGTGATTCTGCTGCTTCACGGCCTGCCCTCCTCTTCGAGGATGTTCGAGCCGCTCTTCCACCGGCTGTCTGATCGCTACCATTTGGTGGCGCCCGATTATCCGGGCTTTGGTCACAGCGATTGGCCGAGTCCCAAAACTTTCGCGTACACGTTCGATCACATTGCGGACATCATGGCTCGCTTTACCGAGACGCTTTCGATTCCCCGCTATACGCTCTACATGCAGGACTACGGCGGCCCCGTCGGTTTCAGAATGGCGTTGGCGCATCCGGAGCGGATCGAATCGCTGATTGTGCAGGATGCCGTCGCACACAACGAAGGATTGGGCGCGAACTGGAAAACCCGGCGGGCTTACTGGGCGGACCGCGCGGCGAATGAGAGCGCGCTTCGCACCAATCTCCTTTCGATGGCTGCCACTCGAACGAGGCATGTCGGAAGCGACCCGAACGTCGAACGCTACGATCCCGACCTCTGGACCGACGAATACAACTTCTTGAACTCGCCGGGGCAGGGAGATATTCAAAGCGATCTGTTTTACGACTATCGCACCAACCTAGACGCCTATCCCAAATGGCAGGCCTGGATGCGGGAAAAACAGCCGCATTTGCTGGTGATCTGGGGCAAGTACGAGATGTCTTTTGATATCTCGGAGCCCGAAGCATATAGGCGCGATGTGCCGAAAGCGGAAGTCCACATCCTCGACGGTGGGCACTTCGCATTGGACACCGCCGCCGACGAAATCGCGGAACTGATTCGGGGATTTCTGAAATAACTTCCAACTAGAGAGCGATATGTCAAGCAGCACAACACAAACCGCGCTGGAAGCACGCGTTCCGGCCGGGTCGAATCCTCTGGATCCGATTCCCGATGAAATGCCGTTCGACGTGCCTTATGGGCCTCCGATTTCGCTGGACAAAGCCGAAGCCGTGATTCGCGCGGCCGCGGCGGAATTCCCCTGATCGAGGACGGCGAAATTATCGGTGCAATCGGTTGTTCCGGCGGAGCCGATTCGCAGGACGAGGTCGTCAGCCAGGCGGGCGCAGCAGTCATTTAGTGCACGACGCTTTATTGAATCTTATTCGAAGGAGAAATCATGTCAGCAGCTGTCGCAACTAAACAAAAGGCCAGCCGCGAGGATTCCTTAGTGGCCAGCACTTCCATTAAAACCGAGCAGCTTCACCTCACTCGACGGTCACCCGCCTACTGGCGCGTCACCATCGACAATCCGCCAATCAACGTGATGGGTCCGCAAATGGTCCGCGATTTCCAACAGATTATTCGCGCGATCGAAGTGGACGAACAGGTCAAAGTCGTGGTCTTCGATAGCGCGGTGGATGGCTACTTCCTCAATCACTCCGATTTCACGGCGAAACTGGAGGATCTGACGTCCATGCCGCCCGGACCTACCGGTTTACCGCCCTGGCCGGACTTTCTCGTGCGTCTCAGCCGAGCGCCAGTTGCCTCGATCGCGCTCATCCGCGGCCGCGCCACGGGCAACGGAAGCGAGATCACGCTTGCCTGCGACATGAGTTTTGCAAGCCGCGAAAAAACGATCCTCTCGCAGTGGGAGGTGGGCGTGGGGATGGTTGCGGGTGGCGGCCCGATGGCGCGATTACCGCAACTGATCGGACGGAACCGCGCGCTCGAGGTGCTGTTGAGCTTGGAAGATTTGAGCGGGGAAACGGCGGAGGCCTATGGCTACGTGAATCGCGCTCTGCCGGACGCCGAGCTCGATGCATTCGTCGAAGCGCTTGCCACACGCATCGCCCAGTTCGACAAGTGGGGAATCGGTCAGACGAAGCGTTTGGTCAACACCAGCTTGCCGCCGGATGTCGAACTCGGCGCCGGATGGGATGCGTGCATTGCGTCGCTCGGGCGCCCCGCCGCGCAGAACGGAATCAAAGCGCTGATCGCGCGCGGATTCCACAAGCCGGGCGATGTGGAGAATCGCCTCGCGTATTATCTCGGGCAAATTCCGCACTAGCGGCGGATCCCCATTCCGGAACTGGCATCATGAAAGAGCGGGCCGCCATCTGGGAGCGGACGTTTGGAGAGAGAGCTTGGCCAAAGATCTTCCTCGCGTAGTGATTGTTGGCGGCGGATTCGGCGGACTTTACGCGGCGCGCGCTTTGGCTCGCGCGCCCGTAAGCATCACGTTAATCGATAAGCGCAACTATCATCTCTTCCGCCCGATGTTGTATCAGGTGGCGACCGGACTTCTCTCCGCCGACGAAATCTCAGGACCCTTGCGCTCCATCCTCAATGAGCGCAATGTTGAAGTTCTGCTGGATGAAGTGACAGGCGTGGATTCCGAGGCGCGGCGAATCCACCTGCTCCAAAATGACCTGCCGTACGATTACTTAATCCTGGCCACGGGGATTCAATACAACTATTTCGGCCACGATGAGTGGCAGCGCGACGCTCCGGGGCTGGAGTCGCTTGAAGATGCCGACGAAATCCGCAGTAAGGTTCTGCTCGCCTTTGAGCGCGCGGAAAAGCTTGCGGCATTCGGCGGCGCCGCACCGGAAGCCATCCAGCAGTTGCTCACTTTTGTTTTAGTTGGCGCCGGAACCGTCGGAGTGGAAATGGCGAGCACCCTGGCGGAGATGTCCCAGATGGCCCTCGCGCAAGATTTCCGGCACATCGATCCACGCGCGGCGCGGATTTTACTCTACGAAGCAGCGCCGCGAGTGCTGCCCGGTTATCCGGAAAGCCTTTCAGCCAAAGCGGAGCAGCACCTGAAGAAGCTGGGGATCGAGGTACACACCAACACGCGCGTGACCCTGGTGGATGCCAACGGAATCGTCGCAGGCGATCACCGAGTGTTGGCCAGCACCGTGTTGTGGAGCGCCGGCGTGAAGGCGTCGCCCGCCGGAACTTGGCTGGGCGCGCCGATGGATCGGTCGGGGAAGGTCATCGTCAATCCCGATTTGTCAGTACCAGGTCACCCCGAAGTTTTTGTGATCGGCGACACGGCGCACGTGGTCGCCCCCGCGCGGAATCTTCTCGGCATCAGGGAAAAAAAACCGATGGAATTGCCGGGCGTCGCTCAGCCCGCGATTCAGGAAGGCCAATACGTCGCGCGCGTGATTCGCAGCCGCGTGCTCGGACGCAACGCGCCGCGCCCGTTCTGGTATTGGGACAAAGGCGATCTAGCGATTGTCGGGCGCACCTATGCGGTCGCCGATTTGCGCTTCCTGCGGTTTGGGGGCTTACCTGGATGGCTTCTATGGGCGGGCGTTCACATTTATTTTCTGATTGGTTTCGCCAATCGCTTTTTCGTGCTGCTGCAGTGGGGACTCGCATTCGGTACCAAGCGGCGGCAGGTCCGCATCCTGACGAGCCAGGCACAACCGGAACAGCGGGAAGGGAATAGTCGATCGTCTATTTAATTCGTTCCCACAGCAGTTTGTAAGTCGTATTCTTTCGGGTCAGTAGTCCGCCGTGCCCGTTCTCGGCCACGCTCAAGAGAAGACGATTCTCTCCTTGGAACTCGAAATAGCGGATGTTGTCGATTCCGCGGCTGCCCGGCAGGCTGGAATCCTGCAAGTGATGGGTCACTGTTCCGGCGCTTGGGTCGATGCTGTAGCGGCCGTAGTAAGCGATATACGTGTCGAATGCCGCAGCCTTTTCTTCCGCGGTTCGCGCGCCGCGCAGCGCATGAAACTGGCTGCCGTTCCTCGGCCAAGCCGGCCGATTTCCATGATTGGCGATCTGAACCGACATCCAACCGGACCGGTCGTACATAATGATGCCGCTCGGGTGATCGTCGTAAAAGTCGGGCGACCCCGCCGGATGGCCTTCCACCGAAACCAGCCGCCAGGCGCCTAGGAACTTCTCGGCCAGTTTGTCCGGCTGCGGTTGTGCGGTGAGGATGTTCAAGGTCGATAGCAGGAATGCCAACTCGAAGCTGCGACGTACTGACATGCGAGAATTCCTCCTCCGATAACGGTAGCATCGGAGTTCTTCGCCGCTCTGCGTCACTGAGGCGCGTGTTCTAGAATTGATTCACTATGTCAGACGTATCTCGGCGTATATTTCTTGCAGCGACGGCGCTCGGCGCCTCGCGCGTGCTAGGCGCGAACGATCGAATCCGGCTCGGCGTCATCGGGACCGGCGGCCGGGCGACTTACCTCATGCGGTTGGTGAAAAATCTTCCGAACGTGGACTTAGTGGCCGTATGCGATGTATATGGTCCGCACATGCGCAAGGCGGCCGAAATCGCGGGGGCGGACTGTCGAACGAGCGGCGATTATCGGGAGCTGCTCGACGCCAAAGACATCGACGGCTTGATCATCGGAGCTCCGGATCATTGGCACAAGAAGATCACGCTGGATGCGGTGGCTGCCGGGAAAGATGTTTATGTAGAGAAACCGGTGTCGCACTCGATTGAAGAAGGCGCCGCGATGGTGCAGGCGATCGAGAGTTCGAATCGCGTGGTGCAGACCGGTACGCAGCAGCGAAGCTGGGAGCATTACCGGATGGGAAAGCAGATCGTCGATTCCGGAATGCTCGGTTCGGTGCATTGCGTGTTCACCTACTGGTATCAGAACTACGGTGGAGACCTGGCGCACGAAGAGCTGAACGCCGCAGAATTGGATTGGAAGCAATGGCTTGGTGCGACGCCCGATCAAAGCCTCTCCGCGGATAGATTTTTCTTTTGGCGCTGGTATTGGGATTTCGGCGGCGGTGCGCTGACGGACCTGATGACGCATTGGATCGACGTCATTCATTGGTACATGGACGATCCCACTCCGGAATCGGCGGCTTCCAGCGGCAAGCGCTATACCTACAACTGGGAATGTCCGGATACGGTGACGTGTGTTCTGGATTATCCGAAGAAGTTCAGCGTGACTTACAACGGCAATATGGCGAACCGCATTGACGATGGCGGCATCGAGTTCCGTGGTTCGAAAGCGACGCTAAAAATCGATCGCGAACACCTGGCGGTGTATGCGGAAGCTTCACGCAACCGGCCGGGAGCGCTTTCGCCGGAGCCAGAGCTAACGATGCGGTCGCTCGGAGATGGCACCGTGACGCACCTGGCCAACTTTCTCGATTGCATGCGGACGCGCAAGACGCCGAACGCAAATATCCGCGTGGCGCATGAAGCGGCCCGGGCGTCGCACTTGGGCAATCTGTCGTTGAAGATGGGCCGCACCGTGAGGTGGGACGCAAGCGCGCAGCGCGCAAGTTAAGGGAGCCTGGGTTTCTGGCAGCCTCACACTCTCCATCGCTCTCCGTTACTGAGCACGTCGCGCGACTGACTTCCGGCCTTTTCGTGCAACGAGTGGTGGAACGGACCGGGTGGAATTATGAACGAGCGGCCGCGATATTAAACATGTATGGCGCTGAGTGTCTCTACGGGTCGCGTCTCGTCACAAATCAATTACCCAGGAACGGCAGAATACTCGAGGTGGGCGCTGGATTAGGAATGCTCAGTGCGTATTTGAGAAAGCTCGGGTACGATATCACCGCTCTGGAGCCCTGCACGGGCGGGTTTGATTTCTTTGGGGAGATTAGAAAGCTGGTCTCCCAGGAGATTGAAACGGACATACCGGTTCTTGGAATCCGGGCAGAAGAGCTTTCACCGGAACGGCACGGATCGTTTCAGTTCATTTTTTCAGTGAATGTGCTCGAGCACATACCCGACTTGGCTGGCGCTATGCGCGCGATGACGTCAGTTCTTGGCGAGCGAGGCCGCATGTGGCACACTTGCCCAAACTATGTGGTGCCATACGAGCCGCATTTTGGGCTACCGTTGATTCCACTGTTCCCACGTGCGACGCAAGTATTAATGCCCAAGAAAATCGTCGGAAGTGAATTATGGCTTAGCTTGAATTTCATTACGTACTACAGGCTGAAGCGACTTGCGTCCGTTAACGGTTTGACTGCGACATTCCGTAGCGGAACCATGGCGGAGGCGTTTGCCCGGTTCGATTCCGATCCTGAGTTCGCAGGGCGACAAAAGGGGATCGCATTCACGATTTACCGCGTGTTAAAGGCAGTCGGCGCTTTAGCCGCTGTCCGCACCTTGCCCCCTGCTCTCAGCACACCAATGATGGTGGATTTGGAAAAGCCGGTGAGCCCGTGAGTTCTCGCCGGAGCGATATGCTTTTGTCATGGGCGAAGCCGTTCTCCCTTCGACAATCGTGATTCGTCCGGCAATTCCGGAGGACTCCGGCGGCATTACCGAAATATTTCTGGATAGCGCTGAATACCATGCGGCGCTTGATCCGGAACGGTATGGGATTCCGGAACGAGCGATGATATCAGAGCGTTACCGGAGTGGTCGCCAGCATCCGCCCGACACGGAGAGTGCTTTGACACTGGTAGCCGAGCTGAGAGGCGAGATCGTGGGATTCGTGGATGTCCGGCTCGACCGATCGCCGGATCCGATGCATCGGGATCTGGTCTATTGCCATATTGTCGAGATCGCGGTGCGTACCGCGAGCCGGAATCAAGGCATCGGCGAACGGCTGCTGACGTCGGCGGAAGCCTGGGGACGCGAGATGGGCGCCGAGTTTGCATCGCTCGAATACCTCGCCTCGAATACGCGTGTCCGATCGTTTTATCATGCGCGGATGGGCTATCGGCCGGCCGCGGTCACAGCGATAAAACGGTTGTAATCAGTTAGTGAACGTCTAACCGTAATTCCTTCATGAACCGCTCACGCATGTTGCCGAGCCATTCGTCATCGTAGCGGCGGTTCAAGTCGACGGACGTAAGCGCTACCGTGCCGTTGTCTTTTGCCAAGGCCAGTGTCTCGCCGTTCGGATCGAGGATCAGAGAATTTTCTCCGTACGTGGAACTAACGAGAAACAGGTGATTCTCAATCGCGCGAGCTTTGGTGAGCGTGGCGTCGCCATCCCAGATCGGCATCAGGATCATTTCCGCACCCTTCAATGCCAGGGCACGCGCAGGATCGGCATATTCCACATCCCAGCAGATCATGATTCCGACCTTTCCGAAATCGGTATTAAAGACCGGATAATCGTTGCCTGGAGTCAAGCCGGCTTCAACTTCTTCGCGAGGCAGGTAGACTTTGCGGTACTTGCCGACGAGCCGGCCGGTGCGATCAATCAAAACTGCGGTGTTGTAAACCGCCGGAGCTTCGCGCTCATAAATCCCGGCCACGATGTACGCATTTTTCCGGCGAGCTAGTTCGGCCAGCTTCTCGGTGGTCGGGCCAGGCACGGACTCCGAAACATCGGCGTCGCTTTTTCCTGTGCCCGCCACAGTCATGCCTTCAGGCAACACGATCACGTCCGTCTTCGCGGGAACGCTGCGTTCGATGAGCTCCGAAAACTCGCGCACATTTTCCTCAGGGCTATGCGTATCGATGGGATGAAACTTTACCGTGGCGATATTGACGTTGCGGCGTCCCGGCGGCGGAATTTCTTCGAGCGAGATGTCGTCCCACCAAACCGTACCCTGTGGCGCATTCGCGAGATACAGCTCGATCTTGACGGCGGACGCTTTCTCGGGCGCGGGCGCATCCAAAGTCAGGCGCGTCCACTCGCCTTCGCGCGTGATGCTATACGGGTAATCGGGCCGGCCGGCCGTTTTGCCCGCTTCAGATCGCCAATCCAGCCGCGTGACAATTTGGGAACTTTCGGTTTGCACGCCAGCGGCGCGATAATATGCGACAAAGCGATACCATTTGCCGGAGGTGACTCCGTTGACCTGATACTCCCAACCGCCGTATGCAGCGGCGTTGCTCGCGCCCGAAATGGCGAGCGATCCAGGCTCGGTGCGGTAATGCGTGGCGTCGACAAACGTCTTGGGCGCAATTTCCGGACGCGCCGACCATACCGTCCAACCGGCCGGCTGTCCATTGTCAGCCGCTTTAAACGCGGTTTGGCGCATCTGCAGCGGCCCCGCAACGGTCAGCATCGAACAGGCAACAATTAGCGAACTCGCGCGGGAGTGAAGTGGCATGGAAGTTCCTGCCGCCATCATACCCCTCGTGCAATCAGTGGCGCTGGTACACCAGCTTCCCGCCAAGATAGGTCTGCTCCACGGTGATCTTTCGTATCTCATCCAGCGGACACGTCAGGATGTCGCGATCCAGAACGATAAAATCCGCCAGCTTGCCCGCTTCGAGCGAGCCTTTCTCTTTTTCCTGGAACGTTATATAGGCGTTGTTCGTGGTGTACAACCGGATCGCCTGTTCGCGCGAAATCCGCTGTTCCGGATGCAGTGGTTTCTCCATCCAGCGAGGCTGGCGCGCAAGCGTGATCCACATTCCGAGAAATGGATTGTAGGGATTGATGGAGCGAAAGCTGCCGATTTTCTGCATGTGATCGGAGCCGCCGCCCACGGGAATGCCTTTCTCGAATAGCGTTTTGTAGGGCTGAAAATACGCCAGTCGATCATCGCCGAACTGTTTTTCGAGCGTCGATCCGTCGAGCCACAACCAGGCCGGCTGCAGGTCGAGCACGATTCCGAGCTCTTTGATTTTCTCGATCGACTCCGCGCTCATGAAATTCGAGTGCGTAATGCAGGGACGCATCTCACGAATCGGAAATTCCTTTTGAAGCTCCCAGTAGCCATCCACCATGGCCTGCACGGCTCCATCGCCCACCGAGTGCGCAGTATATTGGAACCCGTTCTTCAGAGAAAATCTGGCGAGTTGAACGAGCTTGTCCGGATCGATATAGCGCATCCCGCGATAGTTCGGATCGACAATCGAATACACTTTGCTGACGCCCCACGGTTTCAGCATGTAGGCGCTGCCGGTCAGCATTCCGCCATCCATGTATGTTTTGATGCCGCGCACCCACAGCATGTTGTTATACGAATGCAGCGGATTCTGGGCCATCGCGGCGATGCGCTGCTGGATCTTGTCGAACGGCGCTTGCGCATCCACGCTGTACATCACGTAGACTCGGCAGTTCAATTCTCCGGAGTCGCGCAATACGCGATAAAGCTCGATGCCATCGTCGCCCAGGTCGCGTTCCGAGATGCTCGTGATGCCGACCGAGTTGTAGTCTGCGAGCAACAGTTTCAGTTGCGCGCGCCGGTCCTGCTGCGCCGGTTGCTTCTCGCCGGTATGAAAGTTGATCAGCCGGTCGCAGCTTCGCAGGATTCCCGTGGGTTCGCCGTTTGCGTCCAATTCCACGCGGCCAGGCCGTCCATCGGTGACATGAAAGTTTGTTCCGATGCCGCTCGATTTCAGCGCCAGTGAGTTTACCGATGCATCCGGCCCAGTGCCGAAATACACGGGATTCTGCGGCGCCACCGCGTCAAGCTCGGCACGCGTGGGAAATCGTTGATCGCGCAATCGGGTAATGAAGACTTGCCGGAGCACGATCCAATCGCCGGGCTTGGTGACAGCGGCGCGCGATTTGTAGTAGTTGAGCACGTCCGCGATGGTTTCCATCTCGGGGACCGGGTGATCCCACTCGTACATGGAAGCCTCGTAGGCGTGCACGTGCGAATCGGTCAGTCCCGGCAGCATCGTTTTGCCGTTCAGATCGACCTTGCGCGTATTTGGTCCAGCGAATTTCTCGACGTCTTTCTCATCGCCGGCTCCCAGGATGCGGTCGCCTCGGACCGCCAGAGCCTCGACGATGCGGAACTTTGAATCCACCGTGACGATCTTGCCGTGATGAAAAACGATATCCGCCTGCTGGGCGAACATTGTGGTTGAAAAGAGGACGAGAGCTGCAAAGCGAGGAGTCACATTGTTCTCATACCACGTCGTGAGCGCGTCGCGCTCACACTCAATTGGATAGAATGACGCAATGCGCCGACGAGAATTTCTTCAATCCGCCGCAACATTAGCTCCTCTCTTTATTCCCGCGTCCGCGCTGGGCCGCCAGGGAACCGTCGCGCCCAGCAATCGCATCGCGATCGGCATGATCGGAACGGGAAATATGGGCACGGGCGACTTGCAGTCGTTCTTGCCCGACAAACGCGTCCAGATTGTAGCCGTATGCGATGTCAATCGCGAGACGCCGGGTTATTGGAACGGAGCGATTGCAGGACGCGAGCCCGCGAGATCGATCGTGGAATGGCATTATGCGCGCGACAAGCGCTCCGGCGTCTATAAAGGCTGCGGCGTCCACGAAGATTTCCGCGAAGTGATCGGGCGAAAAGATATCGATGCCGTCTCGATCGCGCTGCCGGATCATTGGCATTCGATCCCGGTGATCGAAGCCGCTCGCGCGGGCAAAGATATTTACGGGCAGAAGCCGCTCTCGCTCACCATCGCCGAGGGACGCGCCATGTCCGACGCTGTGAAGGCATCCAAGCGCGTTTTCCAGACCGGGAGCCAGCAGCGCTCCGACCCGCGTTTTCGCAAGGCCTGCGAAATTGTGCGCAACGGCGCGATCGGAAAGCTGACGAAAGTCACCTGCGGTCTGCCGGGCGGTACTCCGGATTTCGGAAAAACCGGCGATCGGCAGGATCCGGAACCGGTGCCCGACGGTTTCAATTACGACATGTGGCTCGGTCCGGCGCCAGAGGCTGCGTATGCGCCCGCGCGATGCTTCGTCAACTTCCGCTGGATTTTCGATTATTCAGGCGGACAGATCACTGATTGGGGAGGCCATCATCCGGACATCGCGCAGTGGGGCATGGGAACCGTGTTGACGGGACCGGTCGCGATTCGGAATGGGCAAGCGCAATTTGCCAAAGAGAAACTGTGGAACACGGCCACCGATTTTTATTTCGAAGCGATCTACGAGAATGGCGTGAAGCTGATCGTATCCAGCCGCGCCCGTGGTGGCGTAACCTTCGAAGGTTCCGACGGATGGGTTTGGGTGAACCGCGGAGCCATTGAGGCGAGCCCGATTTCCCTACTCGACTACGAACCAGGACCCAATGAGGTCCGCCTCTATCGCAGCGACGATCATCACCGCAATTTCATCGATTGCGTGTACTCGCGCCAGGAGCCGATTGCGCCTATCGAGCAGGCTCACCGCTCCATCAGCATCGCGCATCTCGGCAACATCAGCTTGCGTGTGGGCCGCGACCTGCGATGGGATCCGAAGACGGAGCAAATTCTGGGAGACGACGCCGCGAACCGGATGTTGTCGCGTCCGATGCGCAAGCCCTGGTCGATCCATTCGGCCTGAGCAGATGTTGCCGTTGATAACCTTGCCTTCGGGAGGGGATTCCTTGCACCTCCAAGCGTGAGCGATGTCCGGATCGAAATCCATCGTTGTTTCCCCAGGATTCGGACAGCCAGTCGGAAGAAATCGTCCTTACGCTGACGATTCCGCGCAAGTAGTCAACTTCGGGTCCGCATCCAAGCGCGGCGGCCAGCGAGAGCCGCCAAACCAATTCCCAATGCTCCGAGCATGGATGGTTCGGGAACCGCCGATTGACCGCCGGGAGGTCCCGCATAGTCTTCGGCGGGCAGAGTCACATCGCCTGGCGTGGTGAGAAATCCGTTGGTCTGGCTCATGGTGACGCCGGGCGCCAGCCCGATTGAGATCAGCCCCGTATGGCCGGCATCAATGTAAGCCGCGCCGACCGCGAAGTCAAATATCTGAAAGGCAAGTTGCACATTCTCGTGCTGCGGATCGACTTTGAATTGATACGAGAGATCAATCGGGAACGAAAGATTACCCGGGCCGAAGGAAGGCCCATAGTCTTCGCTGTATTCGCTTACGCTATTGCTCGCGCAGGACGACACTGCTTTTGTTACCGGATCCGCATAGAGGCATTGTACGCTGGCTCTGAATGTCACCCCATCTGTGATCGGATTGCCTTGCACACCCCAATTCGCCGTCAGATCGAAATTCACGGTGTTGGTGCCGGTGCCCGTGAATTGAAGATTTACGTACATGATTGCGCTCGCTTCAGATCCCGAGCCGTCGGGAGCGCCAAAAGCGATGACCCCCATTGCTCCGTTTGTGAGAGACCCAAATGCCGATGCGTTGGTGCGGCCGGTCGGCGGCTGGATCGCCAACACGGCGCCTTCTTGCGTCATTCTCCCGTCGTAAGGGCCATACGTCTCCGCGACGACCACGGAGGCCCCGGGGATAGTAGGATCCAACGGAATCGAAACAGGATCCGCCAACGCCGCTGTGCCGGCCGCTAGGCCGAGCAACATCGCAATTCTGCCCGAGTGTAATATGATTTTCATCGTCACCTCCACCGAGTGCTTCTGATCGTAGCCCGGATTCCAGCCATTGATAACTGTGTGTTTACACAGGTAGGTTTTCACCCTATAGCAGGCGCCGGCGCAGTGAATGAATCGTAAAATAAGGACTATCGTGCGGCGCATCCCGGCTTTTGTTCTCCTCTCGCTTCTGGCTGCTTCGTTCGCTATGCCGCAGCACCTGCCGCTCAAGACGTTCACTTCCGCCGACGGACTGGCCAACGATCAGATCAACAAAATGCTGCGCGATTCCCGCGGCTTTCTCTGGTTTTGCACCGAGGAAGGCTTGTCGCGTTTTGATGGCTACACGTTCGTGAATTTCGGAACGGCCGAGGGTCTACCGGCGCCCGATGTCAACGATATTTTGGAGACCCGCAAAGACGTTTTCTGGATTGCCACGGGCCGAGGGCTGGTTAAATTTAATCCGTTGGGCCGGCGGGAACCAAGGGGCGCAGACGCGATGTTCGTCCCTATTTTGCCCGAGGACGGCAATCCACGCTCCCGCAACACGAATGTGCTGCTCGAAGATCGCAGCGGCGTTCTCTGGGTCGGAACATTAAATGGGCTTTTTCGGTTGGAAGAGGCCAACGGCCGCCAGTCATTGCACTACGTAGAGATCGGTCTTCCAAACGACTATCCCGAACAACGATTCATTTCCGATCTGCTGGAAGATCGAAGCGGTTCGCTCTGGATTGCAACTCCATCCGGCCTGTTTTGCCGAAGGCCCAACGGGCGAGTGGAGCACTTCACCAAGCACGACGGATTGCCGATGGATTACCTGCATTGCCTGCTCGAAGATCGCGATGGCCATTTGTGGGGCGGTACGCGCGAACACGGTTTCTTTCGATTCGCCGCCGATCCTTTCGGGGTGGAAATGCGCAGCGCCGAGTTGAGCGGCCCAAAATGGATCTCGCAGCAGTTTCAGGGTTCCGATGGACGCTTCTGGACGGCCACCAGCACTGGTTTGGTGGAATATCTCGGCGGTGAACCAGCCGGCCCAAATCTCCGCACTTACACAACGGAAAATGGTCTGAACCATCGCGATCTCACCACACTCACAGAAGACCTGGCAGGCAACTTATGGATCGGAACGTCGGGCGCGGGCGTTGCGCGATTGGCGCGGGATGGCTTCATCACGTTCGGCGAGCGCGAAGGTGTGGCTTCCGCCGATGCGTTCCTGCAAGATGCTGAGGGCGGCGTGTGCATTCGCGGATATCGTTCGGCCGGCTCAGACACCGCAGTCAAACACATGTTCGCGCGCCTGGAAGGGGAAGACATCCGTTGGTTCGTGCCCGACGCTATGAAGAACGTCGATCTTGGTTGGGTGATCGAAAACGTAACGCTTCAGACCCGGACTGGCGAATGGTGGATCGGCACAGGGGAAGGGGTGTTTCGATTCCCTCCAGCCAAAAACTTCTCGGATCTAAGCCACGCGCGGCCTCTGGCGGTCTACGCGAAGCAGGCCGGCCTCGCCACCCAGATTTATCGTTTGTTCGAAGATTCGCGGGGCTGCCTTTGGATCGCGACTGTTTCTTCGGTGGCCAATGGACTCTATTTGTGGGAACCCGGGATGGATGTGCCCAAGAATATGGCGAACAGTCCGGGCTTACCTTCGTTGAAAGGCAACTTGCCGCGTTCCTTCGCCGAAGATCGAAGCGGCAACGTCTGGATCGGTCTGGGCCCAGGGGCTGCGCGCTTTCGAGACGGCAAGTTTCAGCTTTATTCCTCTAAAGACGGATTACCGGAGGGCGGCATTCAGCAGATCTATGCCGATGGGCGCGGACGGCTTTGGTTCGCATCCGGAACCAACGGTCTGGCTCGCCTGGATCATCCGGAGTCGGACCGGCTGGCCTTCGCGAGATATAGCACGGCCCAAGGGTTATCCAGCAACTTAATAAGCACGCTCATCGAAGACGAATACGGGCGTATGTACGTGGGAACCGGCAGAGGCCTGGATCGCCTGGACCCGGCATCGACGCACGTGAAGCATTTCACCACCGGCGATGGCTTGCCGTCTGTCAGTTTTCGTTCGGCATTCCGCGATCGCTCGGGAAAGCTTTGGTTCGGAACGGGAGGGGGCCTGTCGCGGTTGAGTCCGGCGCACGGAAAATCTCCGGTGCCAAAAATCTTAATCACAGGGTTGCGAGTCTCCGGCTTCCCACTCGCGGTTTCCGCGTTCGGAGAAAGCAATTTGTCATTGCCAGCCTTGAAACCGGCGGAAAACCAGGTGCAGATCGATTTCGCCGGCCTCAGTTTCGAACCTGGCGAGACGCTGCGCTATCAGTACAAGCTGGAAGGAACCAATGAAGATTGGAGCGTTCTCACGGACGCCCGCACCGTGAACTTTGCTTATTTGGCTCCCGGAGCGTATCGCTTCCAGGTGCGCGCCGAAAACTCGGATGGAGCCATCAGCCCGGTGCCCGCAACGCTGGCTTTTGAAATTCTGTCTCCTTTCTGGCGCCGCGGTTGGTTCCTTACATCTGCATTCCTGGCCGCCGTTCTGCTCGGATATGCGCTGCATCTCTACCGTGTCCAGCGGTCTTTGGAATTGGAACGTGTTCGCACGAGAATCGCAGCGGATCTGCATGATGACATCGGATCGAACCTGACGCAAATCGCCATCTTGAGCGAAGTTGCCAACAGCCAGTTGCGCGAAGAGCATACAGAAGCGGGCGATTTACTGAGCTCCATCGCTCAAATTTCGCGCGAATCGGTCTCATCCATGAGCGATATCGTCTGGGCGATCAATCCAAAGCGGGACAGTCTGGTGGATCTGGCGCGCCGCATGAAACGCTTTGCGAATGAAGTGCTGACGCCCCGGGGAATTGAGTTCCATTTCCGGGTACCCGAATCCGACCAGGATTTGAAGCTCGGCGCGGATATCCGGCGCGACGTCTTCCTGGTCTTCAAGGAAGCGTTGAACAACGCTGTACGGCACTCCCGGTGCGCGAAAATGTCCATTACATTGCGGCCGGACCACTCGTGGCTCGTGTTGACCGTTACCGACGATGGGCGCGGATTCGATCCTTCGGCGCCGCGCGATGGGCAGGGATTGGAAAATATTCGCCGCCGGGCCGCCGGTTTGGGAGGCACGTTGCAGCTTCATTCGGGCCCGCGCACCGGGACCGAGATCACACTGCGGGTTCCGCTGCGCGCCCATGCCGCGCCCCCGATGCAGGCACGGTATATACCCTGTGTAAATTCACAGGAGACTTATTCGGTGACAAAGGTATAAGCTCGAAAGCTCGCGGTGACTCAAAACGACAACATCATGAATGTGGCCCTGATAGAAGATCAGCGGGAAGTGCGAACCGGATTGGCGGCGCTGATCAACCAATCCTCCGGCTTTCGCTGCACGGCCACTTATCGCACGATGGAAGAAGCGCTCGAAGGGATGGGAAGCGAAAGCCCGGACGTTGTTTTGACGGACATCGGACTTCCTGGAATGAGCGGCGTCGAGGGCATTCGGATCCTGCGAGAGCGCTTCCCGAAGTTGCCGATTGTCGCTCTGACCGTCTATGACGACAATGAAAATGTTTTCGATGCGTTGTGCGCGGGCGCCACTGGCTATCTTCTGAAGAGCACTCCGCCCGCGCGGCTCCTCGAGAGCTTGAACGAGGTAATGATTGGGGGTGCTCCGATGTCGCCGGAAATCGCCCGCCGCGTGGTCCAACTGTTCCGGGAATTCCGGCCGCCCGCGCGCGCTTCCTATAGCTTGACCAGGCAGGAGGCGGAGCTATTGAAGCTGATCGTGGATGGCCACTCCTACAAAACCGCCGCTTCCGATCTCGGCGTCAGCGTGAGCACCATATCGTTCCATTTGCAAAATATCTACGCGAAACTTCAAGTGCATTCCAAATCGGAAGCCGTATCCAAGGCGTTACGGGACAAAATCGTCTGACAATCAGTCCGTCGCGGGACGCGGCGGATTGGCCCAATGCCCGGATTCGTCGGACCCACTGATCACCACGCCTTTCGCGTTCCATCCCAGGTCGGCTCGCACGCTCGCAGGGCAATAGCGCAGTGTCAAACCGCAGCGGCGCCTCTTGGATTGGTTAGGTTCCGAACCGTGCAGCAGCAAGTCGCTATGAATAGAAATCTCTCCCGCCTTCAGTACATCGTCGATGGGCTGGCCGAACTCCTCGGCTCCGGTTACCGTCTGATTCAGGACATTGCTCTCGTCGTTTTCGTTGAGCGTGTAAGTGAGGTGTCCCAAAAGATGCGAACCAGGAATGAATCGCATGCATGCGTTCTCGACGTCGGCATCGTCGATGGCAAGCCAGGCGGTGACCGTCTTGGAATGCGAAAGCGGCCAGTAACTCGAATCCTGATGCCAGGAGACACGTTTGCCGTCGCCCGGCAATTTGCAGAAGAAGTGCGAACCCCAACCGATCACGTCCTCACCGAGCAGATCCTTCACTAGCGCCACGATGCGCGGATTAGTTAAAAGATCGTAGACGCGGCCGTGGCGCAGATGCGCGGTGACGATGGAATAACTGTTGCCGCCCGAGGCCAGCGTGCGAGCCAGCAGATCGTCGAAATATCGGCGGATCTCCGCGATTTCCGCATCGCTGAAAATCCGGAACGGCGCCAGATATCCGTCGCGATTGAACGACGCGATTTGCTCGCGCGTTAGTGTCTTGGGATTCTCGTTAACCACGGGATCAAAATGAAGGTCGCGTTGCGTGGTACCCAACGCCTCCGTGGCCGGAATGAGATTTGCGGTTTGCGAAGAGTGCATGGTTCGGCGTTTCCGCTTTCGATTTTAGAACTATTTCGACTTCGCGGTTGCCACCAACGCATCGAATCGAGAATCGCCATGCAGCGACTTGAGATCGTCGTCCTTTTCGATGTTCTGCCGTGTTGCCGGCGACAATCCATGCTCCACTGCGTACTTTAGGTTGGCCAATGCCTCATCTTTTTTCCCGTCTAGCGCGTAGGCGCAAGCGACATCGTAAGCCGCGCCTGCCGTATCCGGATGATTGGGGCCGAGCGCATGACGCATGCCTTCAAACGCTTCGCGATACACTTTCTCCGACTCTGCGTAGTGTTTTTCCATTTTCAAGACGTTGGCCAAACTGGCCTGCGTCACCAAGGTATCGGAATGTTCCGGACCCAACGCGCGCCGTTCCGATGCAAGAGTTTGACGAATCAGTTGCTCAGCTTCCGCATAGTTGCCCTCTTGTCCCAGGACTTCCGCCAGATTGCCTAGCGTGACCAGAGTGGAGCGGTGGTCCGGACCGAGCGACCGGCGCTTGATTTCGTACGTGTCGCGGAAAAGTTTTTCCGCTTCTGTATACCGCTTCTGGTTGGTGTAGACCAATCCAAGATTTCCCATGGACATCAGTGTGTCCGGATGTTCCGGCCCAAGAATTCGCCGGCTGATCTCCAGTTTCTCCAGATACAACTTCTCCGCTTCGGAGAACTGATTCTGCTTTTGCAGAATGGCCCCGAGGTTGTTCATTGCGGCCAATGTGTCCGGATGCTCCGGGCCGAGCGCGCGTTTAGTCACATCGTAGACATCTCGAAACGTTTTCTCGGCATCCGCGTATTTACCTTCGTACGCCAAATCGATCGCGAGCTGTTGCTGCGCCACTCGCGTCAGCTTATCCTGATCCCCGAACACGCGCGTAGCGATTTCCACCACCTTGCGATGCAGCGCCTCGGCTTCCGAATAACGGCCTTCGTCATTCATGATCAGCGCGACTTGGGTCATCGATTCCAAAGTGTCGTGATGCTCGGCGCCCAGCGCTTGGCGGCGCAGCTCCAGGGTTTCGCGGCTCAATTTTTCCGCTTCGGGAAAACGGCTTTCGTCCCGAAGCACAGCGGCAAGATTCTTCATCGATTGCAGCGTGTCGGGATGCTTCGCTCCGAGCACGCGTTTTCGGATCGCGACGGCCCGGCTCATCAACGAATCGGCCTTCGCATACAAGCCGAGGCTTTGATACACGGTGCCCATCACCTGCATCATCTGGGCCTGCAATTCCGGATCCTTGGCAAGTCCGGTTTCGACTTCTTTGGAGGCCTTATCCAGAATTTCGCGCGCCCGGACATCGTTGCCGCGCGCCTCGCTCGGATTCGAGACCTTGAACATGCCGGTGACGAATGCCGTGACGCGATCCGCGCGGTCCCGTTCGCGCCGGGTCCGCCGCAGCTCAATGCTTTGCGCCACCGCGGCTGAGATGAGCAGCAAGACGGCAGTCGCCGAAACCGCAACACCAATCCGATGCCGGCGGACGTATTTTCGAGCGCGGTAAAGAGCGCTCGCCGGTCGCGCCAAAACCGGCTCATTTCGCAGATAGCGCCCAATATCCGCGCCGAGGTCGGACGCAGTGGCGTAGCGCCGCGACCGTTCTTTTTCCAGCGCCTTGAGCGTGATAGCGTCCAGATCGCCGCGCAACTGCCGCGACAGCGCAGGACAATCGGCGCCACGATTCTGCGCCGCCAGATCCGATTGATCGCCCAGCGTGCGCAGTTTCGTGCTGGGCTTCGGCGCATCTTCGTCGCGCAATCTGCGCTGGAACTCGTCGAGTGGCGTCTTGCTGAAGTCGTGCGGAAGCGCTCCCACCAGCAGTTCGTACAGGATCACGCCCAGCGAGTAGACATCGGTGCGCGTATCCACGTCCGCGCCGGCAGAATCTGCCTGCTCCGGACTCATATATCCGGGCGTCCCGACAATCGCTCCCACGCGCGTGAACATCGTGCTGGCCGTCAGGCTCTGGGAAGTGGCTTTGGCAACACCGAAATCGATAATGCGTGGCGCTGGTTTCCCATCCACTTCGCCCACCAAAATGTTTGAGGGCTTCAGATCGCGATGCAGAATCGCTTTCTGATGCGCGTGCTGCACGCCTTCGCAAACCGCTACGAATAGCTCCAGGCGCTGGCGCGTGGTCAGCTTGTGCTTATCGCAATAATCCGTGATCGGAATTCCGGTGACGAATTCCATCGCGAAGTAAGGACGGCCCAGCGGGGTCGACCCCGCGTCGAAAACTTTGGCGATGGCCGGATGATCCATCAACGCCAGCGCCTGCCGTTCGGATTCGAAGCGCGCCACTACTTCGCGCGTATCCATGCCGGCCTTGATCAGTTTGATCGCAACACGCCGGCGGACCGGTTGCTTCTGCTCCGCCAGCCACACTTCGCCCATCCCACCCTCGGCGATTTGCTGCAGTAAATGATAAGGACCGATCGCGGCCCCGGCCGTGGCATCGCTCAGCCCGATGGATCCAACGATGATCTCGGTTTGACCATCCTGTAGGACAGTAGGATCTTCGCCGCGGGAATCGTGAGGATTGTTCGTTACAGCCTCCCCACTGGGCATGTCCGATTTTCCCCACTCGGGCATTTGTCCAGTCTAGCTTATGCCCGCGCCGGGCGCGATGTACGATAACTGCATCGGCAACATGACCATCATCACGAGGCTGGAGCAGTGGAAAGAGCGCGGCCTGATATCGCCGGACCAGTGCGCGCAACTCGCCGGGCTTTCGCGCGGCGAACCATTTTCCATCGCACTCGAACTGAATATTCTTCTGTACGCAGGCATTCTGGCGTTCGTCGGCGGACTCGGCTGGACCATCACCACATGGTCCGAGCAACTTGGCGATGTTGCGATCCTGACCGCGCTCACGGCGATCCTCGCCGGATGCTTCTGGTACACCTTTTCGCGCGCTCCCGCCTGGTCCTCCGGTGAAGTGCCGTCGCCGAACCTGGTCTTCGATTATGTTCTGTATCTTGCGGCGCTGGTCTGGTCGCTCGAGTTAGCCTACGTGGAAAACCGCTTCCACCTGCTTTCCGGCAGGTGGGACTTATACCTGCTGGCAACCGCGATCTTCTTCTTTTTTCTCGCGTATCGCTTCGATAATCGCTTCGTCTTGTCGCTGGCGTTATCGTCGTTGGCTGGGTGGTTCGGACTCACTATCTCGCATTTGCCTTCTCATCCGGACTCCGAATATCGTCAGTATGCGATTCTCTACAGCCTGATGGTTGCCGCTGCTGGAGCTGTTTCGGATCGCCGCGGGTTGAAGCGCCATTTCGCCGGAACGTATTTAAACCTGGCGGCCAACGTGTTCTTTTGGGCCGTGCTTTCCGGAGTGTTTCAGTCTACCGGATATGGCCCATGGTTCGCCGCGCTTCTTGTTGCTTGTGGAGCGTCGCTGGCCTGGGGGATCAAGCGCCGCCAGTTTTCCTTCATTGCATACGCGGCTGTTTACGGATACGTGGGCATCAGTGCCGTATTGGTCCGCGATATTCACGGCGATAATGCGATCCTCGGCTATTTCTTTTTCACCGGCATCGCGATGGTGGTTCTGCTGGTTTGGATCGCGCGGCGGATCGGCAAGGAAGCATGAGAGCCTACAGCGAGTCGGCCGAAGAAGCTCTACACGCCAGCGCGTTCCTGAAGGAATGGGCCGCCGCCGGTTTTCTTACGGAAGCGCAGCATTTGCAACTGGAACAGGAGACAACCTGCGATCTGCGGCGCACCAACATCTTCCTGCGAATCGTGCTGTTCGTCTTCACCGTGCTGATCTTGGTCGCAGCGTTCTTCTTATTTCATCCCGGATCGCAGGACGCCCCCGTGCTTCTTTTCTTCTTCGCGCTTATCTCCTACGCCGCCGCCGAAATTGCCGTCTCTCAAGCCAAACTCTATCGCCACGGTGTGGAAGAAGCGTTCGCCGTATGCTCGGTTGTTTTTCTCTGCTTCGGGCTGGAGTCGCTCCACCCTCCGCTGCCTCATGACTTTCGGTTCCTGATCCCTGCTACAGGTGCCATCTTGTCGCTATGGATCTGGCGGCGTTTCGGCCTTCCCTATGCGTTTCTCGCCGCATTGATTTTTATGGCGTTCGTAGCAGACTCGTTCGCATGGTCTCCGATGGCGGCGCATCTGGTTGCCGCGTCTTTTTACTGCGCTGGGTTGATTGCAATGATGACGGTTCGCCTTCGATACCGCCTCACGTATCTCGATCAAGAATTCTCTATCGCGGAAGCGTTCCTTTGGATGGCGATTTACATCTCGGTGAACCTGAAGCTAGCGTCCTTCGATTTCTTAAAGCCTCTACGCGGTATAGCGGATGGTTCGGCGCAGTTCGGGCGCCCGTTCTACTGGACCACTTGGGTGCTGACTTGGTGCCTGCCGCCAGTGATTCTGGCCCGCGGTCTGCCACGAAAAGACCGCTGGGTGATCGCGGCCGGCACAATCGCCGCGGTCCTGACCATGATCACCAACAAGCCTTATCTTGGCTGGGAGCGGCATACGTGGGACCCCATGATCCTCGGCGCAATCTTGACCGGCGCGGCGATTTTCATACGGCGCTGGCTGGCGAAAGGGCCTGGTGAGGTTCGTCGCGGCTTTACCGCGCACCGTCTCTCGGCCAAAGACAAACGCTGGATGGGCTTCGGCACTACGGCGCTCGGATTTGTTTCGCCAGGGGCAATCACGCATGCACCTCAATCCGGCGGTTCCGAGCCACAGTTCGGCGGCGGAGATTCGGGCGGCGCAGGCGCTAGCTCCGATTTTTGAACCCCGGCGCAAAAGTCCCCTGTTGTTTTCCAAGTGGAACCGTGGCATACTTCCTGTTGGAAACCCAAAAGGGAACATGAAAGACAAAAAGGACGTTCTGCAAGGCACCCTGGCTCTCATGGTGCTGAAAACTCTCGATGTGCTCGGACCGCTCCATGGCTACGGCATCGCCCGGCGTATTGAACAGATCAGCGGCGAGCTTCTCAGCGTGAATCAGGGCACCCTCTATCCCGTCCTGTTGAAGCTGGAGCAGGAGGGTTCTATTGAATCCGAATGGGGAGCTTCCGAAAATAATCGCAAAGCCCGCTTTTACCGGCTCACCCGCGATGGCCGCAAGCAATTGCAGGCCGAAACCGAAGGCTGGCAGCAAACGGCGGCTATCATCGGCCGATTCTTCGCCGTAAAAGCGCGGGATTTGAAATGAGAACCCTCCGGCGATTCTTCTCGCGGCTCCGTTCATACGCGCGAAGCCAAAAAACGGAAGACCGATTTCGAGCGGAGATCGAAGAACACATCGCTCTGCAAACCGCGGAGAATGTTCGCGCAGGAATGCCACCCGCCGAGGCCCGCCGCCAAGCCTTATTGAAGTTCGGATCGGTGGAAGCCATCGGAGAATCGTATCGCGATCAGGGTGGACTACCCTTTGTCGAACTGCTGATCAAAGACATTCGATACGCTCTGCGATCCTTGCGTAAAGCTCCCGCATTCACCATCACGAGCATCGTGACGCTGGCGCTAGGCATCGGAGCCACGACGTCGATTTTTACTTTCGTCCACGCCGTTCTGCTGAAATCGCTCCCTGTCGCAAATCCCGGCAAGCTGTATCGGCTGGGAAAAGAATCGCGTTGCTGTTACTTTGGCGGCTACAGCCAAGAGAAAGAGTTCTCGCTCGTTTCGTATCAGTTATACCAGCACTTTCGTGACAACACGAAAGAGTTTGACGAGCTGGCGGCATTCTCAGCAAACCAGCCGCTCTTCGGTGTCCGGCGCGCGGGCAGCGCTGATCAGGCACAAAGTTATCCGGGCGAATATGTCTCGGGCAATTACTTCGCGATGTTCGGCGTTCGCGCGTATACCGGCCGCACCATCGCGAATTCGGACGATCAACCCGGCGCTCCTCCCACGGCAATGATGACGTACCGCTTGTGGCAAGCAAGGTACGGATCCGATCCGTCCATCATCGGCAGTGTTTTCGATCTTAATGGCAAGGCATTCACCTTGATCGGAATCACGCCACCCGGCTTTTTCGGCGATACTTTGCTCAACCATCCTCCCGATTTCTTTCTGCCGCTCAACACCGAGCTGCTCATGGACGGCGACTTGAAGGAATACGCCACCCACTGGCTGCACTTGATCGGCCGTATTCACTCCGGCGCGGCGCCGGCCGCCATTGAGGCTCGTATGCGAGTTGAATTGACGCAATGGCTGCGCTCCCATTGGGGCGAGATGGATTCGAACGAGCGCGCTAAATTACCCAATCAGACCTTGTTCCTGGCTCCTGGTGGCGCGGGCATCACCAGCATGCGCGAGGAGTATGAGGATTGGCTCAAGATCTTGATGATGGTGTCGGGAACCGTCCTGCTCATCGTCTGCGCCAACGTGGCCAACCTGATGCTCGTGCGTGGCATGGCGCGGCGCCGCCAAATCGCGTTGAGCATGGCGCTGGGCGCCCGCGCCGCAAGGATAATTCGCCAGGCCCTTGCGGAAAGTGTCTTTCTCGGATTGCTCGGCGGCGCAGCCGGACTCGGAATCGCCTTCGCGGTCACGCGCTTGATTTTACATTTCGCATTTCCGTCGGCCGCGGGATTCTCGAGCGTGCCCATCAGTGCATCGCCTTCCCTGCCGGTACTGTTATTCGCTTTCGCGATTTCACTGACGGCCGGAATTGCCTTCGGTATCGCTCCCGCGTGGATGGCAACGCGCACCGACCCCATCGAAGCGCTTCGCGCAGCCAATCGATCCACTGTTCGCATGGCGTCGCTCCCGCGCAAGACGCTGGTAATTTTGCAAGCCGCTCTTTCGTTGGTTCTGCTTTCCGCCTCGGGACTGCTAACCGCCGCGCTCCAGAGGCTGGAAAATCAAAATTTCGGATTCGATCAGGATCGGCGCATGATCGTGAATTTCGAGCCGAGATTGGCCGGCTACCGTGCAGAGCAGCTCACGCCGCTGTACCAGCGCGTCCACGATGCGCTTGCCGCTATTCCCGGCGTCAATTCTGTCGCGCTCTGTATCTACTCGCCGTTCGGAGGCAACAACTGGGGCGCTGGAATTTGGGTGGATGGACATCCCGCTCCCGGACCCAGCGCCGACATCTTCGCATTCTGGGATCGCGCGACCGCCGGTTACTTCGACGTCACTGGAAATCCGATTCTCCGGGGGCGCGGCATCGAGGAGCAGGATGCTGCCAACTCGCGCCACGTGGCCGTCATCAATGAATCGTTTGCCCGAAAGTTTTTCGGGAACGAAGACCCCATCGGCCGGCACTTCGGCCAGCACGGCGCCGGATCCGAGCGGGAATACGAGATCGTCGGTATCGCCAAAGACGCCCGCTATTTGACGTTCCAACTCGCTAGACCGATCCCCGCCTTCTTCTTTCTGCCCGAATCTCAGCACGACATTTCGCCGACGGGCAAAGATCTGAACCCCGGCTCTCATTTCATGCACGACATCGTGATCGTGACTCAGCCCGGCGTAACGATGGCGCCGGCGCGGTTACGGCAAGCCATGGCTTCGATCGATGCCAATTTGCCGGTCTCCTGGATCACTACCTTGAACGATCAAATCGAGCGCCAGTTCAGCCAGCAGCGCCTCATTGCGCGGCTGACCTCGTTCTTCGGAATTCTTTCGCTGGTTCTGGCATCTGTCGGACTTTATGGCGTCACCGCCTACAACGCCGGACTTCGCACCAACGAAATCGGGCTCCGCATGGTTCTCGGAGCTAGCCGGAAAAACGTCGTCACGCTGGTGCTGCGCGGCGCATTTGCTTTGATCGCGATCGGATTGCTGCTCGGCTTGCCCCTCTCGGCAATGGCGGGACGTCTTCTGGGCAGCCAACTTTACGGATTGAGCCCTTACGATCCCGCTGTGTCGCTCGCGGCGGTTCTGATGCTGGCGGTATCCGCGCTCGCTGCCGCGCTGATCCCGGCGCTGCGGGCGAGCTGGCTGTCGCCGATTGACGCGCTACGCGTGGAGTAGGCGAGGTCCGCTATGCTGAAGCGTGAAGCGGCCTCCAGCGAAAGCACGCACAGCGAAACGTTCCACCACACCGGCGCTGATTCTCATCGGATTATTCAAACTGGCCAAGGCAATTGGGCTGACCGTAGTCGGAATAGGCGCGCTCAAGCTGCTGCATAAAGATATCGGTCAAACCGTGGAGCACTGGGTGAATGTGCTGCGCGTGGATCCGGACAATCGCTTTATTCACCGGCTCATCACCCGCATCTTCCATGTGACACCCGCGCAGCTAAAAGCAGTCAGCGCCGGCACCTTCTTCTACGCGGCGCTCTTGTCGATCGAAGGAATCGGCTTGCTGCTCAGAAGGCATTGGGCCGAGTACTTCACGGTGATCACGACAGCGGCTTTGATTCCTTTGGAAATTTATGAAATCGCGCATCACCTCACTTGGGTGAAAGTCGCGGTTCTCGCGATCAATGTGGCCATCGTCTGGTACTTAATACTGCGGCTCGGCAAAACTCAGGCCAAGCCGAAAGGCTTCCGGTAAAAACTTCCTTCAAACGTTGGCGGCTGAATTCTAAGCCGCTGATTCTCAGCCGGATCGAAGTTAGGCACCAAACATGCCTGCAAGAGGGCGGGGAATTATGGGCAAAACATCTCTGCTTCTTCTCGCGGCGGTTTCCGTCGGTCTCGCGGACGAGTCCGGAAAAAAATCGGAGGCCACCGCCAAGCTGAATGCCGAGATCCGCGACAGCAGCCAAGTTGTCTTCTGGCGCGACCCTGCCGACATTGCTACGCGCAATCTGTTCTATGGCCAAGGCGGCGAAAGCCACCAGCCGCACGGCATCTTCACTTTCCAGGAAGAAGATTTGGACGGCACAAATCCGAAGCTTGTCGTCCGTGACGAGGACGGAACAAAGTGGAAAGTGAAGATGGGCACCGAAGCCCGGCCCGAAACCGTCGCATCCCGTTTCCTCTGGGCGGTCGGCTATTACGCCAATGAAGATTACTTCGTGCATTCCATTTCGGTAGAAAAGCTCCCCGTCCATCTGCATCGCGGACAGAAATATGTCTCGGACGACGGCGCCATCCAGGATGTCCGGATGAAGAGATATTTGAAAGGCGAGAAGAAGATCGGGGAATGGTCATGGGAAAATGGTCCGTTTGCCGGCACGCGCGAGCTAAATGGCCTACGCACGTTGATGGCGGTGATGAACAACTGGGATTTGAAGGACGTCAATAACGCCATTTACCAGGAAAAAGACCGTTCCGGAAATCTGATGCAGGTCTACACCGTCAGCGACCTTGGAGCAAGCTTCGGAACGGCAGGCATCGCCCGCACACATGAAATTTCCAAGGGCAATGTGAAATCTTACAGCCACTCGAAATTTATCCGTCGCGTGGATGGGGATACAGTCGACTTCGAAAGTCCCGGGCGCGCGACGATCCTCGACATCGCTGACCCAAAAGAGTTTTCGCGGCGCGCACATTTGGAATGGATTGGCCGCAACATCCCTCGCGCTGACGCCAAGTGGATGGGACAGCTCCTGGCCCGGCTTTCGCCGGAGCAAATCCGCGATGCATTCCGAGCGGCCGCGTATTCTCCCGAAGAAGTGGAAGAATTCGCGCGAGTGATCGAATCGAGAATCGCTGAGCTCAATCAGTTGTAACCTTTCCCGTTCGGCCGCATTACAGCAGGCCGGTGGTTTTCGGCCAGATCCGGCCCCTTCCGACACCCCGTTACCCACTGCTTCTAAAGCACTTGGAGTTTGGTCCGGAACATGCTCCCCGATGGATCGGAGTTTTAATTCGCACATCTAATTAGGTGGCGAGGGAGGTAGCAAGATGAAGTATAAAATCGCAGTGGTTGGAATGGCCGTACTGTTAATGTTCGGAGTCGGCAAGGCGTTGTTCGCGCAGGATGTCGACGCGGACTCCCAGCCGCCAGCGCAGACACAGACTTTTCCGCCCGATCAACTGGCCGCCATGGTGGCGCCGATCGCGCTTTATCCGGACGCTCTGCTCAGCCAGGTGCTGGTAGCGAGCACGTATCCTTTGGAAGTCGCCGAAGCCGCGCAATGGTTGCGGCAAAACGGCAATCTGCAAGGCCAGGCGCTGGTGGATGCCGCACGCCAGCAGAATTGGGACCCCAGCATTCAAGCTCTGGTGGTTTTTCCCGACGTGATCAATCGCCTCAACTCCGACATCCGCTGGACTACGGATCTCGGTAACGCGTTCTTGGCGCAGCAAGCCGATGTGATGGCCGCTGTACAGCGGTTGCGCGCGGAAGCGCAGGCGAACGGCAAATTGAATTCGAACGCGCAGGAAACGGTAACGACGCAAACGCAAGGCGATCAAACCGCCATTGCGATCCAACCGGCCGATCCACAAGTGGTTTATGTTCCGACATACAACCCTGAGTATGTTTGGGGTCCGCCTCCTTTCGGTTACTATCCGCCGCTCTACTACCCGGTAGGCTTCGGATTTGGATGGGGACCTGGGATCTACATCGGCGGATTCTTCGGCGGCCTCGGATGGGGCGCCTGGGGTTGGGGGCCGAATTGGTTTGGTGGAACCGTTTTCGTGAACGGCTTCTTCTTCAACCACTACGGTTATCACTACGGATTCGGCGGTGGCCGCTTCGCGGGACGCGGAGTTTGGGCGCATGATCCAGTGCACCGGATGGGCGTTGCTTACTCGAATCGCGCGGTCGCGAGCCGTTTCGGCGGTAACTACGCGGCGGGCAATCGATTTGCCAGCCGTCCGGCGACAAACTTCGCGGGACGCCAAAACTTTGGTGGAAGCCGGTTCAACGGCCAGAGCAACGCGTATCGAAGCGCCGAGCCTCGCAGCGCAGCGCCGCGATCCAGCGCACCGTCGCAGAGTTTTCGGAGCGCGCCGTCTTACAACAGCGGCAGCCCTTATCGTTCTGCTCAGCCCGCGTCTCGGTCCGCAGCTCCGTCGTATCGTTCCGCTCAGCCCGCGTATCGGTCCGCAGCTCCGTCGTACCGCTCTGCGGCTCCGGCGTACCGGTCCGAAGCTCCGTCGTACCGCTCTGCGGCGCCCTCGTATCGCTCCGCGGCACCGAGTTACCATTCAGCGGCGCCTAGCTATCACGCCGCTCCATCCGGCGGATTTCATTCCGCTGCCCCTTCGGGCGGTGGGTTCCATGGCGGTGGCGGAGGATCCCATGGTGGCGGAGGCCGCCGTTAAAGACACACTTCTCCTGATTGCTTGAACAAGCTGGCGCGCGGGTTCATCGCCTGCGCGCCAATTTTTTGTCTACCGACTTGCAGTCCCACTGAATACCTATCTCCTGGTATGTTCGTACAGCAACGAGCATCCTAAAATCGATTCGAGAGATGCATGCGGCGCTTCGATCGAGTTTCGCATCCGGCCGTTCACATCGTCTGTTTCGTGGCGAACGAACTCGATCGATCTCTAATCCGCGAGGTTTGCCTCCGCAATCAATGGGACATTACGTTCCCCAAGTCCCGCGCACAGGCCGAGTGCGCCCTTCGCGAAATGAAGCCGCAAATCATGCTCTTCGACCGGGACATCGCGGGCAACGCTTGGCGCGAATTCGTGGCCGCTTTCGCGGCGCCGTCGCCGGGCGTGTGTATTATGCTGCTTTCGGAAGTGATCGACGATAATCTCTGGAACGATCTGGTGGCGAACGGAGGGTATGAGGTACTGCGAAAACCGCTTCGGGAAGACGAGCTGGCGCGTGCGGTAAAAATGGCTTGGTCTTTTTGGTCGAGCACCGTGAACGTCAAATGACGCGCTTGCGGACGGCGTAGAGAATCAACTCCGCGAAGCTGTGCAGGTTGAGCTTATCTTGAAGATTGCGGCGGTGCGTTTCCACGGTATAGAGGCTGAGATTCAAAGACGCCGCGATTTCTTTGTTCGATTTGCCTTCCGCGATCAGTTGCAGGATCTCGCGCTCGCGCGACGTCAGCAACTCGTAGCTGTCTTCGGCCCCGCGCGCCCGGATCTCACGGACATAATCCTCCACCAGCATCCGGCTGATTTCCGGGCTGAAGAACGTCTTACCCTCGCACACCGTTTGGATCGCCGCGATGAGATCGCCCTCCGCGGAATCCTTCAGCAAATATCCCTTGGCTCCGGCCTTCAAAGCTCGCAGCACGTAACCTTCATCGGAGTGCATGCTCAGAACGACGACGGCTGTGTGCGGGCTGTGCGCGATAATGCGCTGTGCCGCCTCGATGCCGCTGAGATTTGGCATCGCGATGTCCAGCACCGCCACATCCGGTTTGGTCTCTTCCGCCTTGGCCACCGCCTGCCTGCCATCCGCCGCCTCTCCCACCACGCTGAACTCCGCCTGGCTCTCGAGCAGCAGCCGGAGACCTTTGCGCATCACGTTGTGATCGTCAGCTAACAAGATGCGAATCTGTTTCACGTTGTTTCTCGTTCTGCGGTTCGGTATCGCGACGGATGGGCAGTTCGACCGAAAGGATGGTTCCCGCGCCTTGCTCGGAATGCACCATGCACTTGCCTCCTAATTGGGCGACGCGTTCCTGCATTCCAAGTAGCCCTAGCCCCTTCACCTGCCGTGCATCAAATCCCTGGCCGTCATCCTGGATCGACAGATTTAACAGGCCGCTGTCCTGGCGGACCCGGATCCGAACGGTCCTTGCGCCTGAATGTGCGGCGCAGTTGTGGAGGGCCTCTTGAACCACCCGGTAGATACACGTTTTGAAATCGTCGGGAAGGTCGTCGGTCAATTCGGCCGCGACGCTCACTTCCATGCAAGTGCGTTTGGAAATCTCTCGCGCCTGCCATTTGAGCGCCGGCACTAATCCCAAATCGTCCAACATGGAGGGTCGCAGCAGAAGCGCCATGTTGCGCACCGCGCGGATGGTGCCTTCCACTAAATTCTTGATGGCTTCCACGTGAGTGGTGGCATGGTCCTCGGATCGAAGCTGCAAGCCTGTGGATAGATTGCGCAGCTCCACCAAAGCAGCCGAAAGTGATTGGCCGACTTCATCGTGTAATTCGCGCGATAGCGCTCGCCGTTCCGTTTCCTGCGCCTGGACCAGCCGCGCCGAGAGCTCTTTCATTTGTGTGCGCGCTTCGGCCACTTCCTGGAACCGCATACGGGCGCGGTCTTCCAGCCGGACAATGCGGCGAATGCTGAGCACCGCCATTCCCAAGCCGATGAAGAGAGCCGCGAACAGCGTGACCGCGAGCCTGGTCTGAAAGCTGCCGAGCAGGCTCACTACCTGTTCGTTCCCTGCATTGAGTTGTTGCTCATTAATGCTCGCGATTTTGTCCGCCACCCCCAACATATTCTGCCGCCGCGGATACACTTCATCGCGCAGGAACGCATAACCCAGGCGTTGGCGTTCGGCCGGACCCCATCCCAAAACCGGCGCCAGAATCCGCCAATACTCGCTTAGCTCGCTTTCCAGAGCCGAATAGTGCACCAATTGCGTGGGCTCGATTTGACGGCGATACGAATCCAGCGCCAGCTTCATTTGCCGCCGGAGCTGTTCCAGACTGATGCGTGATTTATCCGCGCGCTCGGCGTCCGGTTCGAGCAGATAATCGCGTATGAATGTCCCGGAAAGGTATACCTGGGAACGAATGTCGTTCAGGACATGATTTTGCGACAGGAACTGCCGCCGGATGCGATCGTCTTTTTGACGGACATCGGAAAGGACGCGCAGCGCATCCAGGCCGGCCAGCGTCATGATCACCAGGATGCTGCCGAATCCTGCCACCAACGCTACGCGGTTGTTGAAGGGAGAATGATCGGACTGCATTAGGAAACGGCGTCCAGTTCCAGTCTAGCGAAAACACCCGGTTTCCGACGTCAACCTGCGGAAAAATACCAAGTCTTTGGTATGTAACGATCCCGGAGCGGGTGCATATACTACAACGGAGGCAGATTACGCCTGAATCATGCCCGTTTCCGATAGCGTCTTCGCGCAACTCAAAGCCCTGGATACTTGCACCACCTCCAATGCCATCGAACGATTGAATGTGCGGCTTCGCAATGAGGGATTCATCACAGGCACGCTGCGCTGCCGGTTCCCGGCGTTTCCAACCATGTTGGGCTACGCGGTGACCGGACGAATCCGAACGGACAGCCCGCCCATGAGCGGACGCTGTTACTACGATCGGATGGATTTTTGGAAATATTTTACAACCGTGCCTGAGCCCCGGGTTCTGGTATTGGAAGACTTCGACCACAAGCCAGGCGTGGGAGCATTTGTGGGTGAGATCCACGCTACGATCGCGCTGGCCCTGCGCTGCGTTGGATATGTCACCAACGGGGCGGTGCGCGATTTGCAGGCTGTCAAGGCGCTCGGTTTTCACCTTTTCGCTGGAAACGCCGCAGTTTCTCACGCCTATGCGCATCTGGTGGATTTTGGCGATCCGGTCACGCTGGGCGGCTTAAAGATTTCTCCGGGAGATTTGATCCAGGGCGATTGCCATGGCGTGCAGACAATCCCACTCGACATCGCGGCCGACGTGCCGCAGGAGGCCAATAAATTAATGCGCGCGGAACGTGAATTGAAAGAATTCTGCCAGTCGCCCCAATTTTCCCTGGAGGCACTGGCGGAAAAGTTGACGAAAAGCCGTCAGGATTGTCTGTGATCGCAAGAACTCAAATCGCGATTCTCCTGGGGCTCGCCGCAACACTCCTGACGTCCTGCGGAAAAACCGAGAAGGCGCACGCTGCAGGTTCAGCCGAAGTTTCCGCGGGCGTTACTGTCGGTGTGGCCAAAGTCGCCAGAAAATCGCTGGACCGTCAATTGACCGTATCTTCCGAATTAGTCCCGTTCCAGGAGATTGACGTTTATGCGAAAGAGTCGGGCTTCGTCAAGACGCTGAATGTCGATTACGGGACGCACGTAAAAGCGGGCCAGGTGATGGCGGTACTGGAAATCCCGGAACTGCAGTTGCAATTGAAGGAGGATGATGCCGCCATCAAGAGCGCGCAGGATCAAGTAACACTCGCGCAGCACGAATTGAGCCGCGTGCAGGCGAATCGCGACGTTCTGCACTTGCAGTACGACCGCTTGAACAGCGTCGCCAAATCCAAGCCGGGATTGGTGGCTCAGCAAGAGGTGGATGACGCCCAGGGCAAGGATCTGGCGGCGGAAGCCCAGGTGGAGGGCTCCAAGTCCCACCTGCAGGGTGCGCAAAGCCAACTGGAAGTGGCGCAGGCCAAGCGCGCGCACGACCAAGCGCTTTTCGACTATTCCACTATAACCGCGCCGTTCGCGGGCGTGATCACGCAGCGTTTCGCGAACCAGGGAGCCTTGATGCAGGCCGGCACCAGTTCCAGCACCCAAGCCATGCCATTAGTGCGCCTTTCCGAAGACGACCGCTTCCGGCTGGTGATTCCGGTGCCCGAATCTTATGTCCGCTATATCCATGTTGGCGACCGGGTGCAAGTGAGCGTCCCCTCGCTCAATCGGACGCTGCCAGGCAAGGTAGCGCGGTTTTCGCAGGACGTCAAACAAGACACTCGCACCATGCACACCGAAGTGGATGTTCCCAATCCGAACGGAGCGCTGGTGCAGGGGCTCTACGCCGAAGCCACCATCACGCTCGAAAGTAAGAACAACGTATTGTCGGTCCCGCTTCAAGCCGTTAGCCACAACGGCGATGAAACAAGCGTCTACGTTGTCGATCCAGCCAACAAGCTCGAAAGCAGGCCGTTGGTGCTGGGCATCCAGACTGCAAGCGAAGCGGAAGTGGTCTCGGGTTTGAAGGAAGGGGATCTAGTGGTAGTCAGCGATCGCAGCGGCCTGAAATCCGGCGAAGAAGTCCAGCCCAAGATGATTGAGCTGGTGAATTATCAGAGCGGCAACGATCCAAAGCAGGAAGAGAAGAAGTAGCGGTGTCCGGCTTTTCGATTCGCAATCCGTACTTTATCGTCGTGATTTGCCTGGCTCTGATGGTCATCGGAGTGACCAGCCTGCTGCGTATGCCGGTGGATCTGTTTCCCACCATTAACCTGCCTGAAGTAGTGGTGGCGACTTTCTATTCCGGAATGCCGCCCGAAGATATTGAAACCGATATCACCGATCCGCTGGAGCGCTTCTTCACGCTGGCCTCCGGCATCGATCACATGGAATCGAGATCGCTGCTCGGGGTCAGCATCATCAAGGTATTCTTTCAGCCGGGCACAAACGCCGACGCCGACGTGACGGAGCTTTCGAATCTCGCGCTGGCCGATTTGAAGCGGTTGCCGCCCGGCACCTTGCCCCCGGTGGTGTTAAAGTTCGACGCCGCCAGCCTTCCGGTTTGTCTGGTGACGCTGAAAGGCGCAGGATTGAATCAGACCCAGCTTCACGATATCGGGCAATTTACCATCCGCAATCAGATCGCGGTGGTGCCCGGCGCCACCATTCCACCGCCCTTTGGCGGAAAGTATCGCCAGGTAATGATCTACGTGGATCCTTACAAACTGCTTTCGCGGCAGTTGAGCCCGATGGACGTGGTGAACGCGGTTAACAAGAACAATCTCATCCTGCCGGCGGGCGACGTCAAGATGGGGCCTTACGATTACTACGTCTATTCGAACAGCTTGGTAAAGAAGGTGGACGAGCTGAACGACATTCCCATCAAGACGGTGGGACACAGTTCGGTTTCGGTGGGCGACATCGGCGAAGCTAAAGACGCCAACCAGATTCAATACAACATTGTCCGGGTGGACAGCCAACGGTCTGTCTATTTGCCCATCATGAAACAGGGCGGTGACACCAACACCATTCAGGTGGTGAATGGTGTGCGCGAAATGCTGAGCCGGCTTTTCGATGTCCCCCGGCAGCTTGCGACAACGGTGGTATTCGATCAATCGGCCTTCGTGAAACAAGCCATCCGGACGTTGTTGGACGAGGGAATGATCGGCTTGGCGTTGACCAGTCTGATGATCCTGGTGTTTCTCGGCAGCTTGCGTGCCACCGTGGCGGTTTTCCTTTCCATTCCTATTTCCGCACTGGCCACGTTTTTGATCCTTTACATGATGGGTAGCACTGTGAACACCATGATTTTGGGCGGACTGGCTCTGGCGTTTTCGCGCGTGATTGACAATTCCGTGATTTCCCTGGAAAACATCTATCGTCACCTGGAGATGGGCGCTTCTCCGGAAGTTGCAGCCGAACAAGGCGGATCGGAAGTCAGTCTGGCGGTGCTCGCGGCGACGTTAACCACGGTGGTCGTTTTCTTCCCCGTAACTTTTCTGTACGGTGTCAGTAAATTCTTGTTCTCCGCACTGGCGCTGGCCGTGGTGATTTCGCTGTTTGCCTCCTATCTGGTGGCGATGTCGGTGATCCCGCTGTTTTGCGCGCGTTTCTTGAAAGGCGTGCATCACGCGCAGGATGCCGTGGAGAGCCGGGGCTTCAATTACTGGTTCAATCGTGGTTTCCGCGCCCTACTGGATTTTTACGAGCGATCGGTACGCCGCGCCCTGCGCTTCCCGGCGCTTACCATCATTCTTTTGCTCGGCCTGTTCGCCGGCAGCCTTTTGCTCTATCCGCTTCTGGGGTTGGCCTTCTTCCCGCGGACCGATGCGGGGCAATTCACCATCAATTTGAAGGTTCCCACCGGCTCCCGCATTGAAAACACCGAAGCGTATGTCGCAAAGGTGGAAGAGTTGATCCGGCACGTGGTAGACCCGGCGGATTTCAAGATGGTGGTCTCGAATATCGGAATCGTCCCGGATTTTTCAGCGCTCTATACCACCAATGCCGGTCCCTACACAGCCACCATCCAGGTGGAGTTGAACGAGTCGCATAAAATCGGGAGCTTCGAATACATCGATCGCATGCGCCGTGAGATGGCCTCGCGCTATCCGGATCTACGCACCTTTTTTTCCAGCGGTTCGATGGTGGATGCCATTTTAAACACCGGAATGCCGGCGCCCATCGACGTTCAGGTAAGCAGCCGCGAGCTGAAGCGAACCTACGATGTGGCGGAAGAATTGGCGGCTCGCATCCGCAAGCTGCCGGATATCGGCGAAGTTTACGTTCCCCAGGACATGAACTATCCCGCGGTTCGCCTGAAGGTGGATCGCGTACACGCCGCCGAACTCGGTCTCTCTCAGAAAGAGATCGTCGACAACGTGATCACGGCGCTGAATTCCAACACCATGATCGCGCCGAATTATTGGGTGGATCATCAGACCGGCAACGACTATTTTCTGACGGTTCAGTATTACGAGAGCGGCAAACCGTCGATTCACAACTTTATCGACCTACAGCAGATCCCGCTGCGGGGAACGTCCAAACAGGCCGATGATTCCGGCGCGCGAGGTCCCGCGCAACCGGTTGGCGAAAAGCGTCCCATCACGGTTCTAGGGAACGTGGCCAGCCTGGATTTTGTGCAGTCTCCCACCGAGATCGATCATTACCAGATCCAGCGCGTCGCAGACGTGTATGTCACTCCTTCCGGCGAGGACCTGGGCAAGGTTTCGGCGCGGATCGACAAGCTGCTCGCCGAACAACATTTCGGGGCCAATGTCCGGATCAAGATGCGCGGCATGGTGCAAGGAATGAACGATTCGTTTAAAAGCTTCGCCATCGGCCTGTCGCTCTCGGTTGTTCTGCTGTTCCTGATCCTGGTGGCGCAATTCCGATCGTTCATCGATCCCTTCCTGATCATGCTGGCCATTCCCATGGGTTTCATCGGCGTGCTGGTGGTTTTGCCGCTCACCCACACAACGCTCAACGTGATGTCGCTCATGGGTATTCTCATGCTGGTCGGGATCGCGGCATCCAACAGCATTCTGATCGTGGAATTCGCGCACCGCTTGGAGGAACAGGGCCGGACGGTGGCGGACGCGGTAATTACGTCCTGCCGCGTGCGCTTGCGACCCATTCTGATGACGTCCTTCGCCACCATCATCGGCATGGTGCCCATGGCTCTGAAACTCGGCACCGGCAGCGAGCAATACGCCCCCCTGGCGCGCGCGATCATCGGCGGATTGACGGTCTCCGTTCTGCTGACAGTGTTTATCGTACCGGCCGCCTATCTGCTGGTCTACCGGCGGCGAGGCCCAGCGGCGGAGTAACGATGCCGCGCTTTTCGATCCGGAACCCCTACTTCATCATCGTGGTCTGCCTGGTGCTGGCTGTGATCGGAATCACGAGCGTCGCGCGGATGCCGGTGGACCTGTTTCCTGTCATCAACCTTCCGGAAGTCGTGGTTGCGACCTTTTACTCCGGAATGCCGCCCGAAGATGTGGAGACCGATATTACCAATCCGCTGGAGCGCTTTTTCACGTTGGCCTCCGGGATCGACCACATGGAGTCGCGTTCGTTGTTGGGCGTCAGTATCATCAAAGTATTTTTTCAGCCCGGCACCAATGCCGACGCCGACGTCACGCAGTTGTCGAATCTGGCGCTGGCGGACTTAAAGCGCTTGCCGCCCGGCACTCTGCCGCCAGTGGTGCTGAAGTTCGACGCCTCCAGCCTGCCGGTTTGTCTTGTGACCGTGAAAGGCGAGGGGCTGAACGAAACGCAGCTGCACGATCTAGCCCAGTTTCAGATCCGCAATCAGATCGCTGTGGTAAAAGGTGCGGAAATCCCGCCACCTTTCGGCGGCAAATACCGGCAGGTGATGGTCTATGTAAACCCGTACAAACTGATCTCGCGCGAGCTGAGCGTGATGGACGTGGTGGATGCCGTGAACAGCAACAATCTGATTCTCCCGGCCGGCGATTCAAAAATCGGGCCAAACGATTATTACGTCTACTCCAACAGCCTGGTGCGGGACGTGGACGAATTGAACCAGGTGCCTATCAAAACGGCCGGCACGCGCTCGGTTTCCATCGCCGACGTGGGCCAGGCGAAGGACGCCAGCCAGCTGCAATACAACATCGTGCGTGTGGACGGGCAGAAATCCGCTTACATCCCCATCATGAAGCAGGGCGGGGACACGAATACGCTCGAGGTGGTGGAGGGCGTCCGCAATCTGATTGGGCATCTTTTCGACATCCCGAGGCAGTTAACGGCAGCTGTGGTTTTCGATCAATCCGTATTCGTCAAGGAAGCGCTCAAAACGGTGCTGCATGAAGGCGTTATCGGCTTGATTCTCACAAGTCTGATGATCCTGATTTTTCTCGGAAGCATGCGAGCTACGGTAGCAGTGCTGCTCTCCATTCCGATATCGGCCTTAGCCACGTTCGTGATTTTGTACATGTTGGGCAGCACCGTGAACACGATGATTCTCGGCGGCCTGGCGCTGGCATTTTCGCGCGTCATCGACAACTCGGTGATTTCGCTCGAAAATATTTATCGCCATCTGGAAATGGGATCGTCGCCGGAAGTTGCCGCGGAGCAGGGCGGCGCCGAGGTGAACCTTGCGGTTCTGGCCGCCACACTGGTCGATGTGGTCGACTTTTTCCCCGTCACGTTTCTCTATGGCGTGAGCAAATTCCTGTTTTCCGCCCTGGCACTCGCGTTCTGCTTATCTCTGCTGGCGTCGTTCGTCGTGGCGATGACGGTAATTCCATTGTTCTGTTCCAAATTCCTGAAAGGGATTCATGCCGGACACGGCCAAGATGCCGTGCAGGATACATCCTGGGGCGGCCGCTTCAACGCCTGGTTTAACCGTGTGTTCAATCGTCTGTTGGATGTCTATGAGCGCGCTGTTCGTGTTGCGCTGAAGCGCCCCGCGCTCACCTTATGCAGTCTGCTTGGCTTGTTCGTAGCGAGTCTGGCGATTTATCCCGTCCTGGGACTCGCCTTCTTCCCCCAGACCGATGCGGGGCAGTTCACCATCAACGTAAAAGCGCCCACCGGTACCCGCATCGAGGTCACGGACCAATACGTCTCCAAAATTGAAGACCTGATTCGCCACGTCGTGGATCCGCACGATCTGAAAATGGTCGTGTCGAATATTGGAGTGGTGAACGATTTCTCTTCGCTCTACACCACCAACTCGGGTCAGTATACGGCCACCATTCAAACGGCGCTCAACGAGGATCACAACGAAACCAGCCTGGTCTATATGAATCGCGTGCGCCAGGCGTTGGCGGCGAAATTCCCCGATGTCCGCGCGTTCTTCCAGAGCGGCTCCATGGTGGATGCGATTCTTAATTCGGGGATGCCCGCCCCCATCGACGTCCAAGTCAACTCGCGCGATCTGGACGCCACCTATCGCACTGCGCAAGACCTGGCGCATCGCATCCGCAACCTGCCGGGCGTCGGGCAGATCTATATTCCACAGGATTTGAATTATCCGGCGCTGCGGCTGGATGTGGATCGCGTCCACGCCGCCGAGCTGGGCCTCAGCCAGAAAGATATTGTGGACAACGTCATTACCGCCCTCAATTCGAACACCATGATCGCGCCCAACTACTGGGTGGATTATCAGACGGGCAACGACTACTTTCTTTCCGTCCAATACTACGAGCACGGCAAACCTGCGATTCACAATCTGCTCGACCTGAAACAGATCCCCCTCCGCGCTCCGAATCTCACCGAACCCACGACGCTTGATTCCGTCGTGAAGATCGAGCATTTGGTTTCGCCCACGGAAATCGACCACTATCAGATTCAGCGGGTAGTGGATGTGTATGTGACGCCTTCGGGCGAGGACTTGGGCAAACTGACGACGGCCATCCGCGGCGCCATCGCGGATGCCCATCTGCCCTCCAACATTCGCGTAACCCTGCGCGGCATGGTGGAGGGAATGGAAGCGTCCTTCAAAAGCTTCGGCATCGGCTTCAGCCTCTCGTTCATCTTGTTGTTCCTGATTTTGATCGCGCAGTTCCGCTCCTTCATCGACCCGTTTCTCATCATGCTGGCCATTCCCATGGGATTCATCGGCGTCTTGATCATCCTTCCGCTCACTCACACCACGCTCAATGTCATGTCGCTGATGGGTGTGCTCATGCTCATCGGCATCGCGGATTCGAACAGCATTCTGATCGTCGACTTCGCGCACAAGCTGGAGGAGCAGGGACTCTCGGTTGCCGATGCGGTGATTACGGCATGCCGGGTTAGGCTCCGGCCCATCCTGATGACATCCTTCGCCACCATCATCGGAATGCTGCCGATGGCGATGAAGCTCGGCACGGGCGGCGAGCAGTATACCCCGATGGCTCGCGCGATTATCGGAGGACTGACGTCGTCCGTGTTTCTCACTGTGTTTATTGTTCCGGCGGCTTATTTGCTGGTTTACCGGAGAAGGAGGCATCATGCCACGGAGAATTCTTAAACTCGCCGGATCGGCCGCAATCGTTACCAGCCTGGCCTTTGCGCAGATACCCGCCAAACTCACGCTGCAGCAAGCGGTGGAGATGGCCGTAAAGAACCACCCACAGATTCAAGCCGCGCAGCACGAAGTCAATTTCGCGCAACAACAAATCACCATCAATCGCGCGCCGTATTATCCGTCGGTAAACGGCGAAATCACGGGCTCCCAGGGAAACGATCTCTCGCGGATCGGCGCAGGCGAACTATCCGCGTCCCGCTTGTTCAATCGGTTCGGACAGGGTGTCGAGATTTCCCAGTTGATCACGGATTCCGGAAGAACCCCGAATCTGGTGGCCAGCGCCCGGCTGCAAGCGCAGGCCAGTGAGCAGAATTTGCAAGCTACGCGCGCCGATATCGTGCTGCAGGTGAGTCGCGCTTATTATGCGATCCTGCGGGCGCAAGCTGTGGTGCGCGTGGCACAGCAAACCGTCTCCGCGCGCCAGTTGGTGAACGATCAGGTCGGCGAACTGGCGAAGAACAAACTCAAATCGCAGCTCGATGTGAGTTTCGCCGAGGTGGAAGTCTCCCAAGCCAAGCTCCTGTTGATTCGCGCGCAGGAAGCCTTGCAAGCTGCTCAGGCGGAACTCGGCCGCGCTCTTGGATCCGATCGTCCCGCCGATTATGTGCTGGAAGAATCGCCCCTGCCGCCAGGCCCTCCGGGTAAAGCGGACGATCTGGTGGCGCAAGCGATGGCCAACCGGCCGGAGCTAGCCGGATTGCGGTTGTCGCGGGACTCCGCCTACAAGTTCTACGAAGCGGAGCGCGATTTGAAGCGGCCCACGGTGAGCCTCGCGGCCGTCGGTGGCTACATTCCCTACATCAATACGCCGGCGAACGCGCCCATTCCAGCCGAATACGAAGGCGTCGCGGCGAATGTCAGCATCCCGGTCTTCAACGGGCATCTTTTCTCCGCGCGCCGCGAGGCGGCGCATGAACACGCGCTCGAATCTGACCAGCGCCTGCGCGATCAGCAGCAGCAGGTTTCGCGCGATGTCCGGGTTGCCTGGTCGGGCGCTGTTACCGCCTATCAGCGCATGGACGTGACGGCACAATTCCTGCGTCAGGCGGCGCTCTCGCTCGATCTGGCGCAAGGACGCTACAATCTCGGTTTGTCGTCGATCGTGGAACTGACACAGGCCCAGTTGAATCTCACGCAAGCCGAAATTGAAAACCTGAGCGCAAAGTACGACTACCAGACCCAGTACGCCGCGCTGCAATTCACCATCGGCGCCCTCCGCTGAGCATGTCTCGCCCACCGGAGCCTTTGTTTTACGAAGAGCAATCCTTCCGGCAAACAAGGCTGCGAATTCTCACCGCCATCCCGCCGGCCGCCCTGACACTGGCCGCCATCTGGCAAGCTGGGCTGGGACATCCGTGGGGAAAGCAGCCGATGTCTAATACCAGTTTGATTTTCTGGTCGATCTTTCTCTGGCTCGTTTATCTTCGTTTGGTGTTCGTAAAACTAGTAACCGAAGTTTATCCCGGTGAACTGCGCGTGCGGCTGCGCGGACTGTTCCGATCCAGCCGCGTCGCCTTGGATGGCATCGAATCTGCCACCGTCGTCACGCTTGATCCGGTGCGCGATTGGGGCGGTTACGGCTTCCGCCGGACCAACAAGGGAACTGCGTTCCTCGCCGGTGGCCGCGAGGGCGTAGAACTGCGCACGAAAAACGGCGGCCTAGTCCTGATAGGGTCCCAACGTGCCGCTGCCCTGCTGAAAGCGATTCAGGGCGCGTAGCGCACGCACTCGTGCGTGCCGCGTCGCCACTCCTGGCGACGCCCGGTCTAAGTCTCAGCATGCTCCAAAGTCTTGTGTCTGCTTGTTGTGCTTCCATCGTCGCTTCTCAATGTCCGAAAGACGATCGTCGATAGCACAGTAATCCCGCCCAAAACACAAACCGCCGAATGAATGCCATGAATCATCTGCGGCGGACTGGAATGCAACCGGTCCGGAATGAAAAATCCCGTCACCAACGATGCCCAAGCCACGCCGAAACTCATCGACATCTGCTGCATCGTGCTCGCGATGGAACTGGCCGCACTCGCCTGCTGCTCGTCGATATCCGCATACACTAGGGTGTTCATGCTCGTGTATTGCAGCGAGCTGAAGAATCCGAAACAGAACGCCTGCGCCACGATTAGCCACACCGGCGTATTGAGTCCGATCGTTCCGAACAGCGCGATCAGCCCGCCAAGGATCAGCGTGTTTGAGATCAACACCGCGCGATAACCGAAGCGCGTCAAAATCTTCGGCATCGTCATCTTCAGGCTCATCGCCGCGATGGCTTGCGGCATCATCAAGAGACCGGATTGAATCGGCGTGAGCCCCAATCCCACTTGATACAAAAGCGGAAGAATAAATGGAATACCGCCGATCCCAAGCCGCGTAAAAAAGCTGCCGCTCACCGCCGCTCGGAAGGTTCGAATGCGAAAAAGCGTGAGATTCAGCAACGGATACAGCGTCTTCGATGCGTGCAGTCCGTAACCGAGCAGCAAGACCAGCGATGTGATCAGCAATCCAGAAATTTCACGGACGCTCAGTGTGTGCTCTCCGAATACTTCAAGAACGTAAGAGAGCAGCGCGATCCCGGATCCAAACAAAATGAGCCCGACAAAGTCCAGTGGATTCGATTTTTCGCGGTAATCGGGAAGATGCAAATAGACCAAGATCAAGCCCAGAATCCCGATGGGCAGGTTCACAAAAAAAATCACGCGCCAATGGAAATACCCGACGATCAACCCGCCCGCAATTGGCCCGAGCATCGGACCCACCAGACCCGGAATGGCGACGAAACTCATTGCGCGGATGAGCTCCGACTTCGCGAAGGTTCGGACAATCGTGAGCCGCCCAACCGGCACCATCATCGCGCCGCCGCAGCCCTGCAGAACACGGCAGGCGACCAGCTCATGAATGTTGGTGGAAATTCCGCACAAGAACGACCCGAGCGTGAATAATCCGATGGCGGATGCGAACACGCGGCGCGTTCCAAAGCGATCCGCCATCCAGCCGCTGATCGGAATGAAAACGGCGAGACTCAGCGTGTAGCTGGAGAGCACCGCTTTCATGCTTAAGGGCGCCACTTTGAGCGCCGCCGCAATGGTAGGAACAGCGGTGTTCAGAATGGTGGTGTCCAGCGACTCCATGAAGAAGGCCACTGCCACCAACCATGGCAGGAGCCGCTTACTGGTTCCACCAGCGTCCACTAAACCCATCGTAGCAGACGAAATGCGCGCTTACTTTTTGTGATGACCGCCACCGCCGCCGTGCGAGTGCCCGCCACCCGAGTGTCCGCCGCCCGAGTGCCCACTGCTCACGTGGCTATGTCCGCCGCCGCCATGCGAACGCCCCGATGATTTTGGAGCGGAGTAGTGTGGGCTCGCGGAGTGCGAGTGAGAAGCCGGCGCGGCCCAGCCGTGACCGGAAGATCCGGCGCTCCGTCCTGCGCTTCCCGAGTAACGAGAGGATGCGCCGCCGGAGTAGCGAGGTTCAGCAGCGGAGCGTCCGTAATTGCCGCGCGCGGATCCGCCCGAGAGGCCGCGATACGCTTCCGCTTGCCGGCTTCCGGCATAAGAACGCCCGGCTCCACTGGAACGCGCGGCATTATAAGAACGGCCGGATTCGAAAGATCGGCCGGCATTTGCCGAGTGCCACCCACTTGTCGAACGGCCCGCATTGTACGAACGCGCTGCGTAACCGCGATTCGCGGCGCCGCCAAAGCGCGAATTCGCGTAATGTCCGGAATACGGCACTCCCAACCGATGTCCGGGATTGTGCACCCACGCTGCGCGGCTCGCATATCCGTATCCGCCATGGAACGCATAGCCGCCGTATCCATGGAATCCAAAATGATTGAAGAACAGCCCGTTCAGAAACAGGCCGTGCGTCAACCAACTAAAGCCCCATCCCCAACCGCCGAAATTGAAGAGGCCAGTGAAAAGTCCACCGAGAAACGCGCCAACGCCGTACCCGATGCCATAGCTAATGTCGGGATATCCGAGCGCCGGATAATAACCATACGCAGGCGGCCCCCACACATACGCGGGGTTGTAGACAGGCACATAAACCGTCTGCGGATCCGCCGGCTGAATCACGATCGCTTGCTGGTCATAAGTAACGCGCTGCTGTGGAGTGTTGGTCAACCGCCCGTTGTCGCGCGCGGTGGCGCGCAGCCGCTGGATCGCGTCCATCACATCGGCTTGCTGCGAAAGAAACGCGTTACCAAGATCGGTGGTCCATTGCATGTCGCGCGTGAGCATCGTCATCACATCGGGAAACGCGACCAGGGCCTGCACACTCGGATCCCATGGCTGTTGCTTGGCCGCATCCACCAATTGCCGGCCGCGCAGACCGCTGCTCTGCATCCACTGCTGCGCTTCGGTAATTTCCGTCGGATAGGTGCTCGCCGCCAGAATCTGGCTCAGCAACAAATCGGGATAGAGCGCGATCGGCGCCACCAGATTGCTGAGATCCTGCTGCGATAATCGGGGAGCATCGGCGGGCTGTACCTGGTGCCAATCGGGCGGCGGAGCCTGCGCCACCGCCAACATGCTCAAGGCCGCCAGAAGGGCAGTGCAGAACAGAACGGACCGGTTAAAAATCACAGCAGCTCCAATCGTTCCTCTAGACGCGCCCCGGCCGAACCCGGTGACGGGGGTCGCGATTAATTTCCGATAATACTATATTGGGTGTTGCGCCCTTCCTTCATCTTCCTGGCAGCGCTGATCTCACTTACAGCTTCGGCGCAGAATTCTAAGACATCTCACTCCTCGTGGCGCGACTACGGCGGTGCTCCGGATTCGGCACAATACTCCGCGCTAACCCAAATCGACCGGACCAACGTCGCGAAACTCCAAGTCGCCTGGACCTATCCCACCGGCGACGGGAAGCCGTATTCATTCAACCCAACTGTCGTGGACGGCGTGATGTATGTCCTAGCGAAAAACAACTCCATTGTCGCGCTGGATGCCGCCACCGGCGCCGAAATCTGGACACATCCGGCTGACCCGGACACCACCATCATTACCAATCGCGGCATCAACTATTGGGAGAGCAAAGATCGCTCTGACCGTCGGCTTTTCTACGCCAGCAACCACGTTCTGCACGCCCTCGACGCGCGAACCGGAAAGCTCATTCCCACTTTCGGCGATTCCGGCAGCGTCGATTTGAAACAAGGCCTCGATCGCGATCCGAAAACGTTGAAGCTGGTCCAATCCACCACGCCCGGCCGCGTGTTCGAAGATCTGCTGATCCTTGGATCCGCCACCAATCAAGAATACGGTTCAGCGCCAGGCGATGTCCGCGCGTTCGACGTTCGCACCGGAAAAGTGGTCTGGACGTTTCACACCATTCCGAAGCCCGGCGAGTTCGGATCCGAGACCTGGCCGAAAGATGCGCGTGCCCATGTGGGCGGCGCCAATGTTTGGAGCGAATTGACGGTGGATGAAGCGCGTGGCATCGTATATGCCCCCACCGCTAGCGCGAAATACAACTTCTACGGCGTGAACCGCCCGGGCACGAATCTGTTCGCCGATAGTCTGCTGGCCTTGGACGCTCGAACCGGCAAGCGGCTTTGGCATTTCCAAATGGTGCATCACGACATTTGGGATTACGACGATGCCACCGCGCCGAAATTGCTCACCGTCCAGCACAACGGGAAAACTGTCGACATCGTCGCGCAGGTCAGCAAGCAAGGCTTCGTATGGGTGTTTAATCGAGTCACGGGCGAACCGCTGTGGCCCATCGAAGAACGGAAGGTCCCGAAGTCCGACATGCCCGGCGAAGAAACTTCGCCCACCCAGCCTTTCCCGACATGGCCTCCGCCCTACGCGCGGCAGAAATTCACCGTGGACGATTTGCGCCCGTCATTAACCACCGAAGATCGCGCGAAATTTCGCGACGCGATCCTGAGCGCCCGCAACGAGGGCTTGTTCACGCCGCCGAGCACACACGGAACCATCGAAATGCCCGGCAATAACGGCGGCGCGAACTTCGGCGGCGCCGCCGTGGATCCGGCGCACGGCAGTCTCTTCGTCGTGTCCAAAGATTTACCGGCGCTTCTTCAGCTTGCCAAAGATAGGGAAAAACCCACGCCGGCAGGAGAAGAACGCTACTACAGCGGATTCGGCTTCTTGATCGCGAGCGACGGTCTCTCGCCCATCACGCCGCCGTGGACCACGCTTACCTCGTACGATCTCAATACCGGCGACATCAAATGGAAGATTCCGCTCGGCGATGTCCCCGAACTCGCGGCCAAGGGAATCCATGACACCGGTGGGCACTTTCCCAAAGTTGGTCCAGTGGTGACCGCCGGCGGATTGATCTTCACCGGCACGCGTGATGGAAAAATCCGCGCCTTCGACGTGGACAACGGGAAAGAGCTGTGGTCGCGCCAGATGGACACCTCGATCGAGGGAATGCCCGCGGTGTATGAAATCGCGGGGCGCGAATACATTGTTTTCTGCGCCTCCGCCGCGGCGAAGGTCAACAATCCGGACCACCTGAAGATCAATGGCGCTTACGTTGCGTTCGCGCTGCCCAAGCGATAGCTCTATTTTCCGTATCTTCGAATCGCCAGCGGCGACGGCGGCCCATTTTCAATTTGCTGTCGCCCGTCCACCAGCGAAATTCTTCCGTCCCTTTGATAGTCGAGTAGCAATCGATCGCTGCCAGTCCGCGCCGTGCCGTCGTAGGAGTAATGCCCGGATACCTTCGTTCCCGGATAGGCAAGCCGAAGCGCCATGTTGAACCATTCGTTCTCGTTGAGAAACGGATCGTCGCCCCGCGGAACGTCGATAAGGACCACGCGCGTTCCATCCTTCAGCCTCGGCGCAATCTCCAGCACCTGCGCCATCGCCGCGTGCTGCCTCTCCCAAACCCATTCGTGAAAAGCGCATTTCTTGACCGCGGAAAATGCACCATATCCAGCCACCAGCGCACCAAGCGCCGTGAGGATCGAAGCGCGAACCCATTTCCTGGATGCAACGCTCGCCAAGAATCCGATCGCCGCCGCAAGCACCAAACCCGCTCCAAAGCTCGATAGGATTTGGGTCCGCCAAAGGCTCGCGGCAGATTCGAGAATTAAATAAGCGGGAAAGCTCAAGACCAGCAGAATCGAACCTATCAGTAGAGTCAAGCCCAGCGTGCGCCAGCCGGGAGTCCATCGGCTATCGGCTCGCATCAGGCAAAGCAGTCCGAGAACAAATACAACTATCGCCAACACCGTAGGCACGGCCAATTGAGGCAACGTCGCGTGAGCCGTGTCAGACCCGCGCCATGTCCAGAACTTCAGGCTGGCCGCGACGTTGAATGCCCAGTCGCTTAACACGGGAGTAACACCCCACACTTTTCTCAAAATAGTTTGCTGATAAGTCTTCCCGCCCGAATTCGCATATTTTCGATAAGTCGCAAAGACGTAAATGACCGGCAAAATGTACCAAGCGGCGGCAATCGCTTTGCGGCTTCGCCAGGGATGTGGATATCGCCAAAACAGAAGTAACGGCGCAACCAGTAGAATGACGAGCTGGCTCTCAAAACTCCACAGCGACAGATGTTCGAAGAAGATCGCAGCCAGCAGTGCCGAATCGGCGCGCCATCGTTCGCTCTGCTCAAGCGCCACCACCAACAGATAGAAAGCCAGCGGCATCCACAGCGTGTAGCCCGATTGGTTCAACAGTCCTGCCCATCCCGTAGCGAAATCGGAGGAATGGGTCAAAACCAAAGCCCCTGCCAGATACCAGAAAACATCCTGCCCTGGCACGATTCGCCGGCCTATGAGAAAAACCAGAAATCCTCGCGCCCACCACAGCGCGGCATAAGTAATCTGAAAAGGAACCCAACTCCCGGCGAATCCGGACAATTGCCCCATCAAGTAAGCGACTTGATAAAAGATGCTGGTGTAAATTCGGAGGTGATCGGCGCCGTTCAGAAAGCCGTTCCACCAGGTTGAGATTTCGCTGGTATAAACGAAGCCGGTTTCATACGGCAGTCCGCCACGAAGATTGAAGGGAAGCCACAGCGCAAGCACAATGGCCAGATAAGCAAGGGCGACCAGGGCTCCAATGCGCGCGCCGTTCAATTTATCAGTATGACCCACGTACGATCCATGGTAGTAATCGCTCGGCTGCGCTAGCCTTTGGGCACGTCCATGGATTTATTGCGAAACCTCTTCCATTTCGCTGCCTTTATTTTGACGCTGACATTCCCTGTGTGGTCCCAGGATTTCCGCGGCAGCCTGCTGGGCAACGTCAGCGATTCGAACGGGGCTCGAATTCCGTCCGCGGTAATCACGCTGCGTGCCACCGAATCGTCCCTGGAACGCAACGCCCGATGTGACAGCCGCGGCGAGTTTCGCTTCGAGGACCTTGCGCCGGCCACCTACCGCGTCAGCGTACGAGCCGCCGGTTTTGCGGATGCCATTTCCCTGGTTACGGTCAACGTAAGTTCGGCACGCGAGATCGGTGTCATCCTTAATCCTGCTCCGTCGCAACAGCAAGTGAACGTTTCGGCATCGCCGTCGTCCATCACCGCCCAGCCCATGGACACCGCAAGCGCCGTTGTTGGGGGCGTAGTAACCTCGCGCGATTTGGATACATTGCCGTTAGCCGGACGCAGCTTCGCCAACATCGCGTATCTGATTCCAGGAACGGAACCGGTAGAACCATCCGACCCCACGAAGGCGCGCATTACCGCCGTCAGCTTCGGCGGAAGCTCCGGCTTGAACGACGTGAATTCCGTGGATGGCATGGACAATTCCGACGACTACATCGGCGGCTTCCTGCAGAATTTCTCTCCCGATGCGATTCAGGAATTCGCTGTTCAGACGGCGCAGCAGAACGCCGACATCGGACGCACCGTTGGCGGATCGGTGGAAATTACCACCAAGAGTGGCACCAACGAATGGCACGGCGGAGCGGCATTCTACGAACGCGCGGCGGATTTAAATGCTCGCTATCCGATCGAGAATCCTGCGCCGCTGCCCAAGCAGCCGTTCTCCAAGCAGAATTACATCGGAACGCTCGGCGGCCCTATCGTCAAAGATAAACTTTGGTTCTTTTCGTCGTTCGAAAGCGTTCAGGAAAAAGCCAGCATCGCTTACAGCCCGGCCAGCCTCACGGAATTCAACGCCCTGGCATCGCTCGCTGCCCAAGGCCTGATTCCCGGCGTAGCGTCCATTCCCGTGCCCAACAATGTTCGGATTCCATTTCGCGACTATCTCGGAACCATCCGCTTCGATTGGGCACAATCGCCGAATTCCACCTGGTTTCTGCGGGCCGGAATCGATAGCTACATCACCAACAACGCGCTCATTCAGCAGTCCACGCTTCCTTCTACCGGCGCGACAACGCATAACAACTACTTCAACATCGTGTTGGGTCAGCAATATGTTTTCAGCCCCAGCTGGCTCGAATCGTTGACCCTGGGCGTCAGCTATCTGCATCTCACGCAGAGCCGCAACTCCGATCTCGGCTTCGCGCTGGCGTTTCCCTTCAGCGCAACATCACAAACCATTTCCGGATTCGAAACGTTCGGCGACAACCAGTTCGTCACGCCCATCACGGCGTTCCCCATCCTGCGCAATCAGGAGAAGTATCAAGTTCGCTACAACGTCACGCATACTTCCGGCAGCCACTCGCCTCGCTTCGGCGTCGATTTTATCCATGAGCCCGTGATGAGCGGCGCGCTTCCCGGCAACGCCGAAAACTTGACGGTCTTCGCGCAGGACCCGTCATTTTATCTCGGAAATCCACGGCAATTCTCCGTCGATCTGACATGCACTCCCACCGCAACGCTCCAGGTCACCGACGGGACCTCCTGTTCCAGTACTCCCGCCGGCGACGGCAGTTTCTCACAAAATGTCCAGCGGCTGGGATTCTACGCGGAAGATTCCTGGCGTGTGACGCCGCGCCTTACCGTCAACTACGGGCTGCGCTACGACACCACTTTCGGACTCTTCACCGCTTCCGGCCGCTCCCAACTCGACAATCCGGCGCTCCAAACGGTACTCGCGCTGCAGATTCCGCTGTTCCAGCATCCCGGAGCTCCGCACGATTACCGGCTGGCCATTGCTCCACGCTTGGGTGTCGCCTATGCGCTCGGCTCTTCCCGCGACACCGTTTTACGCGCGGGCGTCGGAATGTTTTATAACGATCTCGCGCAAAACGGCTGGGTGACGGCGTTCCAGGCTGTCAATCAGCCGCCCGGGATTTGCGCGAAACCCGGCGATCCCGGTTGCATTTTCGACGATGCCAGCGGCGGCGCAGGCGCGCTGATCGATCCGGCCTACAAAACACCGTACGCGCTGCACGCCACCGCCGGCGCCGAACATGCCTTCAATTCCCATTGGATGCTGAGCGCCGATTGGACGCACGAGTCGGGAATCCACAGCTACGCTCGCTACCAATATCAAGCCGGATACACGCTCTTCTCGCCGCTCTTTGCGCGCGACCGCGCCACCCAACAAGCCAACGTTCCGGATCTCAGCGTGTTCCGCTCCGACAATCGCTCGCGCTACGATGCCCTGTCGATTCGGCTGCAAGCCAACACGCGACGTTTTACTTTGGTGGCCCACTATACGCTATCGAGCGCCAAAACCTGGGGTTGCGTGCTCGGCGAACTGTTCGATTATGTCGACGGCGTGTGCAATCCGCTGCACGCCTTCGGTTCGGGCGATTACGGCCCATCCGGCGAGGATGTCACGCACCGCTTTGTGCTGGCCGGAACACTGCATCTGCCCGGCGGATTCGATATCGCCGTTCTCAGCCAGGCCGAAAGCGCGCGCCCCATCACGCTTACCACGCCCGTGGACGTAAACGGCTTCGGCGACCCGGGCGACGATCGCGCCGTGATCAACGGCGTCCAGACCAGGCTCGATCAATTCCGCGGCACTCCTTATCTGCAAACGGATCTTCGCGTGACGCGCCCCTTCAAAATCGGCGAGCGCACGCGCGTCATCCCTTTCGCCGAATTCTTCAATCTCTTCAACCGCAATAATCCCGGCGCAAACTATGTGACGGATATTTCCGCGCTGCCGGCGCCGGTCAATAATCTCGCGAACGCCACCGCATTCTGCCTCAATGCGGACTGCATGCAAACGCGTCCCATCACCAACTTGAAGCAGTTGCTGGTTCCCGCCGGAGCGCTCGGCGATTTCTTCGGACCCGGCACAACGGTAGGCATCCCATTCGCCGCCCAATTGGGAGTGCGCCTCAGTTTCTGAACCGCGACCACAAGGGAGCGCTACCACGCGAGTGGCATTGCCTCGCAGTCGTGGTTCGGCAGGACCTCTGATGCTGATACCGTAGAGGGTAAATCAAAATGACTTTCCTCGATCCCACTCGCCGATTCCATCGCCGGGCATTCCTTGCGGGCTCCGCCACCACGGCCGCCTCGCTAGTTTTCGCCGAAAAGCTTTTCGGTGCGCCGGACGCCGGTTCCACCAAACCGAATCCGGAGCTCGAAAAGCTCGGCGCTGTCGCTCTCGCCGAAGCGAAGAAACAAGGTGCGACCTACTGCGATATCCGCATCAATCGCTATCGCAATCAGTTCTCGGGATTCCGAATGTCGCCCGAACGCGGCGGATCCAAAACCGACGAAGTTCCCTTCGTCAACGACGGCACCTGCTTCGGATTTGGCGTCCGCGTGATCGCCAAAGGACAGTGGGGATTCGCCGCATCGCCGCTGGTCACGCCCGCCGAAATCGCCCGCATCACGCGCGAAGCGGTGACTGTCGCGAAAGCCAACTCCGTCCTACAAGCCCAGCCGGTGCAGTTGGCTCCTACTAAGGGCTACGTGGACCGCTGGACTTCGCCCTTCGACAAAGATCCTTTCACCGTGCCGGTGGACGAAAAGTTGGAACTGGTGCACAGCGCCGCCAAGACAGTGAAGAGCAATCCAAAAGTTTGGTCCAGTTTCGGCGGCCTCTTCTTCCACTCCGAAGACAAATACTTCGCGTCTACCGAGG
>DATGIH010000124.1:0-11276 GCA_035295865.1 Bryobacteraceae bacterium
CCTTTGAGCATTTTCGCCGAGCACAGCACCCAGGGCCCGTGGCAAATGGACGCTACCAACTTGCCTCGCGCGTCCATCTCTTTTACGAAGTGATTGGCAGCCGAATGCCGCCGGATGTGATCGGGCGCATATCCGCCGGGGATCACGACGCCATCGAACTGGTCGGCGCTCGCCGCGTTGTACGTGATATGCGAGGTCGCCGGATATCCCACTTTGCTGGCGTACGTTTTGCCGGCCTCGGCCGCGACGTACACGCACTCGGCGCCGGCTTCCTGAAACCGGTAGAACGGATACCAGACTTCCATCTCCTGGTAGGCCGTGTCGAGCAGGATCGCGATTCGTTTGCCGGCGAGTTGCATAAGACAAGAATAGCCAGATTTCAGAACTCACACGCCAGGCGCTCCCGCACGGCGTTGTATTCGCATCCGATCAACGAAATCACGGCGCCCAGATACATCCACACCAGCAGCGCAATCACCGCGCCGATGCTGCCGTAGAGCACGTTGTAGTTAGCGATGTTCCGCACATACCACGCGAAGCCGGATGTTACCAACAGCCACATCAGCGTCGCGACGAATGCACCGGGTAGCACACTGCGGAATTTGAGCGGACGGTTCGGCGCTACGCAATACAGCAGCGCGGTCACAAGAACCGTCGCGGCCAGCGCGATCACGTAACGGAGCAGTCCGCCCAAGAGGCTCATCCAGGTCTTGATGTCTTCGTCAGGCAGAATGCCGAACCATCCGAGCATGGATCGTTCGCTGCGCGTGCCGAAAAGAATGAGTGCCGAGGAGCCGATGGCCGGCAGCGCGGAGCTGAACACCAAAAGAAACGCAACCAGGCGTTCGTTGAGGAAGGAGCGTCCGGATGGTAACCGGTAAGCCGCCGCGTAGCCTTCCATCAAGCTGACGATCGCGCCCGACGCCGCCCAGACGGAGAAAGCCGCCGCGATCAGTATTAACCAAATGGGCCGCTGTCCTTTTCCGGCGAATTGGTTGGAGACCAGCTCTTCGGTGCCGGGCGGGACCACTTCAAACAAGAATCGGGATAAAACGTGCGCGACGGATTCCGCGTTCACTTTCGCGAGGATCGCCGCGATGGATGCCAGTACGGGAAAGAAGGCAAGCAATCCGGAATAGGCGACGCCTTTGGCGATTCCGAAGCAGTTATTCTCGTAACCCGACACCCAGGCCTGGCGAAAGAGTCCCCAGAACCGTTGCAACGGTCCGGATCGTTCCAGGTAGAGGCTGGGCGCGGAAGCCGACATCTGCCACCTTCGATCCTAGCGCAGGCGCGGCGGTCGGCAATGTTTCGGCTCGTCGAGTAGTTGGCGAATCCGCAATATACAGTCGCCTACAAAGTCTGCTTCATCACCTGCTCGATCTGCTCGACCAGCTGTGGCACCGCAAAAAACCTGATCTCTACGATGTCGCTATCTTCTTTTCTGATTGTGACGCGTAGCTTGGTCTTGTTGCCTTTATAGATGATCGGGAACGTCAGCGCATGGGTTCCATCTTTCGCGAGGTTCGCAAACTCCTGTTCGATTTGGCCGATTTCGGCCAGGCCGAACCCACTCTCAATGAGAGGCCCGACGGCATTAAGAAAAGGCCGCAGTTTGACGCGGTCAATTTCGGTGGAAGTTTCGTGTAACGATTGACCACAACCAAACAGGGTGACCGCCACAGCAGTAGCTGCGATGAATCTCGAGCCCATACGGAGGCACAATCTTATCACGTCCCGGTCTTCTGCTATGGTCAACCGTATGGACATCCATGGAAAAGTAGCGCTTGTGAGCGGCGGCGCGTCCGGACTGGGCGCGGCTTCAGCCCGGATGATCGCAGGCGCCGGCGGCCGCGTCGTGATTGTGGACCTCAACGAAAAGCAGGGGCAAACCCTCGCTACGGAGTTGGGAGAGCACGCCCGCTTCGTGCGCGCCGACGTCAGCGAGCCGACTGAAGTGGAGCAAGCGGTGAAATCCGCCATCGACTCTTTTGGCGCGCTGCACATTTGCGTGAATTGCGCGGGCATCGGCGATCCACAGAAGATCATCGGCAAGGATGGGCCGGCCGATCTCGCTCGCTTCAGCAAAGTGATTCGCGTGAACCTGATCGGTACGTTCAACGTTGCGCGGTTGGCGGCTTGGGCGATCGCGCGCAACGATGCCGGCGCGGACGGCGAACGCGGCGTGATCATCAACACCGCATCGGTCGCGGCATACGACGGCCAGATCGGGCAAGCTTCTTATTCGGCATCGAAAGGCGGAATTGTCGCGCTGACGCTGCCGCTAGCGCGCGACCTTGCGGGCTTGGGCATTCGCGTGATGACCATCGCGCCGGGATTATTCGATACACCGCTGCTGGCCGCGCTGCCCGAAGACGTGAAAGCTTCGCTCGGTTCCATGGTTCCCTTTCCGAAACGCCTGGGGCGTCCGGCCGAATATGCGCAGCTCGCCCGGCAGATTATCGAGAATCCGATGTTAAACGGCGAAGTGATCCGGCTGGACGGCGCCATCCGCATGGCTCCGCGCTAGCAGGTCAGTCGCCGGACGGGTAATCTTTCACCGGGACAAGCTTGCCTTCGCGGATATAGTAATCGGCGCCGCGCCAGCGGATGCTCTTGCGCATAAAGCTGGCGAGCCAGATGAAGAACGCCATCGCGTCCCACAACGGAATGAGCGGCATTTGCTTCCAAAAGCGCGGCTGTTTCAAGCCATGGATACCGATGGTCCACGCGATGGCCACGCGCAGAAAATAGTACGCTCCGAGATAGGCGGCCGCGATGGCCGCCGACGGATGGAACGCCACCGCCGCAATCGACCAAGGTAATCCTTGCGTGAGCAGCAATCCCAAATGGCCGGAGGGCCGCATGTGGCGCATCACCACCAGCCAGCGCAATCGCTTAAGGAACAGCGCGCGCAGGGAATGGTAATCCGGCACGGTTTCAATTACGTAGGGCGCGAGCGCCACTTCGTAGCCTTGCTCGGCGATCAGGCGGCCGACCAAAAGATCATCGGCCGGTTGATTTTCAATCGACGCATAGCCGCCGAAGGCCGCAAGGCGCGTGCGCGTGGTCGCTATGGTGGGGCCAAGCGCGAACTTGATGCCATCCAGCTGCCAAGCCACCAGAACGCCCGCGTAAAAGTCGGACGTCATGCCGGCGGTTTGCAGATGATCGGTGAAGGTGTCGATCGAGGTGGGCGTATAGAAGCAGGTCACCGCGCCGATTTTTGGATCGCGCAGAGGAGCGGTGACCTGGCGGAGATAATCCGGCCGCACACGCACATCGCTATCGCTGATCACGATCACTTCATGCTCGGCTTCTTCCACCAAACGCGCGAGCTTCGCTACTTTGTCGTTGGTGGCGATGCGGCCGGATCCGTAAAGCACGCGGATGCTGCGCTCGGGGAAATTGGCCTTCAACTTCTCGATGACTGCGATCACCGCTTGATCCTCCGGATCGACGCACAAAACAATCTCGTAATCCGGATAATCCTGCCGGCAAAAGCTGGCCAGATTCTCGTATGCATCCGGATCGAGCCCGCGGATCGGCTTCAGGTTACTGACCGGCGGATGAAACTTCGGATCTTGAATTTGGGCGGGTTGCGCAAAATAGCGCCAGGAGCTGAAGATCGCGATCAGATAATAGATGAAAGGAATGGCTGCGATTGCTAGGAGCAGATCCGCCGCCGTCATCGTCCTAGCGTACTCTCAAGCAAGGGTGAATTGGTGAGCACCAGCTTTCCGCCGCTCTCCGCCACGATGTTGAGCTTATTGCTCGCAACCAATTTTTCAAGACGTGACAGGGCGGAACGGCTCGCCACCAAATAGATGCGATCCGCGGCATTCCACATTTCCTTCCATTGTGCGTCATCAATGAAGACATTCGGGGCCCCAGGCGCATAGGAGCCATAAACCAAATTGTTGACTCGCCCGTTCAGCAGGAGCGCGGTCCGATTGGTATAGAAAAAGACGGAAGAAAACGTATAGTACTCATGGTCGACGATTAGTTTTCCGCTCGGGGAGCGCAGCAGCGCTTCGGCGAGTGGCCGCGAGGACATGTAGGGATCGAACACCACCAGCGCCATGCGGGCGGCTTGGAAAAACAGCACGGACATCACTGCGGCGGAGAGGAACGCTTTGCGCCCGGTTGTCAGCGCGGTCCCGATCGAGCCAATCAGAAACGCAATCGCAGCCAGCAACAGCGGAGCGCGCAGATAAGCGAACGATTTGAGCGTCAGGTCCTCCATATGTCCGAGCGAGAGCGAATAGGCATCGGGATGAAAGCTCAGCGAGGACGAGATATCGCCTGGCGCCGGGATATCGCGAGTGAGAAACCACAGCGTTCCCGCGGCAATTCCCGCGCACAGCAAGATTACACTGAGCACGCGCGTTCCCCATCGAATCCAATTGCCGCCCGCCGCCATGGCGGAGCCGAGCAGCAGCGCGAGCGCGGGATAACACGGCATCGAATAATATTCCTGCGTGGTGGAAAACGTGAAAAAGACCAGGATGAAGCCAACCCAGCAGAGTGCGAGCAGCCGAACGCGTCCGGCGCGGTCGATGGGCCGGAACGAGAGTTTCGCAATGGCGGGAAAGTACACGCTCCAAGGAAAAAGCCAGATGAGGTGGAACAGCCAGAAATAAAGGCGCGGGACAGTGTTGTAATCGCGTGGATAGCGCAGGTTCAAGAAGCGCAGAACCTGCTCGTTGATGAAAAAGAACCAGAGGAATCCGTGATACTCGCCGCGCGCGCTGTGCAAGGTGAAATCGAAGTACGGCGGATTGCGAAGTGTCGCGAGAATGTGCCAGGGCGCGGCAATGGCTAAAATGATCAGCACGCCGCTGAACGGATGCAGCCGCTTCCAAATTTTCCATTGGAACAACTGCCGGGTGAGCGCGAGGTACAGGACGGCGGCGGCCAGCGGAAACACCGCCCCAATCAGGCTCTTCAGCAAAAGACTCACACCCAGGCTGGCCGCGAACAAAACAGCCCATAGACGCGGGCGGGCTTCCGTGTCATCGATCGCGCGCAGGAAGGACCACATGGAAAGTGCGACCGCGCTAGTCAGCATCACGTCCGGGATCAGGATGCGGGTAAAGAGGAACAAGCCGAAACAAGTAGCGATGCACAGTCCGGCGTAAAATCCGGCGCGTTTTCCGAAGGCCCAGATGCCGAATGCCGTCGTCAGCGCGGCGAGCGCGAGCGCAGCGAGCACGATGGGAATCCGCGCCACCCAATCGTGGACTCCGAAAAGCTCGAACGCGATTGCGATCGTCCAATACTTGAGCGGAGCCTTTTCGAGATACGCGATTCCATCCAGGCGCGCGGTCACCCAATCGCCGGACGTCAGCATGTTGCGCGAAATCTGCGCTTGCACCGCATCCACATCATCCATCAAGGAGGGCGGCGACACCATGCAGCCTGCGTAAACCGCGGCGGCGAATAGCAGGAGGATCAGGTGGATATTAAGACTTTTTTCTCGGTCTTCTGCTCCGCCGGCGGGCGGATTTGAATGCGCCATTTATCCATCCAAAGTAACAGTGTCAGGAGTCCCCACAGATGATAACCGGTGTTGGTACGCCGGTCCCAGTGCGCCAGCTTGATAGCCCGGATTTCTTCGATGTCGAAGAATCCGGAGTAGCGCGCGCGAGCGCGCCCCACCGTTTCCAGCAGAAGCTGCCGTAAAGGCCCGCGAAACCATTCATGCGCCGGAATATCGAAGCCCACTTTTTTACGCGACAGAACCGAAGCGGGAAGCTTGTTCCGCATCAGATTCTTCAAAATCACCTTTTGACGGGAGCCAGCGATTTTGAGCGACGCCGGGAGCGACGCGGCAAACTCCACCACGCGATGATCCAGGTACGGCGGGCGGACTTCGACGGAATGCGCCATGCTGATGCGATCCACTTTGGTCAGGATGTCGTCGGGCAAGAAATATTTCTGGTCGAACCACAAGTACGCCGCCAGATCGTCGCCGGCATCGGCCAGTTCGCGCAGCGTGTCCTGCAATGAGCCGGGCAGCGGCTGCCGGATCAGCGCGGCCTTTTCTGGCTCAGAGAACGTTCCATTCCAGTACACATGCGCACGCTCCGGCCGCAACTGGCAGCCTTCCAGAAACCGCTTCACTTTGTATTCGAGTCCGATCTTTTCATCGGATACTGGCCACAGCCCGCGCGCGGCCCCGGCCATCAGACCAATAGCCGGTGAGGGCAGCCAGCGGACGAAGCGCGACATGCGGTTGGCGCGATAGGTGAGATAACCGCCGAACAACTCGTCGGCGCCTTCTCCGCTGAGAACCACCGTAGCGTGAGTCTTGGTGAGCTTCGAAAGAAGCCAAAGCGGGAGCGCGCCCGCGTCGGCGCTCGGTTCGTCGGAATAATAGGCGAATTTCTCGATTGTGGAGGGAAGATCCCCGAAATCGCTGATATCCAGTTCGTGATGGTCTGAGCCATACCGCTGCGCCACTTCGTGGATGTAAGACGATTCGTCGCAACCGCACCCGCGGAAGGAAATCGAGAACGATTGGAGCGGTTTTCCGGATAACTCGCTCGCGTAGTGCAAAATCGTGGAGGAATCCAGGCCGCCGCTTAACCAGACACCCAGCGGAACATCCGAGAGAAGATGCTCCGAAATGGAGTGATTGAGCAGCCGGTCCAGCTCCGCTTCCGCGTCCTTGGCGCTGCCCGCGAAACGAGCCGGCCGGAATGGCAGCCGCCAATAGCATTGCGTCCGAATGGAGCCGGAGCGCCATTCCAACCAATGTCCGGGGCGTAATTTTTCGATACCCTCCAGCAGCGTCCAGGGCGCCGGCACGTAATTCAGCGAGAGATAACAATCGAGCCCGCGCAGGCTCAAGCAGCGCTCGATCTCCGGATGCACCAGAATCGCTTTCAGTTCCGATCCGAAGTAAAGATCCTCACCGCGCCGGGAAAAGTAGAGAGGTTTGATGCCCATCCGGTCGCGCGCCAGCACCAGCCGCTTACCGGATTCGCGCCACAGAGCCACGGCAAACATACCGCGCATCTTCGAAAAGCAGTCCGTGTCCCACTCGAGGAACGCTTGCAGCACGGTTTCGGTGTCGCAGTGAGAACGGAACGTGCGGCCCCGGCGTTCCAGTTCGGCGCGCAATTCCAGATGATTGTAGATCTCGCCGTTGAAGACAATTACCGTGCCGGTTCGATCGTCGACGATTGGTTGATGGCCGCCCTCCAGGTCGATAATCTTTAGCCGGGCAGCCGCGAGCGAGACGGCAGGCGATTCAAAAACGTCCTGCTGATCGGGGCCGCGATGCCGGAGGGAGGCGATCGCTTCCCAGATGCGGCCCGGTTGCGGTGCCTGCTGGCAGTGCGTAAATCCTACGATCCCGCACAATTTAGCGGTCTCCGAAGCAGCCGCTCACAGCTTGCTTTCCAACGCCGCAACCGCTGCCAGGCGCTTGGATCGCCGGTTGCGCGCGCTGCGCCAATTCACCTGCGGCAGGAACATCGATGGATCGACGCGATCCCGGTATTTCAAAGCGACATTCATCAGCGAATCGAGCAGCGAATCGTTCAGATAATGCGGTTGCAATCCGAGATCCAGCAGCTTAGAGTGCTTGGCGTTGTAGTAATGTTGTTCGGCCTCGACGCGCGGATCGTCCAGATGCTCTACGTCGACGTGCATCCCCAACTTGCGCGCGGCGGATTGCACCATGCGCGCCAGTTCCATTACGGAGAACTGTTCGGTGAACTGGTTGTACACGCGGCATTCGCCGGGAGCGGCAGGATGGAGGCAAGCTAGTTCAATGCACCGAACTGTATCGCGAATGTCCAGGAATCCGCGGGTTTGCCCGCCTTTCCCGTACACCGTGAGAGGATGCCCGCTGACAGCCTGGACGCAAAAACGATTCAGCACGGTGCCGAAGACCTCGTCGTAATCGAAGCGATTAATCAACGCTTCGTGCAGCGAAGTTTCATTCGTGACGGTGCCGTACACTACGCCTTGATTCAAATCGGTCGCGCGCAAGCCCCAAATCTTGCAAGCGAACATCATGTTATGGCTGTCATGCACCTTGGAGAGGTGATAGAAGGAACCCGGCTGCTTGGGAAAGGGCAGAACGTCGGTTCGTCCGTTGTGCTCGACGCGCAGATATCCTTCTTCAATATCGATATTCGGCGTGCCATATTCGCCCATGGTCCCGAGCTTCACCAGATGGCAATCGGGCTTCAATTCCTTAATCGCGAACAGCACGTTCAGTGTGCCCACCACATTGTTTACTTGCGTGAGCACGGCGTGTTTGCGATCGATCATCGAATAAGGGGCGGAGCGCTGCTCGGCGAAATGGACCAGCGAATCCGGGCGAAAATCCTGAATTACGGACGCGAGAAAATCGTAATCGGCGACATCGCCAACGAACAACTCGATGAATTTACCGGTCAGGTCCTGCCACACGCGGACCCGATCGCTCAACGGCTGAATGGGCGTTAGGGTTTGAACGCCGAGTTCATGATCCCATTGCCTGCGGAGGAAATTATCGACGACAGCGACCTCATGGCCGGCTTTCGAAAGATGTAGCGCGGCGGCCCAACCACAATAACCGTCGCCCCCCAACACACATATCTTCACCCGGCGTCGCCCTCCATCTAACTTAAGTTAGAGTCTATCAACGCTAACTCTGTTTGCGCAAACGCGTCCAAAATGGATGGGGACGTTGGAAACGGTTTCCATGCCATCATAAACACTGAAGATCGCCAGGGGGATCATGTTCACTAAGGATCTGCGATACGCGGCCCGCTCGCTCGCCAAGAGTCCGGTTTTTCTTGTAACCGCGGTGCTCACCATCGCGCTCGGGATTGGGGCCAGCACCGCGATCTTCAGCGTGACGAACGCGGTGCTGCTGCGGCCCCTTCCTTACAAAGACCCCGAACGGTTGATCATCGCTTGCGGGGACATGCGCAAGCGCAACGTGAAGGACTTTCCGTTTTCAAACGCCGAGTACTTCGATCTGCGCGAGACGGATAAGAACACTTTCGAGGATTTTGCGGGGGTCCTGACCTTCCGTGGACCGGTTTTGCGCGCGGATGGCACGCCCGAGCAGGTGCGCTTTGGCGTGGCCACTACGAACTTATTCCGCTTACTCGGCGTATCCATCCACGCCGGCCGCGATTTCTCGGATGCGGACGGCCAGCCACAGCCGCCGCAAGCGCAGCCTGGGAATGCGCCCAATGCGGCGAATGCCCAACAACCGCCGCAGCTTCCCGCGATCGCGATCATCAGTTACGAATACTGGCAGCGCCGTTTCGGCGGCAACACAGACGTTTTGGGCCAAACCATCCAAAACCCCGGCGGCGGCCCCTCGCCGCAGATTGTCGGCGTGCTCGCCCCACGCTTCGAACTGCTCTTTCCTCCCGACGCTGCGCTGGAGCGCCTGCCCGATATCTGGATCGCGAATCGGCTCGCCTACGACGCAGCCCAGCGCAATAACGTATCGCTGCGCATCATCGGACGCCTGCAGCCGGGCGTGACCCTGGAACGCGCGCAACTCGCGGCCGACGCGTACTCGCGGCATGAGCAAAGTTTGGACAAAATCCTGGTCACTGCGGATTGGCATGTCCGCCTGGTTCCCATGCAGCGGCATTTGATCGCCGAAGTTCGTCCGGCGATTCTAGCGCTGATGGGTGCCGTGATTTTTCTCCTACTGATCGCCTGCTCGAACGTTGGCAATCTCCTGTTGGTCCGCGCGTCGCTGCGAGAACGTGAACTGGCCGTCCGTACGGCTTTGGGTGGCAGCCGTTGGCGGCTGGTTCGTCAAATGCTCGCTGAGGCGCTGCTGCTTTCGAGCGCCGGAACTGTCTTAGGACTGGCACTCGCGTGGATCGGCATCCATGAACTGCTCGTGATCGCACCGGCCAATCTGCCGCGCCTGGATACGATCCGGATCGATCCCGTGGTGGTCGGGTTCAGCGCGCTCGCTGGATTAGCCGCGGCCGCAATTTTCGGCGTCGTGCCGGCGTTGCGCGCCTCGCGTCCGGACGTGATGCACGTGCTGCGATCCAGCGGCCGCACTGCCGGATTGGGCGGCGGCCGGTTGCTGCGCAATGGCGTGGTGATCGCGGAAGTAGCGCTGTCCTTCGTTTTGCTGATCGGCTCCGGCTTGATGTTCCGCAGCTTCCTGGAACTGCAAAGAATCAATCCGGGCTTCGATTCGCATCATCTGCTGACATTCCAATTGCTGGGAGGACGAGGAGGACGGACGCCGGAACAACGCGCCGCATTTCAACGCGAGACTCGCCAGGCGCTCGCTTCCATCGGCGGTGTGGAAAGCGCCACCGCGGCATTTCCATTTCCCCTGGCTGGCGGATTCAGCCCGATCCGCTGGGGATTGGAACCGGCGCTCGCCGATCCGAGCAAGTTTCAGGCGACCGATCTGCAAATTGTGCTGCCCGGTTATTTTGAAACCATGCGGACGCGGTTGATCGATGGCCGCACATTCACCGAGGCCGACAGCGCGCCCGATCGCAAGGTGGTGGTCGTCGATCAGGCTTTAGCGGCGAAGGCGTTTCCCAACGAATCCGCCGTGGGCAAGCGCATTCTCACGCGCGCTATTACGCCGGAACCCGAATGGGTCCAGATCATTGGCGTTGTCGGGCACCAGCGCGAAGAATCGCTGGCCGCGCCAGGACGCGAGCAAATCTATTTTGCCGACGGATTTTTCGGCCACGGCGTCGCGGGATTTTGGGCTGTTCGTGTCGCGGGAGATCCCGCCAAATACAGCGAAGCAGTTCGCGCGGCGATGTCGAAAACCGATCCGCAGAGCGTGGTCGTGGATCTTCAGCCGATGGAAGTGTTGGTGGACAAGGCCCAGGCCGGCACGCGCTTCTCGCTGCTGCTGATCGGCGTGTTCGCGGTGATCGCGGCGCTGCTGGCGGGAGTCGGTCTCTACGGCGTGCTCGCCACGGTGGTTCGGCAGCGAAGTCCCGAGATCGGTGTCCGAATGGCTTTAGGCGCGGCGCCTGCCAGCGTCTTCCGTCTGATGATCGGACAAGGGCTTCGCCTGAGCGCGGCTGGAATCGGGCTTGGTTTGCTCGCAGCGCTTGGATTGACCCGCGTGATGGTCAGCATGTTGGTGGGCGTGAAGCCTACCGATCCCGCGACGTATGCTGCGATGGTGGCGATCTTTTTGGCGATCGCAGCGCTGGCTTCCTGGATTCCGGCGCGCCGCGCTGCGACGCTGGATCCTACACGAGCGTTACGCGATGAATAAACAACTCAAACATATTTCCGTTTTCACGCTAGCT
>DATGIH010000125.1:0-25323 GCA_035295865.1 Bryobacteraceae bacterium
AGGCGCCGATAGAAGCATAGTGCCGGTGGACTAGTGCGGACGCGTTGCCACAACCTCGTCTGTAGTATCTTCTTGTCGCTCGGGTGCACAGCTAGCGGTGTCGCTCAGCGGCTGCCCGTCCTCACGCACATCCTGCAGGCTCATCAACTCACCGAGGCGCAGGCTAAACAGAACTATCCCATACACTTCCGCGCAGTTGTCACCTACTCGACCTCGGGCGATCTCTTCGTTCAGGACTCCACCGACGGCATTTGGATCTCCCGGCCCGCCGATGTGCCGCCGCCCAAAGTGGGACAGTTACTGGATCTCGAAGGCGTCACGATTCAGACGGATTTCGCGCCGGATATCGCCCAACCGCACTGGAAGGTGATTGGCGAGGCGCCCCTGCCGGCACCTCACCACCCTACCTACGATCAAATGGCATCCACCGCGGAAGACTCGAAATGGGTGGAGGTGGAAGGGACCGTCCGCACAGCCATTGAGGTTCCTCCGGACCCGCACAACAGTCGCCATCTGAGGCTCACCGTGGTTGTCGAAGGCAACCGGCTGATGGTTGAGGTGGTGGATGATTACAGTCAACCGGAGAAGTGGATCGGTGCCAAAGTCCGGGTGCAGGGTGTCTGCGCGGCGCTCTTCAACAACAACAACCAACTCACCGGTTTGATCATCCGTTCCCCGAATCCGAAATATCTTCAGATCCTCGAATCCCCTCCACCGGAGGATTTCGCGGTGCCGGTGAGCGATATCGCCGGAATACACAGATTCACGTTTATTGGAACTCCCAGCCATCGGGTGCACGTGCAGGGCACAGTCACCGCATCCATTGGGGAGCAGGCTTTTTTTGTGGAGGACAAATCCGGAAGCTTGTATGTCGAAGCCAGCCAGTCCACGAAGCTGCAACCCGGTTCGCGCGTGGATGTGATCGGTTTTCGCGGAATCGTGGACACCCGGCCGGCCTTGCAGGACGCCGTGGTCCGGCAGATCGGCACGGCGGCTGCTCCGGTGCCCGTGCGCACTACCCCCGAAGAAGCGCTCAAGAAAATGCAGGACCGGTTGGTGAGTCTGGAAGGGCGGCTCAGCGCGGTATTGCTGCTGCCTCACGAAACGGTGCTGGTGCTGCGCAATGGCAACGCGATGTTCACTGCCGTTCTGAACAGCACCATGGGCGCGCTTCCGCCGGCCAATTTGCGCGAAGGCAGTCTGCTCCGTGTATCCGGAATTTGCGTAATGGACAGGAGCCTCTCCCGCGCGCAGACTCCCGTCCCTGGAGCGGAGCAAACCACTTTCACCATTCAACTTCGTTCCCCGCAGGACGTGGACGTGCTCAAATACGCGCCTTGGCTGAACGGGGACAGGGCGTTGACCATTCTCGCCATTCTTGCCGTGGCGATAACGGCGGCCTTGAGTTGGGTTTCCATTCTGCGCCGGCGCGTGCGTGGGCAGACGGAGATCATCCGAACCACGCTGGAATCCACCGTCGACGGCATTCTGGTAGTAGATTCCGCCGGAAAGGTGGTCACCTACAACCAAAAATTCGTCGAGATGTGGAAAGTCCCTGAAGAGATTCTGGCATCCAAAGATGAGAACACAATTCTTGGCCATGCGCTGACGCAACTGAAGGACCCCGGGCAACATATGGAGCGCGTGCGGCAGCTTTACGCCGATCCCGAAGCGCAGAGCAACGATTTGATCGAGTTTAAGGACGGCCGGGTTTTCGAGCGTCATTCCGAACCGCAGCGCATCGGAGGCAAGAGCGTGGGACGCGTATGGGGTTTTCGCGACATTACCGAGCGCCAGCGATTCCAGTCTGAACTGGAATCCGCCCGGGAAGCCGCGGAGGCCGCCAGCCTGGCAAAGAGCGAATTCCTGGCCAACATGAGCCATGAGATCCGGACGCCGATGAACGGCATCATCGGAATGACCGAACTGACGCTCGGAACCGAGCTCGACCAGGAACAGCGCGAATATGTTGACTCGGTTAAGAACTCCGCGGATTCCTTGCTCGTGGTGATCAACGAAATCCTGGATTTCTCAAAAATCGAAGCCGGCAAGCTCACCCTGGAACCGATCGATTTCGATTTGCGCGAGCACCTGGGGCAGGCGATGAAGACACTGGCGCTCCGGGCGCATCAGAAAAATCTCGAGCTGGTCTGTTATGTTCCGCCCGAGTTGCCGCAATTCATCCTGGGCGATCCCACACGCCTTCGGCAGATCATTCTGAACCTGGTAGGGAACGCGATTAAGTTCACCGAGCAGGGAGAAGTGGTGGTGCGCGTCGAATCGAATGGACGCGATTCCAGCGGGATTACCTTGCACTTCACCATCGCGGATACCGGAATTGGAATCCCAAAGCAAAAGCAGAAGATGATTTTCGAACCGTTTACGCAAGCGGACGCGTCGACCACCCGCCGCTATGGCGGTTCGGGATTGGGCTTGTCCATTTCCGCGCGGCTGATCGAAATGATGGACGGGCGAATCTGGCTCGAAAGTGAGGTAGGGAAGGGAACGACATTCCACTTTACAGCGCGTTTCGCGCATGCGCGGTCGCAGCAGCTTCCCCCGGCGGACCCCGCCATGTTGAGGAAGATGCGCGTTCTGGTGGTGGACGACAACGCCACCAATCTTCAAATCCTCGACAAAATCCTTTGTCACTGCGGAGCGCGGCCATCGCTGGTGAGTAACGCAAAGGGAGCACTTTCGTTGCTGAGAGAAGCGCACGAAGCCAAAGATCCCTACGGTCTGATGATTTTAGATCGGCATATGCCCGACATCGACGGCTTCATGCTGATGGAGCAGGTTCGTCAAGTGCCGGAGCTGGCCGGATTGCTCACGGTGATGTTGAACTGCGGCGGTCATCGCGGGGATGCGGGGCGCTGCGCGGAACTCGGAATCGCGGCCTATTTGATCAAGCCAGTCTTACAATACGATCTTCTCGGCGCGCTCGCGAAAGTTCTGGAATCGCACTGCCCCTCCTCGGAAACTCAGGCGGCTTCCGGCAGACCAGCACCAGCCGAGGGGCGGCCGCCGCTGCGTGTTTTGCTGGCCGAGGACAATCGTGTCAACCAGAAGCTGGCGCTCCGGCTGCTCGAGAAACGGGGCCATCACGTGGTCCTGGCGGAGGATGGCGCACAAGCTGTGGAACAACTTCAAAAACAGGAGTTTGATCTGGTTTTGATGGACGTGCAGATGCCTGTGATGGATGGGGTGGAAGCCACGGCCGCAGTCCGGCGCCGGGAGAAGAGCGCTGGTGGACACATTCCGATCATTGCCATGACCGCTCACGCGATGGAAGGAGATCGGGAACGATTCCTGGACAGCGGCATGGACGGGTACGTTTCAAAGCCGGTTCACTCGGCCGAGCTCTTCGCCGCCATCGATAGCCTGCTGGGTCTGAGCTACTCGATTTCGGAGAGTGATTCGACTAGCGCGGCGCCGCCGGCACGGCAGCGACGATCACCGGTTGCGTAGTGGGCTGATCGGCGCCGGCCTGATCCTCGACCGTGACGGCCACAGCCGCGGTTCTTGCGACGTCAACCGATCCGGGTTGAACGTGCATGGCTCTGCCATCCTGCGATTGGAACAATCCGGCCGGAACTGGTTTCGCGCCTTTCGGGATGATCCACATTTCGTAAATCTTGTTCACCGGAGTGCGCGGGAGATTGTGCGCGATCAGCAGTACTCCCCGTGCGGGATTCAGGAAGACTTTGCCTTGCGGAGGCATGGGTTGCGCACCACCGAAAGATGCCTCGGTAGTATTGGGACCCGAGAGGATCGCAAACGCTTCAGTCAGACTGGCTATCTGGGCGGTCTGCGCGCGAATTTCGGTTCGCAATCGTCCTGCGGTTTCTTCGTACTGCTTGCTACTGACGCCCAGGTACACCGACACGACTACGAGTGCAGCCATCGCCAACGCGGCAGCCCACCACGGGATGCCGGCACGCTCTTCCAATCCGACGGAAGCCAAAACGCGGCGTCGAAGCTGGCGCGAAGGCTCCGCCCAGGGCGCGCTGGCGCCGATCAGCGTTACGGTTTCGAGAGATCGTTTGATTCCGGCCATGCATACCTCGCAACTCCGGTGAAGATGGCTGCGAATTTCACTTCGTTCCGGTTCTTCGGCGATGTCCAAAGCGTAGAGATCGTAGTGGTCGCGCAACTCGTCGCAATTCATGACGTCACCGCCACTCCCAAGTCGTCGCGTAAACTTTGCAGCGCCGTGCGCACCCACGTTTTGATGGTGCCGAGCGGCTGCCCCATCTTCGCCGACATCTCCGATTGCGAGAGGCCCTCGAAATACGCCAGTTCCATCACCGTTCGATAGTTCGGAGCCAGCCGGTCCATCGCTTCTTTCACGCGGCGGGCTTGATCCGAGATCAGGATCTCTGCCTCCATCTCTCGATACAGCGGGGCATGGTCGCTTTCGTTCAGCTCAACGGCATTTCGCTCGCGTCCGGCGGACGACCGCAAATAATCAATGGCCCGATTGCGTGCGATCGCCAACAACCATGGGCCAATCGCGCCTTTTTCGGAATTGATCAGATGAATGCGGTTCCAAACTCGCAAAAAGGTTTCTTGAACCAGATCCTCGGCGATAGCGCGATCCCGCACCACGCGCAGAACCAAGGCAAACGCGGCGCGGCCGTAAGTATCATACAGTTCAGCCAAAGCCTGCGGATCGCGCCGTTGCAGCCGGGCGATGAGAGCATGTTCTTCCGGCCCGGCGTAAATCGCCAGGATTAACGGTAGCATTCCACCGTCCTGATCCACTGTCCGGACTTCAGCATGTCTTTTGATACTAACCGATGACGTTAACGGATTGACACAAACCCCTCCGCCGCTCCTTCTGCCAGCGGACCACCTTTACCTGTAGTACGGGACAGGCTGTCATTTGGATTGTCCCCCGGCGCGCATGGTTCGGGTGAAGCTTCAACTTCAGGGCCGAGGCTCTTGAGACTGAGACAGTTCGCCTCATTTATTCTTGTGCGACGACAAAATTCCCATGGCAGATCCCAAGTACCTATCCGTTACACTGGGTGGTTTTCTGTTGACGCACTTGCGGAAAAGTGTTATAAATTCGACAATCCTTATTTTAAATGGAGGGGTAATGTCTCCCGCCTTGGCGCGTGACGCTGTCAGGCTCTTAGAAAACCGAAACGCTGACCAGCGTCTACACCACCGGTATCCGATCATACTGAATGTCGAATACAAGTTACTGGTGAAGGGCAAGGTGGAACGCCTGGGCTCTGGCCGCAGCCGGAACATCAGTAGCGGCGGGATTTTCTTTGAGGTGCAGGAGAACTTACCAGCGCAGGGCAGGATTGAATTGGCGATGGATTGGCCGTTCCTGTTGGAAGGTGTGTGCGCGCTGAAGCTGGTGATGCGTGGACGCATTGTGCGCACGGATGCAACGGGAATTGCGGTGAAGATCGCGCATCACGAATTTCGCACCGCCGGCACCCGTTCCCGTCAGCGTCCGCAGGCTTAGCTCAGCGGCGCTTAAGTCCAGGTCCCTTCGCAGCCTTCCTCGAGTTCCTTCCAGTAGCGTTCCACCGCGGCCCGGACCAATTGAGCCCGAGAGCGTACTCCAGTTTTAAGAAAGAGCTGTTGGACGAAAGCTTTCACCAGCGATTCCGACACTCCCAGTTTGTGCGCAATCTCTTTGTTGGTGCGTCCACTGAACACTCCGCAGAGTACTTGTCGTTCTCGCGGAGTCAATGGCCGCTGTACTTCGCGTCCTCCGGTGTTTGTTTCCGCCGGAACTGCAGCCGGTTCTTCGGGCTGATCCGCTTCCACGCCTTGCATGATGTCGCGAATCTTCTCGATCAGCAGTTGCGGACGTTCATGCTTCAGGAAAATCCCCGCGCACCCTCTCTGTAGCAAGCGGCTGGCTTCGATCTTGCTGACTCCAGCGGTTACCACCAGGACCTTGCCCGAAAATCCGGCCCCGCGCGCGAGATTCAGGAATGCGCCTCCTTGCTCGAAACCGAGATTGATGTCGAGCAGCACTACATCCACGGGCGTGGTCTTGATAATTTCCAGTCCCTCACCCACCGTGGCGCCCTCTCCGATCACCTCGATTCCAGATTGCGCGGCCAGCAAGCGAGCGATGGCTTCGCGAAACAACGCGTGGTCGTCGATCAGCAGAATTTTGGTCGCCTCAGGCACTTGCACTTTGCGTCATGATGCTGGGAAGCTCCACTACGAAGGAGCATTCTCCCGGTTGTTGCGTATGATGCAGTTCGCCGCCGAAGGTCCGGATAATCGCTCTTGAGATGAAGAGCCCGAATCCGGTTGAGGTAGCGCCTGGTTGCAGAGGCTGGAACAATCGTTCGGCGGCCGGGATGCCCGGCCCATTATCGGTGAATCGAATTACAACGGATTCGTCCGTCAACCGATCCGCGCTGATGCGTAGTTCTCCTTGCGGCCGGCCCTTAAGCGCCCGGCAACTGTTTTGCGCAAGATTGATGAAGACCTGCAGCAGCCCGGAATGGTCGGCGCGCACGTGGGGTAAATTCGCGCCGATTCCCCAAGCGAGCCCAGCTCCTGCTTCGTCGAAAGTCGGTGCGATGATGGTGCGCAACTCCTGCAACAGCTCAGCCACATCCACGCCTTCCAGAACTTCTTCGCTGTCTTCGTGAAGATCCTCGGAAGAAAGTTTCAAAACGCTCTCAATTACGCTTCCCAGAGCGGCAAAATCGGCGTTTTCCTTGACTCCGGCGCAGTTATTCAAGTTCTGATAAAGGACCGACGCCGCAGCCGCCATATTGCGAATTTCATGCGAAACCGCTCCGGCAATAATCCGTGAGCTGCTGAGAAGCTGCCGGAGACCGCTTTCTTCGCGGTCGCGAAGTTGTTCGGTGACGTCGGATAGAATGGCCGCCAGCCGTGGTCCGGACCGGCCTTCGTAAAGCGAGACCCAGATGTGCGCGTAAAAAGTCTCGCCGCCGCGCAGCCGGCCGTTCGCCTCCAGTACGGTCCGCATCGCACGGACGGTTGGCTTCGAACGCAAAAGTTTGCCAAGCAGCGGAATGTAGTTTTCAATCGCCTCGCCTTCGGGCGACCCTTGCGCGAATCCCAGCAGCCGGCGCGCGGCCTCATTTGCTCTCGCGATCTTCCCTTCCGAATCCACGGTAAGCACAGCGGCGGGGCTGCTTTCGACCAATGCGCGCGCCTCCACCTCGGCATCCGAGCGGGCCATCGCCTCCTCGCGCATCCGGCGCATGATCCGGCCGTTGCGCACCAGTTCGCCCGCAAAAAGTCCGGCGCCGGTGAATGCGAGCAGGCTCAAGCTGATTCGGACCGGCGCACTTTGATCGAAGCTGAAAGGTCCAAAGATCTCTCGCTCCAGTACCAGTGCGATGGAGAGTAGAAAAATCATCCAGCGCGGTACAAAGGCCGCCGCCACGAGCAAAGGAAGGAAGAATAGCGACGCGAGTGGAATCTTCGGGCCCAGCGATCGTTCGCAAATCTCTAGAGCAGCAACCGCGACCACGCAGATGGAAAGCACCACCAGGCGCGTACGGGGAGAGACCGGGTCGGTAAGATCGACGGACATCTCTGGGTTCGATGATAACTCTAGTGCAATCGCTGTGGGAAGAGCGGGAATTCGCGAGGATTCGAAGAGTTTAGAACTTGCGGGGAGAGCTGCTTCCTGAGGACTATTTTACTAACAATCCGAGTGGCCGTTCTTTACCAGCCGGCGAATCGACCCCAGCCATTCCTTTTCCGAGACTTGGCCCCAGCCGGAGGGCCGCTCCAAGGTGGCGTGCGCCGCTATGGCTACCCGGACATTCGACTCGTGGTTGCGGATCGCGATTACCTTCGGGCGCCGGGTGGCACTCAAGGTTTGAATCAATTCGGAAATGCCCGACATCTCGGGGTTCACCACCAGGAAATCTACCTTGAGATTTAAGTCGCGTGCCAGAGAAAGGGTCTGATCCGAACTCAAGGTCGGCACTACCTGACAGCCGGCCTGGCTAAAAATCTGACCGAGCCACCAAACGAAGCCCAGGTCCTCATCCACGATCAGCACAACGGGTGTTCGTGCGGACTCCGCTTTACGCCAGGAAGATCCCAAGGTCGTAGCAGCCGCGAATATTTCGCGATTCGGGAGCGCCCTCTGTTTGGAAGTCATGGTGTTCTCTGGTTGCCTACGGAGCAACTTGCTCGCCAACTCCAATTCCTCATTCGCTTGAAAAATTGAGAGCGAAGCCCAGTAAAACATGTCTGTTACAATCCTGCAACCTATCTTTCGTACAGGGGGAAATCCCAGCGCCGCCCTGCAAATATTGAGAAGCTAATACCGTTTTTACCTACGGAATCAATCGATTCGCGATGCCGTTCAGTAATTCCTGCGGGGTGACGAGCTCGTGAAAATGGACGGTGCGTGGGGCACCCGGGTAGGCCAAAGCGCCCACATAATTGGGGGCAGGATCCAGATGGTGGAGGGTCCATTCGTTGGCGGCTGTTGCGTCATTATCGATATGCAGGAACCTGGCCGGCTCATCGGCGGCGAGACTCACTTGGAACCGATCCAGCGGAATGAAGAGGCCATCCCCCACGGCTTTGATATAAGCCTCCTTGCGTGTCCAGCACCGAAAAAATGCCTGGACCGCCTCCTCCCCGCTGCCAAATTGCTTCAATTCTTTTGCTTCCTCGCTACAAAAGAAGCGCGCTGCGATCTTCTCGATCTCCGGAACGTCCCTGATTTCTTCAACATCGGCACCTATCTCTATGTCGAACAGAAAGGCGTAAAGCGCCAGGTCTCCTGAGTGGGCCATGTTGAATTTCAGGTGCGAGTTTTCCCTGAGAAACGGTTTTCCGCGTGGACCGCAATCGAACTCAATCTCCCGAGGCGGGCAATCCAGAGCTCTGGCTAACAGTAAACGAAGCGCTCCATGGGACAATTCGTAAGATCGCGTCAGATGTTCAAAAACGAACCGGTCAGCGCGCTCGATCTCATCCGATGAGAGAAGCTCCCGGTACTCGCGGTTCACCGATTCTGTAGCGCTCAGGCGCACTGACCAGACACTGATTGCGCGCGAGTCTCCAGCTTCCATATTTGATAGCTTAGCCTTCTCGCTTTACTGCTGGTAGCGTCATGCTGAATGCTGGCCATTGTACTAGTACTACTGAACCGCAACGGGAAAATTGAAGGCCGAAACAACCCTTCGTTGTCCCGATGCAGGCGGCGATTCAGAAGTCGTTCTCTCATGCCACGGTGGTGGCCAAGTCGAATACGGCTAAGATTCTCACTGAACGCACAGTCTTACTTCGCGGACGAATGCACTCCCGTTTGCGGAAAATCGAATATCTTCGACCGATCAAGAATGCCGCCCGCCCGGTGGAAATGAAGCTTGACCCGGCGAACAGCTCAAGAACACTCTGGAGCGCGCCCAAAGGGAAAAGATCGACCCGACAAACTCCTCAGTTCGCTGACGTAGTCGCCGCCGGCGAACCAATTTCATTCGGTGCGAATATCACAAGAGTCCACTGCTAGTTTCCTTCCGGTACATTCCGTCAAAGCCAGGAAAGATTTACATCGTCCAGTTCCATGTCCATTTGGCTAACTCTTCAAGGATCGAACGAACTCATCGCGTTAGGCTCGCCCACGCTCCCCATCCTCAAGCCGCACACTGTGGAAATTCCATTGCTTTTGTCTTGAGCGATGAGAACCTTGTTAGTAGTGCTAGTGCTGAGCATTGTTGCCTGTCGAACAAACGAGACCCCGGAATCGCAGGTCAACGACGCCGAGATTCTGGCGTCGGTCAAAACCAAGCTGGCGCAAGGAATCGGCGCGGCTTCGGTAACCAACATTTCCGTGAACGTCACCAACGGCGTCGTCAGTCTGTCGGGAACGGTTCACAATACGGACGAAAAATCCAAAGCCGTTTCCATCTCGCAGGGCGTGCCGAAGGTTGTCAGCGTGAACGACAACTTGCAGATCAACGCCGCGCCGTCGGGCGGAAGTTGAGCGATCAGCTACCGAACAGCTTGATCATTTTGTCGCGGGAAGTGTCGATGTGAATCGCCATGGCCTGGTGAGCTTCGAGCGGCCGATGGGATTCGATCGCCGACAAAATATCGGTGTGGGGAATCCAGCCGGGAACGGTCTGGGTACACAGCGTATCCAGGCGTTGGACGTAACCAAGCGACAGGCGCAGTTCGTCCACGACGCGCTGATTTCCGGCAAGCTCCGCTAGCCGGAGGTGGAACTTCTGGTTCGAGGCGAGCGTGTCATGGAGCTTCGCGTCCGGATCGGTTTCTCCTCGGACGATTTCGCGCAGCTCGGCGATTTCGTCACGCCGCGCATAAAGCGCCACTTTTTCCGCCGAGAAGCATTCCAGTATGCGCCGGAATTCGTATAACTCCACAATGTCGCGCACCGAGATAGGCGCCACCAGATAGCCTTTGCGCGGGATTCGCTGCAGCCAATTGTCCTGCGCGAGCCGCCCGCAAGCTTCGCGGACCGGTGTTCGGCTTGTCCGGCACTGGGCGGCGAGCTCCACTTCGGAAAGAAATTCGCCCGGCCGGAGACGCGCGGCGATCAACCATTCGCGCAATGTCCGGTACACGCGTTCGAGTTCGCCCTCTCGCTCGGCTTTTCTTCTCCGAACTAAAGTAGCAGGCATAATTTTTGCGAGCCAGCTTGCACGTTTCAGTATACAGCCTGTATACTGCAAGAATCCAGGCTGCGGATGTGCGGAATCGTTGGTTTTCTGGACAAAACGGGTAGTACTGCCGGTACGCTCGGGCAAACCGTGCTCGGCATGCTCAGCGCGCTCGGATGCCGCGGCCCGGATTCGGCGGGAGTGGCGCTTTACGGCCGCGGGGAAGGCAACGACTCCGTCGCGCAGGTGGCTTTGCCCGGGGGCCATAACTTTGACGCTTCCGCCTCCAAGGTTCTGGCAGCCGTGAGCAAGTTCGCGCGAGTCGGCGATTCCAGCATCACGGATTGCTACTTGCGTTTCCGAATCGGTGGCGAAGCCTGCGTCCGCTGTTTGATCCAAGCCATTGAGTCGGTCGAGCCTGGAACCGAGGTTGTCAGCCTCGGCCGCCATCTGGAAATCGTCAAGCAAGTGGGGTCGCCCGAAAATTTGGAAGCCACGTATCACGTCTCCAAATTCGCAGGCACGCATGGCATCGGACACACGCGGCTCTCCACGGAGTCGCGCATCGATCTCAGCCATTCGCAGCCGTTCTGGGGCCACGGCTATCCGGATTTAGCCATTGCGCACAACGGCCACATCACCAACTACCATCAGCTTCGCCGCCGTTACGAACAGCGCGGCATCCGTTTCTACACCGAGAACGATTCTGAAATCATCGCCATCTATCTGGCGAATCAACTGAGCGCCGGCCGCACCTTGGAGCAAGCATTTGTTTCCATGCAGAGCGACCTGGACGGCTCTTTTAGCTGCGTGGCCGCCACTGAATCCGAGCTCGGATTCGTGAAGGACCAGTTTGCTCTCAAGCCTTTGCTGTATGCGGAAACCGATGCCTTCGTCGCCATCGCTACCGAAGAGATCGCCCTGCGGAATGCTCTGCCTGGCGACTACACGGTGCGCGAAGCGCAAGCCAAGGAGTCTCGCATATGGCGGAAATAAATTGTGAAGGGCGGAGCATCCGCGAAATCAATTCCGCGATCAAATCCTTCATTCGGGAAGGAGAGAAGGAAATCACCGTCACGAAGCCGGGCGGACGTCACAATCTGGGCGTCGCGATATTGGAACCTGCGCACGTGACCATTCAAGGAAGCGCCGGTTACTATTGCGGCGGACTTGCCGACGGTTCGACCGTGGAAATTACCGGCAGCGCGGGATGGGGCTTGGCCGAATCGATGATGAATGGGACCGCCATCGTGCACGGAAGCGCGGGAAATGGAGCTGGCGCGGCGATTCGTGGCGGCACCGTAGTCGTAAATGGCGATGCCGCGGCGCGCGCGGGAGTTTCCATGAAAGGCGGCGTGATCCTGATCGGCGGGAACTGCGGGTACATGGCGGCATTCATGGGCCAAAAAGGATCGCTGATCGTTTGCGGTGACACCGGAGATGCCTTCGCCGATTCTATGTACGCGACCGTCTGCTACGTCGGCGGAAAAATCGCGAGCTTGGGAACTGACGCTGTCATCCAGGAATTGAGCGCCGAAGACGTTCAGTTGCTGGATTCCACCTTGGCGCGGCATTTTTCACCTGACGTTCGCAAGAATAAGCCCGCCGGCAAAGACTTCAAGAAAATCGTCGCCGGCAGGAAGCTTTGGAATTTCGACAAGCACGACCGGAAGATCTGGCAGGAGGCCCTCTAAGCGTGCTCGAAACCAGCGGGACCTTTCAGCCTTCCGTCATCGACGAAATCCAGCGAAAAGCAGCGACCGGCATCTATGAGATCCGTGGTTTCGGGACCCTGCGCCAGCGGCGTTGGGCGACATTCGACGATCTTACGTTTCTGCCTTGCTCGCTGACCCGCATTCCGCTCGAAGGCTATCGCGAGAAATGTTCCACCAAGACGGTTCTCGGCACGCGCTATGCGGTAAAGCCGATCGAACTCGATATCCCGATCATGATCACGGGCATGAGTTGGGGAGCATTGTCGCTGAATGCAAAAACAGCGCTCGCCAAAGGCGCGGCCATGGCCGGATCGTCCAACACCACCGGCGATGGTGGAATGCTGCGCGCGGAACGCGACCACAGTAAATACCTGATTTACGAAGTTCTGCCTTCGCGCTACGGAATCAATATCCACGATATGCGCGAGGCGAATGGAATTGAGTTGACCATCGGCCAAGGCGCGAAGCCCGGAACCGGCGGCTTGCTGCTCGGCTCCAAAGTTTCCGACGTGATTGCCCGCCAGCGCGATCTGCCCTTGGGCGTCGATCAACGCAGCCCCGCGCGTCATCCCGATTTCTTGGGACCGGACGACATGGTCATCAAGGTGGAAGAGCTGCGCGAAGCCACCGATGGCCAGGTTCCGATCTTCATCAAGATGGGCGCGAGCCGCGTATTTGACGATGTGAAGCTGGCGGCCAAAGCGGGCGCGGACGTCATCGTGGTCGATGGCATGGAGGGCGGCACGGGTGCGTCTCCCGGAATTTTGCAGGAGCACACCGGACTGCCCACACTTGCCGCGGTTTGTGAAGCGCGGCGCGCGCTCGAGGACATCGGCATGTACGGCGAAGTGCAGCTAATTATCGCCGGCGGAATCCGCGACGGCGTGGATGCCGCAAAAGCGATTGCGCTGGGCGCGGATGCGATCTACATCGGAACCGCTGCGCTCATCGCTCTAAATTGCAACAAAGCGATTCATCAGATGGATTATGATGCCATCGGCGCGGCGCCGTATCACTGTCATCATTGCCACACGGGGCGGTGTCCGGTGGGAATCACCACGCAGGATCCGGTGTTGATGAAGCGCCTCGAAATTGAGGAAGCTGCCGAGCGCGTCTACAATCTCCTGAGCGCGATGACGCTGGAAATCCAGATGCTGGCGCGTGCTTGCGGAAAGAGCGATATCCATCACCTGGAGCCGGAAGATATGGCCGCGCTCACCGCGGAAGCATCCATGATCTGCGGAATTCCTTTGGCCGGAACAAGAAAGGTTTTCGGCGCCTGATGTCGTTTCTGCTGACTTGTCCCGAATGCGGAGCGCGTAGCGCGTATGAATTCCGCTTTGGCGGCGAAGTGAAAGCGCGGCCGCAGCCTGATGCCAGCGAAGACGCGTGGTATCGATACATCTACACAAAAGTTAACGAGGCGGGCGAACAGAAAGAGTGGTGGTTTCACCGCAGCGGCTGCCACCAGTGGTTCCAAGCGTTGAGAGATACGCGGACCAACACGGTTCTCTCTACCTGGCGGCCGGAGTAATGCTCTAGTGGACATTCGCTTTAACGGAAAGTCCATTCCCATGCGGGAAGGCGACACGGTGGCCTCGGCTCTTTACCGGGCCGGCCAACGCATTTTCACTCGCAGCTTCAAATATCACCGTCCGCGCGGATTGCTCTGCTGTTCCGGGAATTGTCCGAACTGCCTAATGAACGTGGATGGAATTCCGAACGTCCGAACCTGCATCACACCCGCGCGCGCCGGGATGGCGGTGCGTCACCAGAACGCGAAGCCGTCACTCGATTTCGATTATTTGTCCGTCGCGCAGAAGTTCGATTTCATGATGCCGGTGGGTTGGTATTACAAGCGATTCACCAATCCGAAAATGTGGCATCTGGCGGAACAGCAGATCCGCAAAGTTGCCGGTCTGGGTGATCCGCCACCGCCGGATGTGCCGCAAGCCGTCTACGAACATTCGCACATGCACGCCGATGTAGCGGTGATCGGCGGCGGCTTGGCGGGAATGGAAGCCGCGCGCGACGCGGCGGCGGGCGGCGAGCGCGTCGTATTGGTGGATGATCAGGTGCATGCCGCGCATCCATCGGAGGCAAACTTCACATTGCTCGAACGCTCCTACTGTTTTGGGCTCTACGAAGGAAATCTGCTAGGTGTGGTGCAGAAAGAGCCGCACGCGCAGGCGCGCGAGCGACTGGTGCATATTCGCGCCAAACGCGTTGTGATTGCCACCGGCGCCTACGAAACCCCGCTGACGTTTAAGAACAACGACCTGCCGGGCGTCATGTTGTCGAGTGCGGTGAGCCGCTTGATTCGCAGGCATGGCATTCAGCCTGGGAAAAACGCTGTCGTGATCGCAAGCGAGGCGGGCGATCCGAATCTTGCAGGCGATCTGCTAAGCGCCGGCGTCAACGTCGTAGCTACCGTTTCTCCCAGCGATGTCCTGGAAGCGGCGGGCGGCAACCACGTGCGGACACTGCGAACCAAACGCGGAAACTTCGCCTGCGATTTGGTGGTCATGTGCGGTCATCGCATTCCCGATACAGGCCTGCTTTCGCAAGCGGGCGCGAAACTCGAATGGAGCGTGAGCGCGGGTGCGTTTATTCCAGTGGAGTTTCCGCCGAACGTCTCTGCGGCCGGAGACGTGCTGGGTACGGAACTAAAAGCGGCCGCGGCGCTTCCGGCCCCGAAAGAATCCACCAACAAGCGAACATTCGTCTGCATGTGCAATGACGTTACCACGCAGGATCTCTGCGATGGCGTGGCGGAGGGTTTCGATCATATCGAGCTGCTCAAGCGCTACACCACCACCACGATGGGACCGTGCCAGGGGCGGATGTGCCAGCTTCAGGCAATCGGCATTTGTGCGCGTGAAACTGGCCGGACCATTCCCGAGACCGGCGTAACAACGGCTCGGCCACCGAATCCTGGAGTCACTCTCGGCGCATTGGGCGGGGCTCGTCATCATCCGACGCGCCGCACGCCGATGCATTACCAGCATGAAAAGCTCGGCGCGATTTGGATGGATTTGGGCGACTGGAAACGCCCGCGCTTCTACGCGCATCCGTCAGCCAGCAACGAACGTGAGTGCGTCCGCCAGGAGTATCAGGCGGTCCGGCAAAAGGCCGGGATGATCGACGTCAGCACCCTCGGAAAATTGTCGTTAAAAGGCCGCGATGCGGGAAAGCTGCTGGACAAGGTTTACACCAATCGCTTTTCAGACTTGAAGCCCGGACGCGTGCGCTACGCGGTGCTGTGCGATGAAGCCGGAATCATTCTGGACGACGGAACCATTTCGCGCCAGTCCGAAGACGAATTCTTCATCACCACCACGACCGGCAATCTGGATTTCGTGGAACAGTGGCTGGAATGGTGGATGGCCGGCGCTGGGTTGGATGCTCACGTCGCGAATTTGACTTCCGCCATGGGCGCCGTGAATCTCGCCGGCCCGCATGCGCGCGATGTTTTGAGCAAGCTCACCGGTTGCGATTTATCCACGGCGGCGTTTCCCTACATGGCGTGCAGGAACGCGGATGTCGCTGGCATCCCTGCGATTTTGCTGCGCATCGGATTCGTCGGCGAAACCGGCTGGGAGATTCATTTCCCCGCGGAATCCGGCGAAGATCTTTGGAGCGCCGTGATGGAAGCCGGGAAGCCGTTTGGGATTCGCCCATTCGGCATGGAGGCGCAACGGCTGCTTCGACTGGAAAAAGGACACGTCATCATCGGCGTCGATACCGATGCGCTTACGAATCCATATGACGCTGGGATGGGTTGGGTGGTGAAGCACGAGAAGGAAGACTTCATCGGGAAGTTTTCGCTCGGAAAACTGGCGGATGCGTCCGCGCAGCAAAACTTGGTCGGGTTCCTGATGAATTCCGACGCCCTTCCCGAGGACGGCGCGGCGATTTTAGTGAATGGCGCGCTGGCAGGCCGCGTCACCAGCGCGCGCTATTCACCGGCGAAGCAAAAGCCGATCGGCCTTTGTTGGGTGCCGGCCAGCGCGGCTTCGGAAGGCGCGGCAATTGAGGTGCGAGTAAATGGATCGCCGGTTGCCGCCACGGTAACGCGGCAGGTATTCTACGATCCCGAAGGCTCCCGTTTGAGAATGTAATGAAACGATCTGCACTTCATCGATGGCACGAAAAAGCTGGGGCGACCCTCAGCGAAGAGAATGGATGGTCCGCGCCGCTGCGTTATTCCAGCCCGGAGCAGGAAGCGGGCGCAGTAAAAAGAAGCGTCGGCATTTGCGACTTGAGCCATATCCACGAGCCGCTTTCTCCGTATGCGCGGCTTCTGATTTCGGGTCCGAACGCTAGGCTGCTCTTGAGCAAGCTCACGTCACTCAATCTCGACCGGAACACGTCATACGGAACGGTGGCGCACGTTCGCGGCATGGTGCTGCGAGATGCGCTGGGTTTTCTGGTTCTGGTTCCGCGCGATTACGCCGAATCGGTTTGGGATGCGATTCTCCACGCGGGCGAAGAATTCCATATCACGCCTTTTGGCCTGGAAGCGCACCGGAGGCTGGAAGCTTGAACAAGAGAATGTGGACGCCGCGGCCGCTCCAGTCGTCTTACGACGTGGTGATTATCGGCGCCGGCATCCACGGCCTCGCGACCGCCTACTATTTAGGTAAGCTGCACGGCGTCAAGAAAATCGCGCTGCTCGATCGCGGATATCTCGGCGGCGGCAACAGCGGACGCAACACGGCGATTCTTCGCTCGAACTATCGCACGCAGGAAGGAATTCCTTTTTACGATGCATCCGTGAAGCTGTACGAACAGATGTCGCAGGAACTCGGCTGGAATGTCATGTTCAGCCAATACGGGCATCTGACGACCGCACACACGGATTCCTCCGTGGTCGGCTTGCGCGTCCGCGCTGAGAACAATCAAGTGTTGGGCGTGGATAGCCGCATCATTTATCCTGCGGAAATCAAAAAGTTGGTTCCCGCTATGGACGTATCGAGCAAAGCGCGATTTCCGATTCTCGCCGCGCTCTATCATCCGCCGGGCGGGGTGATCCGCCACGATGCAGTCGTGTGGGGCTATGCCCGCGCCTGCGACCGGATGAATATCGAGATTCATCCGTACACGGAAGTGACGGGAATCCGCGTGGAAAATGGCCGCGCGCTCAGTGTCGCGACAACGCGCGGCGATGTGGCCGCCGGCGCCGTGGTCAACATCACCGCTGGTTGGGCATCCACCATTTCCAAGATGGCCGGTGTTCCGCTTCCCATCGTGTCTCATCAATTGCAGGCTTGTGTCACCGAGCCGTTGAAGCCGTTTCTGGATAAAGTAATCGTCTCGGCCACCTTGCATGTCTATGTCAATCAGACCGACAAAGGCGAGTTGGTGCTGGGTGCGGAGATCGATCCTTATCAGTCCTACAGCATGCGTTCGACGCTGCCCACACTCGAACAGATCGCCGGACACACGCTCGATCTGTTTCCGCAGTTGCACGGAGTCCGGATTTTGCGACAATGGGCGGGCGTTTGCGATATGACGCCCGATTACGCGCCCATCATTGGGCGCGCTGAAGAAGTGGAGAATTTCTACATGGACGTCGGCTGGGGGACCTACGGATTCAAAGCCGGCCCGATCGCCGGAAAGTGCACCGCGGAACTGATCGCAACCGGCAAGACTCCGGCACTGATCGAAGGCTTTTCTCCGGGACGGTTTCGAGCTGGAAAGCTGATCGGCGAAAAAGCAGCAGCGGCCGTTTCTTCCTAAACGAGGAGCTCATCACCATGGACAGAATCAAGAAACTGGTTAAAGAAAAAGGAATCGAGTATTTTTTCTGCTCCTTCGTGGAGATGAGCGGCGCGCCGAAAGCCAAATTAGTTCCCGCATCCAACCTGGAGGAGATGGCGGCCGAGGGCGCAGGCTTCGCCGGATTTGCGGCAGGCGACCTCAATCAGGGGCCGCACGATCCCGACGTCGTGAGTATTCCGGATTTCGACTCCCTGGCCATTCTTCCCTGGAAGAACAATGTCGCCTGGGTTCCCGGCAATTTGCACGTGGACGGCAAGCCCTGGGATTATTGCCCGCGCACGATTCTGAATCGCCAGATCGTGAAAGCGCGTGAGAAAGGTTACGTCTTCAATGTCGGCGTGGAGCCGGAGTTCATGCTGCTCAAGAAGAATGCAACGGGCGCGTACGAGCCTTGGGATTCGCTCGACACTCTTGGGAAACCTTGCTACGACATGCGCGCCCTGTATCGCAACCTGGACGTCATGACGACACTGCTTTCTTACATGCAGGAACTTGGGTGGGGCCCCTACGCCAACGATCATGAAGACGCCAATTGCCAGTTCGAAATCAACTGGGCGTATTCGGATGCGCTACGCACGGCGGATCGGCACACGTTTTTCAAATGGATGGTGCGCACGGTCGCCGAAGCCCACGGGTTGTGGGCGACCTTCATGCCCAAGCCCTTCTCGAACCTCACCGGAAACGGCGCGCATTTCCACATGAGTCTGGCCGACATACACACCGGGAAGAATCTCTTTCACGATGCGTCAGATCCTCTCGGACTTTCGCAGCTCGGCCGTTGGTTCATGGGCGGCGTGCTGCATCATGCGGAAGCGCTGGCCGCCATCACGGCGCCGCTGGTGAACAGCTACAAGCGCCTGGTGCGCGGAGCACCGCGATCCGGCGCCACTTGGGCGCCCGTGTACGTGACGTATGGACGGGCGAACCGGACGCAGATGATCCGGATTCCCGGCGCGGGAAGAATCGAGAACCGCATCGTGGATGGCGCCGCGAATCCCTATTTATCTTGTGCCGCATTGCTGGCCGCGGGCCTCGACGGGATCGAAAACAAAATCGATCCTGGACCGATCAATACGGAAAATCTGTACGAGGCTTCTGAGGCGGATCTGAAGAAGCGTAACATCCGATTCTTGCCTTCGACGCTGCGCGAGGCGCTGGACAAGTTCTCGAAAGACCCGCTGCTCCAGGAAGAGCTCGGCATCGAATATTCGCACTATTATTTGCGAGTGAAAACGGAAGAGTGGCGCGCTTATCACCAAACAGTCAGCGCCTGGGAAACGGAAAATTACTTAAAGCTGTATTGACGTAGCGCACGCACTCGTGCGTGCAGCGTTCACACTCGTGTGAACGCCTGTAAAAAGTTAAGAACGTGCGCTACGCGAGCAAATCGGTGACGATATTCCCAGCCACATCCGTAAGCCGGAAATCTCGCCCGGCGTAGCGATATGTCAGTTTCGTGTGATCGAACCCGAGTTGATGCAGCAGCGTCGCATGTAAATCATGGACGTGAACTTTCTTCTCGGCGGCGGCGAATCCAAACTCATCGGTAGCTCCATACGCGATTCCGCCCTTGAACCCGCCGCCCGCCACCCACATGGAAAATCCGTAAGGATTGTGATCGCGCCCGCTGACCGTTCCGTTATTCGCGCCGGCTTCGGCAAGTTCCACGGTGGGCGTACGCCCGAACTCTCCGCCCCAGATTACGAGTGTGTCGTCGAGCATGCCGCGCTGCTTCAAATCCCGCAAAAGTGCCGCGATCGGCTGGTCGCACTCCGCGGCGAGTCTGCGATGTTCCTTCGCGATCTCCGTATGGCTATCCCACGGCTGCCCGGCGCCATGCCACACCTGTACGAACCGGACGCCTTTCTCGAGCAACCTGCGCGCGATTAACATCTGTCTGCCTTGCAACGTATCGCCGTACATTTCGCGGATGTTCGCGGGCTCTTTGTTCAGATCGAATACGTCCGCCGCTTCCATTTGCATGCGGTACGCGAGCTCGAACGATTCCACGCGCGCTTCCATCACCGCATCTTCCTGCCGGGCCTGCGCGTATTGGGCATTCAACTTTTCGAGCAGCGAAATCTGGCGGCGCTGTCCATCCAGCGTCGCCGTTGGATTGCGAATGTTCTCGATGAGCTTGTCCGGAGCGGTTTGCGCGGTGTCGATGCGCGTCCCTTGAAAAGCTCCGGGAAGAAACGCCGAGCGCCAATTTTTCGCACCTTCCACCGGCATCCCGTTCGGACACAGCACGATGTACCCCGGCAGATTCTGATTCTCCGATCCGAGCCCGTAAGTCACCCACGATCCAAAACTCGGACGTACCTGCCGCAGATCGCCGCAGTTCATCATCATCAGCGATGGCTCGTGATTGGGAATCTCGTTCATCATCGACCGAATCACGCAGATGTCGTCGATGCACTTCCCGACTTCCGGAAAGATTTCGCTAACCGCAATTCCGCTTTGGCCCTGTTGAATAAATTGGAAGGGCGACGGGAAACCCGCCCCTGTGCGCCGCTCCGTTTGCATGTGGAGCGGAATCGCCTTGCCCGCGTATTTCACGAGCATCGGCTTCGGATCGAATGTATCCACCTGCGAGGGACCGCCATTCATAAACAGATGGATCACGCGCTTTGCTTTGGGCGCGAATTGGGGCGGATGCGGTGCGAGCGGTCCATGCAACGTAGTTGTGGCAGCGGACGCGGCATTACTGAACAGTGCGCCGAGCGCGAGCGAGCCGAAACCCATGCCCGACTGCTTCAGCAGTTGCCTGCGGCTGAGTCCGTAACCACTCATCACTGGATGTTGCGCCATATTGTCTTAATCCACAAAAGCAAATTCGCTGGTCTCAAACAGCACCTGCGCCAGCTTTTCCCACGCGTTCAAAGAGAGCGGCGGCGGACCCGCGAAATCCTTCTTCGCGTCCCACACTTTGCTTCCAGCAGTCACCACTGGCGCCCACTCGAAGCCGTCATTCTCCGAATCGGTACGGCAGTCCACCATAAAGTCAATGGTATCGCCCGGAGCGACTGCCAACCCTTTCACAGTGGGATCGGCTTTGCGGTTGTACACGATTTCTTCCGCCAACTTCTTAGTGCCATTAAGAACGATCCGCGCGCGCACTCCGTCGCCCCACTCTTTGTGATACTCCTCCGGCTTATTTGTTACTTCGTGCCCGATGGCGCCACTGATTTCTACCGTGCCGCTGATCGGCGAAACCCAGCGGCGTACGATTGCTTTCGAGGGGTCGTCCGTCGGCATGCCGCCTTTGGCGGAAAGTTCCGCATCGCCAAATACCGGCTGTGGCGTAATGGATACGGGCTGCCATTTCTGTTCGATGAAATATTTCAGCGGTTCGAATTTCTGGATGCGGCGGGCCTCATCCGTGGATGCCAGACCGTACTGCCAGACGGCCGGCGGCGCCGCATCCTGGCTTTGTTTTTCCCCTTGCACATAATCGAGCGCGGCTCGGACTTCCTCGCTTGTCGCGCCGCGCCCGAAAACCACGCGATACAGCTGACTGACACGCTCGCCCGCTTCCGCTTGCAGCTCCGGGCGCGCTATCAAATGCTTGCATTGCTCCAGAACGAACGCGCTGTTCATCAGATACAGCGCTTGCTGCGGAACTGTGGTGAGGAATCGCTGCGCCACATGAGCTTCCGGGATTGCGAAATCGAACGCGCCCATTTCCTGCGGGATGTGACCGCGCTCTAGATACGCATAAGCCGTACGGCGCGGCACTGCGGGCTGCGCATTCAAAGCGAAGGGCGATCCACCGATCGCGGGATCGAGTTGACCGGAAACAAACAGAATGGAATCGCGCAGCGATTCGAAATCCAGCCGCTGCCGGTTCATCCGCCAGACGAGCTTGTTTTCCGGATCCACCGCGCGCGCATCCGAGCGATCGGCGCTGGATTGCTGATACGTGCTCGACAGGATGATCCATTTGTGCAGCTTCTTGATGGACCATCCTTCGTCCATGAAGCGCGCCGCAAGATAATCGAGCAATTCCGGATTCGTGGGCGGATCGCCGCGTGTTCCAAAATCGCTCGGGCTCGCGACAATTCCGCGCCCGAAGTGCCACTGCCAAACTCGATTCACGATTACGCGCGCCGTCACGGGATTGTTGCGGTCCGCCACCGCGTTCGCCAAATCCAACCGTCCGGTGCCGTGCTCAAACGGCCGCTGGCCGGTATCCAAAGCGGAAAGAAAGTGCGGAGGTGTTTCGACGCCTGGATTGTTCGGATTTCCACGCAAGAACACGTGAGCTGGAATAATTTTCGCCGACTCCTGCAGCGCCATCGCGCGCGGAGCGAGGCCGCGATAACTGAACTCCACTTCCCATCCGCGAATCGCGCTCTCTAAGCCACCCAGGATGTTGTCGTCGCCGCCATCTCCCCGGATCTCGACAAAATCTTCGAGTGGGACATTCGTCGGAGCGCCTGCGCCCCGCAGCACAAGGCGCAATGCTTCTTTGTCCGGATTCGGATTCACACCCGCGGCATCCCAATTTGCGAGCAAGTCGCCGTATGTCTTTGCGACATCTTCCAGCGAAGCCGGTGGCGCGTCTGCGAACGCCTGAGCGACCAACGGATTCGAATTCGCCGGAATGTTTTGGAGGATCTGCTTTGCTTGAGCAGCAAACCCGTCCGCGGGAATCGCGGCCAATGCGTTCCAAAGCGCGAAAACAGGATCTTTTCGCTCCTTCGCCGCGCGCATATATTCGCGCCAGCGCCGCAGCATATAAAGTTTGAAATCGCGATTGCGGCACAGCGCTTCTATTTCCGCATTTCCCATCCCCATTGCCTGCTGCGCTCCTACCAGATACCGCGCAATCCAGGAACCTTGACGAAACTCGACCACCAATTGGCGATGCCGCCGGGTCTTAAATTCGTCGAGCATCTCCTGGCGCCGTTCCATGCCCAGCCGGTATTGCCGAACCAGGGGTGACGTCGCGTCCTCCGCACCGAGAAGCGGATACTCGACCGGTTCCGTCGAATTGGCAATGATTCCATAAAGCGAATAGTAATCGCGCGTCGGAATGGGATCGAACTTATGATCGTGGCAGCGCGCGCAGGTGACCGTCATGCCGAGGAAACCGCGCGTGATGACGTCGATCCGATCGTCGATCATGTCGTGCTTGCCCTTCGGAACGCTTCGGCCCAATGTAATGAAGCCGAGCGCCGCGAGATCGCGCGAATCCGAAGGCTTCAGCAAATCCGCAGCGATCTGCTTCCGGGCGAACTGGTCGAACGGCAGGTCTTCATTGAACGCACGGATCACCCAATCGCGGTACGTATACGAAAATGCAAAACGATCCGGACCATCCGCGGTGTCGGCGTAGCGCGCTACATCTAGCCAATGCCGCCCCCAGCGCACGCCGTACTGCGGCGATGCGAGCAAACGGTCCACCACTTTTTCGAATGCATCCGGCGCTGGATCGCTCACGAACGCATCGATTTCCGCCTGCGTGGGCGGCAGACCGATCAAGTCATAAGATGCCCGGCGAATCAGCGTCCGCTTGTCGGCAGCAACTGAGGGCTTCAACTTCGCCTCGGCGAGCTTCGCCAGAATGAAGTTGTCGATTGGTGTTTTGGGCCAGCTCAAATCAGCCACAACCGGAATTTCCGGACGCATCGGCGGCTTGAAAGACCACCAGTCGCGCGATTTGTTGGACTGCACGGTCTTCGGGGTATCAGTCCGAGGATCCGGCGCGCCCATCTGAATCCACTGCTCGAAGTGCGCGACCACGTCCGGTGCAAGCGCCCTGCCTGGCGGCATCTTCAAATTTGGATAGGTATACCTGAGCGCTTTGATCAGCAAGCTGGAATCCGGATCGCCTGGCGTGATCGGGGATCCGGAGTTTCCGCCTTTGCGCATCGCATCGCGGCTATCCAGCTGAAATCCACCCTGCACTTTTGGCGCAGAAGCGCTGTGGCAGACATAGCAGCGGCTGACCAGAACCGGCCGGATATTCTTCTCGAAAAATTCAACGCCCGCTGCGTCCGGAGAAGGCGACTGCGCCAGCAACGCCGAAGTTCCGGCGATTAGCAGAATCCAGCGCATGACTCAGTATATCGAGGGTGCGGCTGTTGACTCTTAGAACCCGCTCCAGCGGTGGAGCGGGCTTGCCAATCAAAGCCGAGCGGTTTGAGACCAAGCAAACCGCCCAATGGCATCCTATCCCGATTTCACCGAATCTTCACACTGGCCGAGTCCCAGATAGTACTGGATAACTATCCATGCTCCGTCATCAACGTGCGCGCAGGACCACGCGCCCGGGGTTTGCACCCGTATGCTCGCCCGATTTGATCACCTGCACGCCGTTCACGAATACTTCGGAAACCCCCGTTGCGTATTGAAGAGGTTTTTCAAACGTCGCATGATCCTGGATGGTCGCTGGATCGAACACCACGACATCGGCGAAATATCCCTCGCGCAGAACACCGCGCTTCGCGATGCCGAGATTCGCGATGGGAAGCGAAGTCATCTTTCGCACTGCCTCTTGCACGGTCAGCAGCTTTTCATCGCGCACATATTTAGCGTAAACTCGCGCGAAGTTTCCGAAGGCGCGCGGATGGGCGCTCGCTTTGAGGAAAATTCCATCGTTGCCCATGGAATCCGCGTCGGAGGCGAAACTCAGCCAGGGAAGAACAATCTGTTTACGGAGGTTGTCTTCGCTCATCAAAAAGTACACAGTGCCGATGCGCGAATCGTCTTCCACCACCAGATCCATCGCGGTTTCCTCTGGCGAAGAATGCCGCATCCGCGCGACTTCGCCCAGCGTTTTGCCGGTGAGCGGCTTCAGTTTCTCGCTTTTGAACGCGATCAGCAGGATTTTATCGGGCGAGCCGGTGGCGAGATAGAGATTGTCCCAATTCGCGCCAGGCGAACTCATCTCGCGCTTTACGCGGGCGCGCGTCTCCGGATCCTGCAGCCGTTTGCGCCACGCTTGCAATCCGCCCTCCTGCACCCAAGGCGGCATGGACGCATCCAGGCCCGTTGCACCTGCGGTGTACGTGTACATATCAGCGGTGATCTTGAGCCCCGAAGCCCGCGCGTCCTCCACTTTCTTGATCACTTCCGGCAGACGCCCCCAATTCTGCTGCCCTGCGACTTTCAGATGATAGATCTCGGCCGGAATTTTCGCCTGACGCGCGATGGAGATCAGCTCATCGATGGCTTCCATCTCATGATCGCCCTCATTGCGCATGTGCGAG
>DATGIH010000126.1:0-8969 GCA_035295865.1 Bryobacteraceae bacterium
ATGAACCAGAGGAACTGACCGACCGGCTGTTCCGATACCATTTTTCCGTTGTAGAAAAACTGCGCGGGGCGATTCCAGGAAGCGTCGTCCATTTTAGCCACGACATTGATTAACTCGTTGGATCGCTGTTCGAATAATTTCACTACCTCGGGCAGGGGCGGGGCCGGCGCGGGATTCCATTCGCCTTTAAATTTGGTGGCTGCATCGATGCACGATTGCAGTTCATTGGTGAGAGTCCAGGCGATCTGGCGGGCTGTGGGCGACCGTTCATCTGGCTTGTATTCAGCGGCTTCCACGGGAAGCGCTTGAAGGACGCGCAGGAAAACGGGAAGCTCCGCGCGGCGCCGTTCGAGGAAAAATTCGCGCAGTGTCATGGTACAAGCAATTTTAGCTCATGATTTCGCGAATGCTGCCGATAAGCAACGGATACAAGATTGTGACCGCCATTACTTCCTTAGCAGCTTCGAAATTGCCGTCGAGCGCGACTCCGGGCAAGCTGGACGCCGAGAAGCTCAAAGAGATCAGTCAACTGGAAATTACGGATCATCATGTGAGGGAGCACGAACAGGCGCATCTTTCCGCGGCGGGCCCATATGCCACGGGAGGGCCTTCATATACGTATGCAGTGGGTCCGGATGGCCGGCGCTACGCGGTGGGCGGCGAAGTGACGCTGGATACGAGTCCGGATCCGTCGGGGCCCGAAGCGACCGTACAGAAAGCGAAGATTATTCAAGCGGCGGCCAATGCGCCGGCGGATCCGTCGACGCAGGATCGGATGGTGGCGGCGCAGGCTGCTGCGATGGAAGCGGATGCGGAGGCGCAGATTTTTGCCGCGCAGCGCCGCGGTGGTTATTCGCAACAGGGTCCACCGGAGTTGGGGAAGTTTATTGCGGCGTTGGCGTAGTGCTCCCTTGGGTCGCAGTTCGGTAAATTACTGCCGGACGGAAAATCCGCGGACGTGTTCTACCGCGGCTTCGGACTCATCGACGCCGCGGACTTCGGCCCAGCGTGGACCTTTCCACAGCAGACCCGCGAGCTCGGAGAGCTGTTCCTGGGCGCCGAGCGCGTAAACCTCTACGGTGCCATCGTCGCGATTGCGCACCCAGCCGGATAATCCGAGCGAAGTTGCCGAGTGCTCGACAAAATAGCGGAATCCCACGCCTTGCACACGGCCGCGCACTCGATAGAGCTTAGCTGATTTCGCAGCGCTCAATGCTGTTTGATGAGCGGGTAGACGACGAGTTTGCGGAATTCCACCTGGCCGCGGTCGCCCTGCAGGAGGATGGGACCAGGCTCGGATTCGTTGGCGTCGAGCGCGATGGCGGTGGGTCCGTCGATGGTCAGGCGATCCATCACGCGAATGCCGTTGAAGATTTCCGTTACCTGCCGGCCGATCAACCGAACCGAGACGGTCTGCCATTCGCCGGCGGGAGATGCGGCGTTGAGCGTCGGCGCGAGACGTCCGAGAATGGAGCCGCTGCCATGATTGGACGCGGGCTTGTCGGAATCGTCGATCAATTGCAGCTCATAGCGTCCGCGCAGAGCGATCCCGCTGTTGGAGTGCGGAAGAAGGCGGAATTCGGCATCCATGCTGAAGTTGAAAAACTTCTTTTCCGAGACCAGATTGATGGCGTTGGCGGTATTGGTGAGGACGCCTTCTTTCACGATCCATCCGGAGGGGTGGCCGGGCGCGGCCGCCTGCCAGCCGTTGAGATCGTGGCCGTCGAAGAGAATTACCGCGTCGCCTTTTTTCCAGGTGCCGTCATCTTTTTCAGGCATGGCGGGAGCACGAGTGCCGGTCCATTCAAGGTAAGAAGAAGGATCGCCTTCGATTTCAAAGGTGCCTTTCAATTTGCCGTTTTCGAGCCGCGCCCAGTACAATCCTTTTTCCAAATTGCGCTGTTGTTGGTGAAAGCGGCCTTCCAAGGCGAAGCGCAGTTCTCCGTCGGCGATGGAGAGCTTCGGGATTTCATCCAGTTGACCGATGGGCGGACCAACGAATTTTGCTTTTAGGGTGTTGGTGCCCGCGCCAGACACTTCCAACCACCACGCCCGCGGAGACGACAATCCATTGACACTGATATCCCAGCGGCCGTTGAATTGTTGATCGTCGATGGAAGCAGCGCAGCAACCGAGCGCCCAAGCTGCCACGAAAACTACTCTCACTGCGCCTACTTTACCAAACTTTACAGAAGGCGGGGATTGAAACTTCGGGGAATGCGTTCCCACGAGTGGGAACGCGGCACGCAGGAGTGCGTGCGCTACGGCCTAACGCGACAATTGCGCGCGAGTGTGCAGAAATTGAATCACATTGGCGCGTGTGACGATGCCGTCCAGATGATTGCCTGTGACTACGGGGAGCTGATTGACGTCGTCGCGGCCCATGGTTTCGAGCGCTTCCATGACTGGCGTGGATGGGGTGACGGTGTGGACTTGATCGATGGGGCGCATGATGTCGTAGAGCGTGGTGAAGGGCCAGCGCTGGCGCTCCAGATTCGTGACCTCGTTGGGAGTCACCAGACCCAGCATTTCGCCATTCTGTTCCACGACAAAACAGCGGCGGCTGCTGCGGAGTAAGTGTTCTTCCACGAACGTTTGCACGTTGAGATTGCCGTCGATCGATTGGCAATCGTTGGTCATCACATCGCTCACGCGGACATTCTTCAAGTTGGCGCCCAAAGTCACGGAGTTGTAGCTGGCGCCCGCGGCCTGCATCAGGAACCAGCCGATGAAGGCGATCCACAATCCGCCGATTCCGGCGCCCCCAAAGAAGCGGAAGATCCCGAGCGCGATGAATCCGAGCGCGACGAGTTGGCCGATGCGCGCGGCGAGCTGCGTGGATCGCGTGCTGTTGCCGGTGGCGAGCCAGATGATGGCGCGCAGAATGCGGCCGCCATCGAGCGGGAATCCCGGGATGAGGTTGAAGGCCGCCAGCATGAGGTTGATGTAGCCCAGCCAGACAAGCATCGCGAGAACCGGGGTGCGCGGTTCCAAGCCGAATCGCCAGCCTCCGGCCGCCGCGATGGCCAGAGCGACGCATCCCATGACGGCGCTGGAGAAGGGTCCGACGCTGCCGACCAGAAATTCGGTTTTTGCGTCTTCCGGTTCCTTTTCGATTTGGGCGACGCCGCCGAGCGCGAAGAGTGTGATGGATTTCGTTGTGAGGCCGCGGCTTCTCGCGACCAAGGCGTGTGAAAGTTCATGCGCCAGCAATGTCGCGAAGAAAAGGAGGGCGGTCATCAGAGCTGTGGTCCAGATCACGGACGCGCCCCAGCCTGGGTGGACAGCTTGGAACTGGCCGGACAGCGACATGGTGATCAGCAGAGCGATCAGGAACCAACTGTAATGCAGGCCTACTTCGATGCCAAACACGCGCCCGAGCGGAATGCTGGATTTCATGCGCCGCCTCCGATGATTAGATTACATCGGCGGGGGTTGGGTTGCGGGGAAAAGGCCGACGAGGGCGTCGGCCGCGGACCTGGGGGTCCGCCCCACGGTTACTTGGTGGTCAGGAGGCCGGAGCGTTCGAGCAGGGCGTTCGGATCGGGATCGCGGCCCATGAAGGTACGGTATAGCTCGGCCGGATCCTGGCTATCACCGCGCGCGAGAATGTTTTCGCGGAAACGAGCGCCGACATCGCGGCTGAAGATGCCGCTGTCCTGGAACAGGGTGAACGCGTCGGCATCCAGAACCTCGGCCCACTTGTAAGAGTAGTAGCCGGCGCCATAGCCGATCGGGCTGGCGAAGAGGTGCGTGAAGCTGGCGATCATTCCGTAGTGGAGCGGCAGTTTGGCGGGGGTGAAAGCTTGCAGGATGTCGCGCGCGTAGGCGAGAACATCCGGGTGGGCCTGCGCCGAATAGTCGCGATGCAGCGCGAGATCCACAAATCCAAAACCGAGCTGACGCATTTGCGCGTTGGCAGCGCGGAAATTGCGGGCGCGCTGCATTTTTTCGAATAGATCCTGCGGGACGGGCGCGCCGGTCTGGTAGTGGCGCGCGAAAAGATCCAGCGCTTCGCGCTCCCAGCACCAGTTCTCCATGATTTGCGAAGGCAACTCGACGAAGTCCCAAGCGACGTTCGCGCCAGCGAGGCTGCGAACTTCCACTTGGCTCAAGCAGTGGTGGAGCAGATGGCCAAATTCGTGGAAAATCGTTTGGACTTCGCGATGTGTGAGCAAAGAGGGGCGATCGGCGCCGGGCGGGGTAAGGTTGCCGCAGATCAATCCGGCGTGCGGTTCGAAGCGATTGCCGAAGTCGACGCCGGTAATGAAGGCGTCCATCCAAGCTCCGCCGCGCTTGTTTTCGCGCGGGAACCAATCGGCGTAGAAGGCGCCGATCATCGTATCGTGTCCGCGCGAATCGTCGTGAATCTCGTAGTACTTCACCTGCGGATTCCAAGCCGGCGCTCCAGGTTTTTCTATAACGCGAATTCCGTAGAGACGCTGGACAATTTCGAACATTCCGTCGACTACGCTGTCGAGCGGAAAGTACGGACGAAGCGCTTCTTCATCGAAATCGTAAAGCGCGGTGCGCTGCTTTTCCGAATAGTAGGGAACGTCCCACGGGTGGAGCTCGCCGCGTCCGGCGAAGGCTTCGAGCTCGTAGTTTTCCTTTTGAAAATGGGCGTCCGTTTTGGCTTTGAGATCGGCGAGGAACGCCTGCGCGCGCTCGCCTTTGTGCGCCATGCGATCTTCCAGCACCAGATCCGCGAAATCGCGATAGCCCAGGAGATTCGCCTTAGCGCGGCGGAGTTCCAAAATGCGCTGAATGACGGGACGATTGTCGCGGTCACCCTCCAAAGCGCGGTTTACATATGCCTCATAGACCTGGCGTCGGATCTCGGAGTCGTCCAAATAAGTCATCAAAGCGATGTAGCTGGGCGCTTGCAGCGTGAATCGCCAAGCGGGAGCTTCCAGGCCTTTGGATCGGGCGCTTTCCCGCGCCATGGCGACGGCGCTTTCCGGAAGTCCGGCCAGCTTGCTTTCCTCGCGAATCACCAACTCGAATTCATTGGTGGAATCGAGCACATTTTCGGAAAAGCGGATGGTGAGTTTCGAGAGCTCGACATCGATCTCGGCGATGCGGGCCTTTCCGGCGGCATCGAGTTCGGCGCCGTGGCGGCGGAAATTGTCGATGGTCTTGTTGAGAAAGCGGCGGCGCGCGCCCGAAAGGTTCTTCGCTTCGCTGGTGGCGGCGTAGGACTGAACTGCTTTCCAGAGAGCTTCATTCAGCGGCAGCGAGGAATGGAAGGCGCTGACCTGCGGCTGCACGGCGTTGTAGGCGGCGCGCAATTCGGGAGTGGTTGCGACCGCTTCCAAATGGCGCACAATTCCGACGGCATAATCCAGGCGTTCGGTTAGGACATCCAGCGGCTCCATGGTGTTGTGGAAGGTGCGCGGGCTCGCGTCGGATGTCAACCGGTCGAGCTGGGCTTGGGCGTCGCTCAGGAGTTCGGCGACCGCGGGCTCGACGTGTTCGGCCCGAATTTGGTCGAAAGGGATTTGAAATTGGACGCGCAGTAGAGGATTTCTAACATCGCCGGAAGACATTTTGGTTGGGGTCCTTATAATTCTATGACAATTGCGGGCGGCTTTCAAACTGTGACAATGCCGTGGTTGCGCTCCCTGGCGGTCGCGGTTCGATACGGGGAACAAACTGGGATGATTCCTGCGTATGCTAGGGTTGAGTGCCATCCGAATACGCGATCGAGACATCCGAACTGGCGAAAGTGTATCGATCGCGCTGGAAGCGGCGGGAAGTCCGGGCGGTGGATGGCATCTCGCTGCAAGTTCCGCGCGGAACCATTTTCGGATTGCTGGGTCCGAACGGGGCGGGGAAGACGACGTTTGTCAAGATGCTGCTCTCCGCCGTGCATCCGACGCGAGGCAGCGCTCTGATTTTTGGGCGCAATGCGCGAGAACCGGAGGCCCGGCGACCGATCGGCTATTTGCCGGAGAACCATCGGTTTCCGACATACTTCACTGGCGCCGGCATGTTGGATTTCTATGCTGCTCTTTCGGGGTTGGACTCGGTGGAGCGGCGGAAGCGGATTCCGGAGATGCTGGAGCTGGTGGGCCTGGATCAATGGGGCGGCGTGCGGATCGGCAAATACTCGAAAGGCATGTTGCAGCGGCTGGGCCTGGCGCAGGCGCTGATTCATTCGCCATCGATGTTGATTCTGGACGAGCCGACGGATGGCGTGGATCCGGTGGGGCGCCGGCAGATCCGGGATGTGCTTACGAAATTTGAAGAGCAAGGCGTCACCATTTTCATCAACTCGCACTTGTTGGTGGAGGTAGAAACTTTTTGCCGCGAGGTAGCGATCCTGCACAAGGGCAAGGTGGCGCTCAGCGGAAAGATGCACGATCTCACCGCGGGCAAAGGCTACAAACTGACTGTGGCGGAAGTTCCCGAAGCGCTCCTGGAGGCGTTGCGCGGGAAGGCGACCTCGTTCGCAACCAGAAACGGCTTCGCGGATTTCCAATTCCCGACCCGGCAATTGGTGAATGAAGCAGTGGACCTGCTACGCCAGCAGCAGTGTGAGATTGAATCTCTCGCGCCCACTACCAGCACCTTGGAAGACGTTTTCGTGCGGACGGTGGAGAAGTGAGAGACTCCATGACAGCCAGCGCGGCATTGATCCGCGATACGTTTCGCGAAGCATTCGCGCGAAAGATTTTCTGGGGATTGTTCGGCCTGTCCACCGCGATGATTCTGTTTTTCCTGTTTTTGCTTCGGATCGATCTTGTGGAAGGCGGGCTAGCCGCAGTGTCGGCTTTCGGCAGGTTCAACAGCACGCGGGATGTGGACAAAGTGGTGCGCGGTGTTTATGGCGGAATTGCGGCGTTTCTTTACAGCTGGGGAATGTTTCTCGCGGTATTCGCTTCCGCCGGATTAATTCCGAGCGTGCTGGAACCGGGCCGCATTGAATTGCTGCTATCGAAGCCGGTGTCGCGAGTTCATATTTTGCTCGGGCGTTACGTCGGCAACGTCCTGGTAGTTTCGTGCAACATCATTTATCTGGTGTTGGGTGTGTGGACGATCCTCGGCATCAAGACACATATCTGGTCGCCGCTGTTTTTGGTGACGATTGCCACCACGATTTTCGCGTTTGCGGTGTTGCTGTCGGTGGTGATCCTGGTGGGCGTCCTGTTTGAGAGCGCGGCGCTGGCTACCATGGTGGCGGCCGCTTTAATGGTGATGAGCATTGTCCTGGCTCAGACCAACATCATGTTGAAATTGCTCTCATCGGAGTGGTCGCGCCAGATCTGGCGAACGCTGTATTACGTTTTGCCGAAGATCTTCGACTTGGGAAGCATAACGCTGAACGCGATTCAGAGCCGCGCATTCGATGGATTCATGCCCATTTGGACTTCGGCGGTATTTGCCGCGGTTGTGCTCACGCTGTCGCTGTGGATTTTCGCAAGGCGGGATTTTTGATGCGGCTGGTCTGCGCGGTTGCGCTGTGCGTGGCGTTAGTGGGATGCCAGGCGAAGAAAAGCGGTTCGGTCCGCATCGATCCGGCGCTCGAGAAACTGATACCCGCCGACACGGTGTTCATCGTAAGCGGCAACATCGATGCAGTACGGCAAGCGCCGGTTTACCAGAAGCTGCTCAGCCGCGTGCCTTTGACACAGTTGGACGAATTCACCAGGCAAACGGGGTTGGATCCAAGGAAGGATCTGGACCAGGTGCTGTCGTGCTCCAACGGCAAGAGCGGCGTGTTGATGGCGCGCGGTAAGTTCAACGTTCCGGATTTGGAGAAACGGCTGGAGGCGCGCGGCGCTACACGGAGCGGTTATAAGGGCCATGATGTATTCGAATCGCAACGGCTCGCATTTGTTTTCTTGAACAGCTCGACGGCGCTGGTGGGGCAGCCCGCGGATCTGCATTCCATCATGGATCGCGGTTCGGTGGGTGGATTGCCCCAGGCGCTACAAGATTTGATCCGGACGATCCCGGGAAACGATCAGGTGTGGGCGGCATTGACGGGCGGCGTGCAGAGCTTGAACCTGACCATTCCGCGCGACAGCAATCTGGCAAATATTGTGAGCGCGCTGAAGTCGATCGATACCGCGACGATCGGGATGGACCTCAGTTCCGGGATTGGCCTGGATGCCCGGGTGGTTTGCAAAACCGAGCGCGACGCTAAGTTCGTGCATGACATGTTGAAAGGCGTGGTGGGGATCGGAAGGCTGAACACGCCGGACAATCATCCGGAGTTGCTGCAACTATACGATGCCATCCAGATTACGGCGCAGCAAAACCACGCGGAAGTGACCGCTCAGATCCCGGCCGATTTGGCGGACCGGTTTCTCGACTTGTGGTTGAAGAAATAACGTTTGTCGCTCGGCGTTTCTCGCGGCTAGTCCAGGGGACGATACCAGATGTTGCGGAAACGCATGAACGTTTGTTTTACGTCGGGGTGGTAATGGTCCTGCAGGCGGAGCGGGCCTGGTTCGCAGACGCGTTCATCGGCCGCCCCGGGTGTGACCCCTTTGATGGTTACGTGATCCTGCACCAGGATGCCGTTCTGAAGAATTGTCAGCGTGCCGGGTTCGGTTACTTTGCCATCTGAACATTTGGGGGCGTGGAAGATGATGTTGTAGCTCTGCCACTGCTCGGGCGGACGGCAGGCGTTCACCAACGGCGCGTACTGACCATAAAGGGCGCCGCAGGATCCGTTGGCGTAGGTGGGGTTCTGATAAGAATCGAGCACCTGGATTTCGTAACGGCCCTGAATGTAGACACCGCTGTTTCCGCGCGCCTGGCTTTTGGCTTCGGGCATGTTGGGCGTGGAGAATTCCACGTGAATCTGCGCGCTCTGGAATTTGTGCTTGCTATAAATATCGCCGGTGCCGGTCTTGCACGTCATGACGCCAAGCTCGACGGGCCATTGCGCGGGACGGCCGTCCTGGTGCACCCATTCCGAGAGATCTTTCCCTGAGAAAAGCACCACGGCGTCCGAG
>DATGIH010000127.1:0-4118 GCA_035295865.1 Bryobacteraceae bacterium
CGGTGGAGATCTCGCTTTCCGGCCGGGCTGCGAGCACCGATGCTGCGCTGTTCGTTCTCGCGTTGGCAGCGAGTCCGGGTTTCGCGGATGCGGAGACCATCGGCGCCGCTCTGAACGCGCTGCCGCAGGTAGCACGAACCAGCGCGCAGCTCTGCACCTTCGCCGCATTCGCCGAGAATTTCCGCGGCTGGGGACGCGGTTTGCGAAGCGCGATCGCGGCCTGGTATCTGAATCAGCCGGGTTCCGAGCTGGCTTACCGGATGCTCGAAACCATGGAGCATAACGGCTGGTCGCATCGCGATCTGCTCCGCTTATCACATCCTAAGGCAGCGACCGCGGTCCACAACGCGCTGTTTCAGTGGGCCGTGGAGGGCGAGCTTGGGCATCTGGCGACGCCTGAGATTCTGGCGAGCGATTTGCGCCAGGTTCGCGGATATGAGCTGGCGAAGAAATCGGCGAGCGAGGATGAAGTGGTTTCGCTCATCGAAGAGAACCGGCTGAGCTCTTCGATGATTCCGGCTCAGTGGCTGGAGTCCAGGCTGGTTTGGGAGGCTTTGCTTCCATCGTTGTCGTACCAGGATTTGGTGAGCCAGGTCGGCAGATTGACAGAGGTTGGATTGCTCGAGCCCCAAAGTCCTGTTACGGCGTTGGTGGTAGCGCGGTTGATCGACCGCAAGCGCATCCGGAACTCGCGGATTCACCCGGCGGCCTTGCTGGAGGTGCTGGATGCTTACCGGCTGGCGCCGGGGGCCGTATCGAGCATTGCGAATGCGTTGGAAGAGGCGTTTTACCTGGCGTTCGGAATATCGAGCCGATTGGCGATCGCCTGTACCTGGCGCTGGATGCGGCCGGCAGAGAATCGGCCGCACTTGCCATGTCCTACCTGAGACGGGAGCCGCGCTGCACGATGTGGCCTGCAGGTATTACGCGGCAGGATCGTATCGAGCAGGTAAGTGAGCGAATCGAAGAGCAGCGCCAGTTCTTCGATCCGGCGCTCGCCATGCGAGATGCGGAAAATCGCGGTCTTGCGTTGGACGCGTTCGTTATCGTAACAGCGAATTGCCCGAAATTGACGCATTCGCTGGAGCGCTACCGGCGTTCGAGCGGAATCGCGGCGAAGCTGGTGGTGATCGATCCGGCTTCCGAGACCTGTTATGCAACGGATCCAGACGATGCATGGCAGTTGGGCGTCGTAGGATTCGATGCCAGCGTTCCGCGGGTGGTGGCGGAGTTTCTGCGGGGTGGGCGTTCGGTTAACGGATAACGTGAATCCGGACGCCTGGTCCGATCGTCCAAGGCACCCCATGAAATGGCCGCAGATGAACGCCGATAAACGCGGATTCCTTGACGGACTTCCATTGTTGATCCGCCGTGATGGTTCGAACATTTAGCTGCAGGGCTGTCGCGGGGCACGCACGATCGCCCAGCGACAGTCCTGCATTTTTTGTAGAGCTCACCATTCCGCGATGTTGATAGCGCTCACTGGCGCTTCGTCACGGATGCTTGGCACTTCCTTCGAACAGGATTCTTCCTTACTAATCGTCCGCGGCGCGCCGCTCACGGATGAGTTGTTTGAGCATCGATCTGCCCTTGCGTTTCATGGCGCGGACATATTCCTGAGCGCGCAGCCGGGCATTGGAGCGAGACGTGATCCGGACCTCGCTCTCTTCCAAGCGCAGCACGATTTCGTCTCCTGGGCGCACGCCCAGAGCGCGGCGATAGCTGGCTGGGATCACGATTCTCCCACCCTCCGCGATCGTCACGCTGACTGCGCCCTCTTTTGCCATGCTGCTGCGATTATCGCAACATCATGCTGCCTGGCGTTGACCACGACTCTCAGGTTTAGCGGAGCAAGAGGTGCTTTTGCAATTTGCCCAAGGCGTTGCGCGGCAGCTTTTCTACGACAACGAAGGAACGCGGGATTTTGAAGGACGCCAGCTTTTCGCGGCAGCGCGCTTCGATGGCTTGCAAATCCAGCGGACCGTTGGCGACCAGATAGGCAACCGGAACTTCACCGCGGACGCGATCCGGCGCGGCGGCGACGGCTGCTTCGGCCACGCCATCCTGCTCTTCGAGAAATTCTTCGATCTCCCGCGGGTAAATATTGAAGCCGCCGGAAATGATGAGGTCGCTCTTGCGTCCGCACAATGTGTAGTAACCATCTGCAGAGCGAGCGGCGAGATCGCCGGTGCGGAAATATCCGTCATGGAAAGCCGTGCGCGTGGCTTCGTCTCGCCGCCAATATCCGGCGAAGATGTTTTCACCCTGCAGGAACAGCTCGCCGGGTTCGTTATCCGGAACTGCATTCCCTTCGGCATCGAGCAATCGCACGGATACGCCGGGAAATGGCAATCCGATGCTGCCGGGACGGCGCTCACCGTCATAGGGATTACCGATATTCATCAGGGTCTCGCTCATGCCGTAGCGTTCGAGGATGGTGTGGCCGAACTTCGCACGGAACTCCTCGAAGGTTTGGGGCGAGAGCGCGGCGGATCCGGAGACGAAGAGCCGCATGGAGGCGCCGATGCGGCGGGCGTCTTCCTTCGGAATATCCAACAGGCGGACGTACATCGCGGGAACGCCGAAGAAGAGCGTGGGCGCGAAGTCGAGGAATTCTGCGGCGATGTTTTGGTGATCGAAGCGTTCGAGCAGGCGCATGCGGCAGCCGCTGGCGAGCCAGCAATGCAATCCATTGCCGAGGCCGTGGACGTGGAAGAGAGGGAGCGCAAGCAGCAGCCGGTCGGCGCTCGAGATTTTCCAGGCTTCCAGAAGAGTTCGGGCGTTGGCGGCGAAATTGTTGTGCGTGAGGACGGCGCCTTTTGAGGTTCCGGTGGTGCCCGATGTGTAGATGATGCCGGCGGGGGTGTTACCGGTTAACGTTGCGTGGGGGCGTTCATCGGGAAAATTCGCGGCGGATTGGTTTAATTCAGAAACTGACAAGCCGAAGGCTTGTCCCACAGTTACGGTTGGTTCGGCGTCGCTTAGGATGTGCGTGATTTCGCGGTCGCGATACAGGATGTTGATCGGGACAAAAATCGCGCCCAATTTGATGGACGCGAGATACAGATCGATCATCTCGACGCAGTTGGACAGGTAAACGCACAAGCGATCGCCCTGCTTTAGTCCGCGCGATTGCAGAAACTGCGCCACTCGATTGCTGCGCGATTCGAGGTCGCCGAACGTGAATGTGGCGCCCTGGAATTCGAGCGCGACCGCAGCGCGGCGGCCGATGAGCGATGGATCGAAGAGTTCGAGGAGATTCAAAAACGTCCTCAGAGTACCAGATCCCGCAGGCGCTTCCAACCGGCGCAGTGTTGAGAACAGGCTTACCGTTACGTGACGGGATTTTAACGTTGCTGACCGAAACTCCAGCGCGCGGAATGGGCTTAGCGGTATGGAGGCACACAACCATGAAAAAGATGTTCTTGACCTTAGTAACGGCTGGATTGATGGTGAGTACGGCGGCATTCGCCGGCGAAATTCATCAGCGCAAAGAAAATCAGCAGCGGCGCATTGGGGAAGGCGTTGAGAATGGCAGCCTCACTGCGGGCGAGACTCGGAATCTAGAAGGAAAAGAAGCGCGGTTGAACCACGAAATCCGGCGGGATCGCAGGCAGAACGGCGGCAACTTGACGAACAAGGAGAAAGCGCAGGTGAATCGGCAGCAGAATCACTTGAGCCGGCAGATTTACCGCGACAAGCACAACGCGGCGCATCAATAGCGGCTACCGAATCGCGACCGCAAGCAAGCGCAAGATAGATCCGGGCGATCGTGGTAGCGCTCCCTCGCGGTCGCGGTTCGGCCGGAGTAAGCTGGTACGGATGCTACGTCGTGCCCTGCTCGCTTTAGGAGCGCTCTCGCTACCCGCCATGGCCCGTCATTCGAAGACTGGGTTTCTCAGCCGGTCCGTTTTCGTTCGCGGAGAAGAATATCTTTATCAGGTTTTCGTACCCGCACATTGGACGAATCAACAACAGTGGCCGGTGATCCTGTTTCTGCACGGTTCCGGTGAACGCGGCAGCGATGGCGTCGCGCAGGCCAAGATCGGCCTGGGCGCGGCGATCCGGCAAAATCCGGAGAGATTTCCCGCCGTCGTGGTGATGCCGCAATGCAGGAG
>DATGIH010000128.1:0-18724 GCA_035295865.1 Bryobacteraceae bacterium
CCTTATATAACTGTATTGTTATATAACTCATTGGCTATGTCAAGAAAAAATCTCAGCCGCGAATGAACGCGAATGAACGGGAATCGGAAAGAGTAGGAGAGAGGTGGACGGTCAGTATCAGACCGCGGAAGAGCTGCTACGCTGCGCTTTGGAAGCGCAGGATGCTGAGGAAAGTTGGACGGATGGGGAACGGAGAGCTTTGTCTGCTCATATCGCGAAGAAGGCTATCTGCAGTCGGAGCGTGGAGAGATTATCGACGGCGCGCAGGTCCGCAAAGAAATTCACCCTATGAAGGAAGCTTGGCGTTCAGCCAAACGATGAGCGGTTACGCTCTTACCCGTCTTGCCCAAGCGGATATTTTTGAGATTTGGTCATATATTGCGGACCTCCGCGAGAGCTTCGGTTTTGGACGTTGACTCGCTACTCGAACTACCAATCCACTTTTAGTAATCGCGGTTATGCAAGGGAGACGAAACATTCGGCGCATTGTAAAACAACGCCCATATCGTAGGGATCCCGCTGGAATCCGATTTACTTCGGAGCGTAGGTCTTGCTGAATTTGTTGCGCGAGTTGTAAACGACGAACGATCCGTCCGGCTTCGCCGTCAACTGCAGGTATTTGCCTTCGCAGTGCTCGTCGACGTTGGCGATGAAACTATCCGGGGCGTTGTGCTCTTTGCCGCCTTCCATCGAATAGTGGACTTGCCACATATCTTCGAGGCCCGGGGAATCCTTAATGATTTGCCAGGCTGCGGGACTGCCCCCTTTGCGCGCGCCGTTATTCATAATGGCGACGCGCGGATGCAGTGCGTCAACGAGCGCGGTCGAGTTCGATTGATCGAGGCCGTGGTGCGATGACAGATAAACGCTGACGGTTCCGATGGGATTATTCGGGCACATCAACTCCAGCTCTTTGTTCCAAGTGAGGTCGCCCAAATCGATGAACCGGAAGCGTTCGTAGGTAAGCAGGATTCCGAGTGAGCGCGCGTTTTCCGATGGATCGGCTTCGCGCTTGGGCGATGCGTCGCAGAAGGTGTTCGGCTGTCCTGCGCCCGGCAGCGGCGATGCAAGATGCTCGCCTGCGGCGGTGAGCACTTCCACATTCACGCCTTTCAGAGGGAGCGTGTCGCCGGGCTTCACTACCATGTGTTGGATGGGGACGCGTTGCAAAACCTTAACGTAGTCGGTGTAGTCCTCTTTGACGACGCGCGCGTCTTCCATATTGGGGCCGTGGTCAACGAAGGTGCCGACTTTGATGCGATCGGCGAGTTGTGGCACGCCGCCGACGTGATCGCGATGATAGTGCGTGATCAGTACGTAATCGATCTGTTTAATCTTGGCGTTTTTGGCGGCTTGCACGATGCGGTCCGCATCGCGTCCGTCGAAGCCGCGCCAGCCGGTGTCGATTAACAACGAATGTCCGGTTGGCGTGACGATCAGCGTGGCTTGGCCGCCTTCGACGTCGATAAAATAAATTTCCAGATTCTTGGAAGAGAAGGGCAGAGCAAGAGCGCTGGCAGCGGTGAAGATGATGAATGCTGTGAAAAGGAAGGTCAAGCGAAGCATTTCTCGCATCCTATCACAGCGCGGTAATATTGGCGGAACAGGTGTTGAGCGCGTAACGTAGTTAGAGATAGAAGCCGGAAAATGCCATTTTGTTGCCAATGCGGGCAGGGAGTTGGAGACAGGGACGTGTTCTGCGCCCATTGCGGAAGCCGCCAGCCGGAAGCGAAACCGGCGACGGACTATTTGCAGGGGATCAGCTCGCGCACCGCATCGCTGCTTTGCTACATCCCGATTGTCGGCTGGGTGGTATCGATCGTAGTGCTGGCTTCGGCGCGGTTCCGCGAAGACGCGAAAGTCCGGTTTCATGCGTTCCAAGGTTTGTATCTGTTCGTGGCGTGGCTGATTGTGGACTGGGTGCTGAGTCCGCTGCTGAGTTTCCCGCACGAGTGGGGACCGCCGTTCTACAAGATCATCCCGGCGCTGATGAAGGTAGCGGTGTTCGGCGCGTGGGTGTTCATGATCATCAAGACCGCGCAGGATGAGATGTACAAACTTCCAATCCTGGGCGAGTTAGCTGAGAAGTCGGTATCGGAACAACGGTAAGACCGTTCATCGGTTCTTTGGTTATTCAGTTCTTCGGTTCTCGAGATTGCTACTGTCTGCCGGAACCGAAGAACCGAATAACTGAACAACCGAATAACTACTTTGTAGCCGCCGGAGGCTGCCGCAAAGTATCCGGCATGTCCGCCAAAATGTAAGCCATCACAGCCATCGCGGCGATGTTGGCTCGCAAGTCTTCCGGCTTCACTTTGTCGGCGGTGTCGGCCTGGCTGTGGTGCCAGTCGAAATAATGCGTCCCGACGGTGCGGACCGCTAGGCCGGGAACGCCATCCTTCATCAACGGCGCGATGTCGGCGCCGCCTCCGCCGGGTTGAATCGAACCGGCGTCGATGCGCTCCAAAAGTTTTCCGATATCGCGCAGCTTGCCGACCATGGCTTGCGTGTCGCCGCGGCCGGTGATGCCGAATCCGCTGGGCTTTTCTGCGCCGCCATCCATTTCAATGGCCGCCACGTGATTGGAAATCTGGTCGCCCACCCACTCGCGATAGGCCGCGCCGCCCGCGCCGCCATTTTCTTCGTTGGTCCAAAATACGACGCGCAGAGTGCGGCGCGGATGCAAACCGAGCTGCACGATGAGATGGGCCGCTTCGAGAGCGGTGATGATGCCGGAGCCGTCATCTTGCGCGCCAGCGCCGACGTCCCAGGAATCGATGTGGCCGCCCATAACGACGATTTCCTCCGGTTTTTCGGTGCCTCGAATTTCGCCGATCACGTTGGCGGAATCGGCATCCGGGAGCATGTGCCCTTCCATTTCCAGATGCACCTTGACGACGTTACCCGCATCGGTCAGCCGTTGGATCATCGTCGCGTCTTCAATGGTGATCGCCGCGGCGGGAATTTTCGGTGCGGCCGGATTATATTCGAGCGCGCCCGTGTGCGGGGATTGCAAACTGACTGGCGTGACTGAGCGGACTAGAACGGCGAGCGCTCCTAGCCGCGCTGCGCGCGAGGGACCGGACGCGCGATAGGCCACCGTGCGACCATATCCTTCGTACGGGACGTTATAAAGTACGATTTTGCCTTGCACGGCGTCCCGGCCTTTTTTCTCGAGCTCGTCGAAACTCGAAACGGTCAGCACTTCGGCGGTGATTCCTTTTTTGGGCGTCGCCACGCTGCCGCCGAGCCCGAGCATGGTGAGCGGCTTGGCCACCGGCTCTAGTAACGCAGCGCTTTCCGCGCCGCGAACCCAATGCGGGACCTTGACTGGGGGCGTCGCGACGTTCACCAATCCGTCCGCTTTCATTTGGGACGCTGCCCAGGCGATGGCTTTTTCAAGGCCGGCGGATCCGCTCAGCCGGTTTCCGATGCGATCGCAAAGGAACGCCAGCTTGTCCAATCCGTCGTGATCGACCAGAGCGGCATCGATGATTTTATTGGCGGTATCGCGGTATTGTTCGGCGAGATTGGGGGCGTCCTGGCATGAAAGCGGCAATGCGAGCGCGGCGGCCGCAAGGAAAGGGAGGGCGTTGCGGGTCATTAATGGTACAGAATAGCAGTTGCGAGACGCTATGAAACTGCTGGCTGGTTTGATTCTCTTGAGTGGGTGCTTGTGCGCCCAAACCTTTGACATTGTCCTGGCGAACGGACGCGTGATGGATCCGGAAACGAATCTCGACGCGGTGCGCAATGTCGGCATTCGCGATGGAAAGATCGCGGCTGTGTCGGAATCGGCATTGCAAGGCCGGACGGTCATCGACGCGAAGGGATTGGTGGTGACGCCGGGTTTCATCGATCTCCACTCGCACGGGCAGACGCCCGAGAATTACGGATACAAGGCGCGCGACGGCGTAACGACGGCGCTCGAGATGGAAGTGGGCGTGAATCCGGTTTCGACGTGGTATGCGGCGCGCGAAGGAAAAGCTCGTGTGAATTTTGGTGCGACATCCGGACACATTCCTGCTGCGATGGCTGTGGTGCACGATTCCGGGCAGTTTTTGCCACACGATAACGCGGCCAATCGCGCGCCAACGCCCGAAGAGCAGCGGCAGATTCTCGAACTGATTCGGCAGGGCTTGGATCAAGGGGCGTTGGGAATCGGAATGGGGATTGCGTATGTTCCCAAGACAACGCGTCAGCAGATTTTTGAAATTTTTCAACTGGCCGCGCAAAGGCACGCAGCGATTTATGTTCACATGCGGGCGAGCGGACCTGTCGATCCAGGCGTGGTCGACTCGCTCGAGGAGGTTTTGTCGGATGCCGCGGCCACGGGCGCGTCGCTTCACATCGTGCACATCGGCAGTATGGGATTGCGCGAGGTTCCGCTGTGTCTCGAAATGATCGCTGGAGCACGGGCGCATGGAATCGATGTGACCACGGAGGCGTATCCGTACACGGCGGGAATGACGGATCTCGCTTCGGCGGTTTTCGATCCGGGCTGGGAGAGCCGCACCGGCGGAATCAGCTACGGCGATCTGCAGTGGGTGCTAACGGGCGAGCGATTGACGGCGGAAACGTTCGCGAAGTATCGCAAGACGGGCGGCATGGTGATTCTGCACAGCATCCCGGAAGACATGGTGCGAGTAGCGATGGCGGATCCGACAGTGATGGTGGCGAGCGACGGAATTCTGGACAACGGCAAGGGTCATCCGCGCGCGGCCGGAACTTATGCCCGGGTGTTGGGGCGCTATGTGCGCCAGCAGCATGCGGTCTCGCTGATGGACGCACTGCGCAAGATGAGTCTGCTGCCGGCTGAGAGGCTGGGGCTGCAGTCGAAAGGGCGTTTGCAGGTTGGCGCGGATGCCGACATCACGCTGTTCGATCCGCAGCGCGTGATCGATCGCGCGACGTTTGAGAATCCGGCGCAGTATTCGGAGGGCATTCCCTTCGTGCTGGTGAACGGCGTGTTTGTGGTGCGCGATGGAAAGTTGGTGGACGGCGTCGCGCCCGGGCGCGGGCTGCGGCGTTAGGGATTCGCGCGGCGTGGATCGGGACGAGTGCCTGCTTGCGAGGTACGAACTTCGTCGCCTGACGCGAGCACTTTCCAAGTTTTGCCGTCTTCCGATTCCGAACGTTCGAAGTGGATGCGATCTTTGCCGGAAAAGACGTTCACGATCCGATAGTATTTCGTCTTCCCGTTCTCATCTTCTTTGCTTGGATAGGTCCAGCGATCGCCGTCGATTTCAAGATCGCCGCGACCGGCCGCTCGTCCATCGGGCATGATGGGCTGCGTATGGTAAGCGCCTTTCGTTTCCGATGGTGTGAAGCAGAGCAACGCGACCACTTTGCCGTCCACGGTTTGTTGGCACAGGAAATACTGGCCCATGTCCACGCAATCGTTCTGGATTTTGTTCGACACACCCTTTCCGCCGGGAGCGTTCATCGTGAATTGCCAGGTGCCCTGATAGTTCCAGAGCGGTTCAAAGGCGGAATCGGCCGCGAAAAGGCCGGTGGATGCGAAGATGAGGAGAAAGGCGTTGGAAAGTAGGTTGGTCATTGGATACCCAGCACATCGGAAATTGGCTGATCCGCCACGAGCCGCTCGTAAGCGATCACTGCGCGTAGCGCATTGACGAAATATACGAGCACGACTACGCACGCGATGAGCGAAAAGATGGAGGGGCTGAAGGCAAGGTCGTCCAGGAGGACGAAGGCAGAGAGAATGAATCCACCGAGTGTCCAGCCTCGCGACATGCGGCGAATCTTCCACGCGATGACACCGTAGAGAATTCCTGGAACAAGGAAGGCCACTCCTGACAAAGCGGCGCTACCCGCGGGATCCGTGGTTTTGGCGCCCGACAGAAGCATAACCAGTCCCAGCGCAATACAAACGAGCGCCCAGATTGTAGTCACCCGCGCGGCACGGTCGACGGCCCCCCGCGCGGATTCCGGACTATCGATAATTGGCCAGAAACGATCCTTCCAGCGCCGCATTTCGTCTGTCTCCTAAGTCCGCTGCCACTCCTGGAATTTGAATCCGTGCTGGCGCATGATTTCGCGCGCTTGCTCCAGCGCCTCAGGCAGCACGTAGAAAAAGGCGCCGATGCGTTCGCTCATGAACAGAACGCCGCCGCTGTATTTATCGGGTTCCACGGCGTATTCAATGCCAGACTCCGTGAGCGCCGTCTCCAGACGCAGAGCTTCTTTGAGCTTCTTGGCGATGTAGATGAGGTCCATTTCACGATCCTCAAAAAAATTGGCGTCGCGGCGCACTCGCTTTCAATCTTATCTCGATCTGTTATCTTCATACGAGCATGAAGAAGCTGATGGTACTGTTTTGCGCGGTGTGCATCGCGGCCTTCGCGCAAAACAAGCGCTGGACCGAGAACGCCGCGGGAGATTGGTATTCGCCGCAGCCTTGGCTGGTGGGGAGCGATTACATTCCGGCCAACGCCATCAACGAACTCGAAATGTGGCAGGCCGACACGTTTGATCCGGAACGGATTGACCTGGAACTCGGCTGGGCGGAAAAGCTGGGCATGAATACCATGCGCGTGTTCCTGCATGATTTGTTGTGGCAGCAGGACGCCGCAGGTTTTCGCAATCGTATTGACGAATTTTTGAAGATCTCAAGCAAGCATGGAATCAAACCGATGCTGGTGTTGTTCGATTCCTGCTGGGACCCCGCGCCGAAGTTAGGTAAGCAGCACGCGCCGACGCCGGGGATTCACAATTCGGGATGGGTTCAGAGTCCGGGAGCAGCGGCTCTTGAAGATCCGAAACAGTACCTGCGGCTGGAATCGTATGTGAAAGGGGTTGTTGGCGCCTTCGCGAACGATCCGCGCGTGCTTGCCTGGGATATTTGGAATGAGCCGGACAACGTGAACAACGGCAGCTACCATAAGCTGGAACCGGCGAACAAAGTGGCGCTGGTGGCCGTGCTGCTGCCGAAGGCGTTTGTGTGGGCGCGCGCCGCGAATCCGAAGCAGCCCTTGACCAGCGGAGTGTGGGATGGCGATCTCTCCGATTCCAAGAAGTTGAACGCGGTGCAGAGAACGCAGCTTGATATGTCGGACGTGATTTCATTCCACAACTACAGCGATCCGGATAATTTTGAAAAAGAGATCGTGTTGTTGCAGCGCTATCATCGTCCGCTGCTTTGTACGGAGTACATGGCGCGAGGGAATAAAAGCACGTTCGAGGGAATTTTACCGGTCGCGAAGAAGTATAAAGTGGCGGCGATCAATTGGGGACTCGTCGCTGGAAAAACGCAAACCTGGCTGCCCTGGGATTCGTGGGCGAAGCCCTATGTCGGGCGCGAGCCGGCGGTCTGGCATCACGAGGTGTTCCGGACGGATGGAAAACCTTACCGTCAGGATGAGGTGGATTTCATCCGGAACACGATTGGGACCAAATAATATGTTTGCCCCGCGACGGTAAGGGATGCGCCGAACGTGAGGGCATAACGTTCACCGGTCCGTGCCCGGCGGTGGCGCTCCCTTGCGGCCGCGGTTCGCTTGCGGGGTTATTTGGATTCCGTGGTTAGCTCCTCCACTCGAACGTACACTGGCATTTCCAGAAGCTGCGGTTCCTTGCCGGCGGTTTTTACGACGAGCTGAAAGCGGCCGGGCTTCACCGACGGTGGAATCCGGAATTCGATGTAGTTGTCAGTCTGGTTGAGCACTTTCACCATCATGTCGAGCGTTTGATCCGACAGATAGACGGAATCGATTTTTTGTTTGCTCAGATCGGTTCCCTGCACACGAAGAACCGCGCCGACTTTACCGCTGTCCGGTCGCACGGAGCTCAGAATTTGCGCCGGCAGCGAAGCGGCGAAGAGTAGAAGAACGAAGCAGCGCATGTCGGCTCTTATGGCAACGCGGTTACCAAAGCGAAGCGTTGACAACATTCGATTTTCATCCGATCCCTGAGACAAACTGGCGCGGACCTTAGTCAGGTTGTCCCTACAATGGGGTATGAGGAACGCTGCTTTCCTACTGATTATCGGACTGGGAACAACCCTAGCGCCTGCCCAAGACATCAGAATCGACGCAAACGCACCGGCCAAGCCGTTCCCCCATTTCTGGGAACAAATGTTTGGATCGGGGCGGGCCATTCTGACGCTTCGCGAAAGCTATCGCAATGATCTCGATGCCGTGAGGGCTGTGACTGATTTCCGCTACGTGCGCTTTCACGCTATCTTCCACGATGAGGTCGGCGTTTACAACGAAGACGAGCATGGCAATCCGGTTTACAACTTCTCTTACGTGGATCAGATTTACGACGGTCTGTTGAAACACGGCGTGCGGCCGTTCGTCGAGATCAGCTTCATGCCCAAGAAGCTGGCCTTCAATCCGGATGCCCTCCATCCGTTCTGGTACAAGCAGAATGTTTCGCCTCCCAAGAACATGGATCGGTGGGACGATCTGATCCGGCAGTTCGCAAAACATCTGGTGGAGCGCTACGGCGTCGAAGAGGTCGCGCAATGGTACTTCGAAGTGTGGAATGAGCCGAACATCGATTTTTGGAACGGCATTCCGCGCGATAGAAGCTATTTCGATCTGTACGATCATACGGCGCGCGCCTTGAAGAGCGTGAACCAGCGTCTGCGCGTGGGCGGTCCGTCAACCGCGGCGGCCGCGTGGGTGGATATTTTCCTGAAGCACACGTCGGACAATCACGTGCCGGTGGATTTCGTTTCAAGTCACGGCTACGCCGACGACACGGTGGAGGATCTTTTCGGAACGCATGAAGACATTCCGATGGACGATCGCGTGTGCCGTGCTGTCGCGAAGGTTCGCCGTCAGATTCAAGATTCAGCGACGCCTCAGCTGCCGCTGTTCTGGACTGAGTGGAATGTTCCGGGGATGAATGAGTCGCGCGATACGTCGTACGTGGGCGCGGCGCTGGCGAATACCGTTCGCGAATGCGATGGCACGGTGGACATGATGTCGTTCTGGACTTTCTCCGATGTGTTCGAAGAGGGCGGCCCGCTTCCGCAGCCCTTTGTCGGGATGTTCGGGTTGCGCGCCGAGGGCGGTATCAATAAGCCGAGCTACTACGGCTTCGGTCTGTTGCACAAGCTGGGCGTCGAGCGCATCGAAAACGCTGATCCGAACGTCCTTGTGACCAAGCGAAGGGACGGCTCGCTCGCGGTTGCAGTTTGGAATTTGGTGGATCCGGATAAGAAGGGCTCCGCGAAGAAGGTGCGCTTGGTTTTTGACAATGTTCCCGCCGATGCGCCGGTCGAGATCAGCCGAGTGGACAACGAACATGGAAACGCGCTCGCGGCGTATCGCGCGATGGGCAGTCCGCGCTATCCAACCGAAGAGCAGGTGAAGAAGATGAATGCGGCTTCCGCGCTTCCGGCGCCGAGCCAAGGGCATGTGGATGGCAATCATTTGGATCTGAATCTGGAGCCGAACGCGTTGGTGCTGGTGGAAGTGAAGACGAAAGCTTCGGCGGCCGAAGCCCCGCGCGATTTTGGATTCATGGCGCAGCCTGCGAGTTTTCAATCGTTCCAGCACATGGATCGATTAGGCTTTCGGACGGATCCCGTGGCGAAGGGCGATCGTGTATTTCCGCTCAAAGACGCGGTTGAGACGTTTGATGCAAGCTACACATGGCAAGGTAGGCGATTCACGCTCGACGATTACTTCCAGCGCAGTTTTGTTCTCGGATTTCTGGTGCTGCACGACAACCAGATTTTGCTTGAAAAATATTTTCACGATGCCGGCCGCAGCTCGCGGTTTTTGTCGAACTCCATGCAGAAATCCATGGTGTCGGTGCTGGTCGGGCAGGCGATCGAGGAGGGCAAGATCCAAAGCGTCAACGATCCGGTGGTCAAGTACCTGCCTTATCTCGCATCCGGCGGATACAAGGCCGTCACGATCAAAAACCTGCTGCAGATGTCGAGCGGGGTGAAATTCGACGAGGCATATCTGAATCCGGATTCGGAGATCGGGCGCTTTGCGAATGCGCTGATTCTGGGTACGGAGCCGTTCCGCGATTTTGCGGCGTCCATCAAAATCAAAACGAAGCCGGGCACCCGCTTCGAATATCAAAGCGTGAATACGGAAGTGCTGGGGCTACTGCTGGAGCACGTGACGGGGAAGCCGCTGCATGAACTGATGCAGGAAAATCTGTGGAAGCGGATTGGCGCGGAGAGCGATGCGTTCCTCTATCGCGGCGAAAATCAGCCCGATGAGTGCGCGTTCGGTTGTTTCAACGCAACGCTTCGGGATTACGGGCGCTTCGGGCTCATGGCGCTGCATGGGGGCGAGTTGAACGGAGCCCGCGTTGTTTCCGATCAATGGATGCGCGAATCAACCAAGCCGGATGCGGATTTTCTTCAGCCGGGCGCGGCCAACGGCAACTTTGGCTATGGGTATCAATGGTGGGTTCCGGCTGGAAACCAAGGCGCGTTCATGGCGATGGGGATTTACGGGCAGATGATCTATGTGAATCCGGCGAGGCATGTTGTGATTGTGCAAACCAGCGCCTGGAAGCTTCCCGATGAAGCGGCCAGTTGGGCGGAAAGCGCGGCGCTGATGGACGCTGTAGGGCGAGTGGTTCGTTGAAGGGCTCGGGGACACGACTGCTGTTTCGACGGCTGAAGCAGTCCTAACGCTAGCCCGTCATGTCCCCGAGGTGTTCGTAGAACCGCCGGCTAGTATTTTTCTAATATTGTTTGGATCGCGCTTTGGCCTTATCCTCGTAACTTACCGGCTACCGGGCCAGAGATTGAATCAAAAGTTGGAAACGAGTCAATCTCTCAGCCCGGCCCGGGATGTAGTACCCTCATTTCAGATCCAAACCCCATCCAATTAAGGGAGTGCCATGAAGAAGCTCGGTATCCTTTTGTTCCTCGCGTCCACATCCGGAATGTTCGCCCAGCATCCTTTCGAGATCGTAACTGGAAAGCCGTTCGACTCGGCGCTGCCCAAAGATTTTTATCTCGAAGGAAACGCTATCCCGACCGCGAAGCGGAACGCGGTGATGGTGCACCTGCCTTCGGGACAGCGCGCGCTGTTTTCGCTGATCGATACCTCCGGTTACTCGGCCGACATTATTGCTAAGTACATCGGGATGATAATCACGGAAGGCGATGTTTCCATCTGCGGTAAGAAAGTAGGCGTGGGGAGTTATGGTTTCGGATGGTCGCGGCCCGGAACCGGCGTGGATGGTCCGGGAAAATTTTCGTTGTACGATCAGGCCGGCGCGAAAGTAACGGATTGCTCCACTCCGCGCGACGCGAATCTGAAACAGCCGAGGCCGCTGCAGATCGTAGTAAGTGACGCGGCGGCGAAGTTATATTACGGGCGGCACTACGTCGACCTGAAGTAAACAATCCGTAAATTTCGAGGGCACTTTTGCGGGCCCGAGCCGTATTGTATATATGGGCTCGTTCCTGCAAGACCTTCGCTACGGCATCCGCACTCTTATTAAAGATCGAGCATTTCTTTTCACTGCTGTACTTGCGCTCGCGCTCGGCATCGGATCCACCACGGCAATCTTCAGCGTCATCGACAACGTACTGCTCGAACCTTTTCCATATACCGATGGCATGCGGTTGATGGCCATCATGATTCATGACAACGCGAGCAGCGATACTTTTGGCCGCGAGTTCTTTGAACCGCCCGAGTTTCTGGATTACCAGGAACAGAATCATGTGTTCGACCGCTCCATCGGCGTTCGTCCGGAAGGTGTGCTCATGACGGGCAACGGCGCGCCGCAATCGTTCCGTGGCGCGGGAGTAACGGGCAACACGTTCGAATTTTTAGGCATCGCGCCGATCATGGGCCGCGCGATTACGCCGGAAGATGCCAAGCCTGGCGCCCCGCCGGTTTTCGTGCTGAGTTACAAGGCCTGGCGCAAGACATTCGCGATGGATCGCAATCTTCTGGGCAAAACATATGTGTTGAATGGGACACCCACCGCGCTGGTGGGAATCATGCCGAAGCGTTTTGCCTGGTGGGGCGCGGATCTGTGGCGTCCGACCTTCGTGGATCGAGCAGATGCGGGACGGAATTCGCAATTCGTAAACTTCCTGGGGCATCTGAAGCCCGGGCTGACGCCGAAATCCGCCTCACCCGATCTGAACATTCTCGGGCATCGTTTAGCGAAGCTGTACCCGGACAATTATCCGAAGCAGTTCGAGGTAACGGCGCAGCCGCTGGTGGATAACGTAGTGGGGCGGTTCCGCGGCACGCTGTACACGCTGCTCGCGGCGGTGGGTTTGCTGCTGTTGATTGCGTGCGCGAACGTGGCGAATTTATTGCTTGCGAAGGCGACTGCGCGCGACAAGGAGTTCGCCGTTCGATCCACGCTGGGCGCCGGACGTTTGCGGCTGGTCCGGCAATTGATGGTGGAAAGCGTGCTCGTGGCGCTGGCTGGTGCGGCTGCCGGATGCTTTTTCGCTTGGTTGGAGTTGAAGGGCCTGATCGCGCTGCTGCCGCAGTTCACGTTTCCGGATGAAGCCGACATCAGTCTCAATACTCCTGTGTTGCTTGCTACTTTGGGGGCGGCGCTTCTCACTGCTTTGCTGTTCGGACTCGCGCCCGCGCTCGGTGCAGCCGGCAAAGATCTCAATGTTGCATTGAAAACCACGGGTCGCGGCAACAGCGGGTTCCGGCGCGGCCGCTTGCGTAACGCGCTGATCGTGAGCGAAGTAGCACTGTCGCTGGTCCTGCTGGCGGGCGCTGGATTGTTGATGCGCAGCTTTTTCCTGCAGCGCAACGTGGATCTCGGATTCCGCCCGGAGAAAGTTTTGAGCGCGCAGATCCAGCTTCCGGTGAAGCAGTACACCACTCCCGAACAGCAGAATCGCTTTTTGCGAGAACTGCTGCCGCGTCTCGAAGATCTACCCGGAGTCACGGCGGCGGCCGGTGGTCTGACGTTTCCACCCTTCGGAGGGATCAACACGGATTTTGACGTCGCTGGTAAAACGCATTCCGAGGAATGGAAGGGCGATATGGCATTGTGCAGTTCGAAAATCTTCCAGACCATTGGAACGCGGTTGATGGCAGGACGTCTGCTGTCCGAGGAAGATGTCGCGGGTATGCGAAAAGTCGCGGTGGTGAATCAGACTTTCGCGACCAAATATTTTCCGGGAGAGAGTCCCATCGGAAGGCAGGTGAAACTCGCCGGTTTGGAAAAGGCGCCGGTCCCGATGACGAATCCTTGGTTTGAGATTATCGGCGTGGTCTCTGACGTTAAGAATAACGGCATCCGGAAAGATGTGCAGCCGGAAGCTTACGCGCCATATACTTTTTCGAGCTACGGCGGTTTTATTCTGTTTCTGCGGACGGCGGGGAATCCGGCGGCGCTGGTGAAATCGATGGACGATCAGATCTGGGCGCTGGATCGAAACCTGGTCCCGCAGCAAACCGCCACGTTGCAGGATCAGTTGGATCAGTTCCAATTTGCGCAGCCGAAATTCAGCTTGACGTTGTTTTCGGTGTTCGCCGGAATCGGATTGGTGCTGGTGACGGTGGGCGTTTACAGCGTGGTCTCTTATACTGTGTCGCAACAGAGTCATGAGATTGGAATCCGGATGGCGCTGGGCGCGACGCCTGGAAATGTGCGCGGCAAGGTGATTTTGTCGGGGCTGCGTTATATCTGGATCGGCATCGCGGTGGGCCTGGTGCTTGCCGTGGTGGTGGGGCGCGTGCTTGCGAGCGAGATCTGGGGAATTTCGGCGCACGATCCGGTTACGCTGGCTGCCGTCGCGCTGCTTTTGACGTTGATTGGAATTACCGCGTGCTATATACCGTCGCGGCGGGCGACACGGGTAGATCCGTTAATTGCGCTTCGCTACGAATAACGTTTCTCGTTTCTTGTTCGCTTTACTGAACCGCGACTGCGAGGGAGCGCTCGTGGTATCGCTCCCTTGCGGCAGTTAGGTAGCAGTTTAAACGCTCAGCAGGTGGGCGCTGATTGGGGCGTTGTTTAGTTGTGCGATTGCTTTGGCGTACCACTGGAGCTGGCGTTTGTAGTGCGTTTGATTGGCGGTGAGGTCGGCGTCGGTTTTGAAATCGACGATTTGCCACACGCCTTTTTCTACGAACGCGAGATCGATGATGCCTTCCAGGACTTTCTGATCTTCTAATTTCAGAACGATGGGAAATTCACGATGTACACGCATGGCGCTGCGGGCTCTGGCCAGCAACGGATGCGCCAATGTGTTCGCCACCGCTTGAATCGCGTGATCCATCTCTTCCGGGGGTGCGCCTAAGAGCCGGGCGTTAACTTTCGCGAGAGCTGTGATTGCTGCTTCATCCGCATGCAGCGGGACATCGCGCAGAATCGTGTGAACCAGGGTTCCGAACCTTGGACCGGCGGGGCGGCCTAGCGGTTTCTTGATCGAATCAACCTCGACGTCGATTCGGAAATCTGCCGGCGAATCGGACGTTTCGCTGGGTGTGAAAATCTCGTACGCGGGGACGGCGCCGGCAGCGCTCACTTCCGCGCGCGTTTTGCTCCACGCCTGGTATGCCGCGATGCTGGGCGACTCGACGTCCGACGGCGTAAGAATCTCGTCGCGGCGGAGCCCCAGATTCGCGGGCGACCTGAGATTCAAAGCCCGCGGATCCCACCAGACGACGGAGTGTGTACCCTGCTGCGGCGTGTGTAGACCCGGTTTCACCGAAGGTTCTTCGTTGAAGAAGAACGGGCGATCCATCACGGTTGCGTTGCCGAACTTGGGGCAGCCGGGAGCAGGCGTGGAGTTGCGATAACGATCCGGCGCTGGGTAAATGGCTTTGTTCAGCGGACTCAGCCAGCCGTCCATTTCCTGATCGCCGACGGCGGGAACTACCAGCAAATCGCGCGCGCGCGTGGCTGCGACATACGCCACGCGAACACCCTCGGCTCGCTCGCGCGAACGTTCTTCGGATTCGTTGTCGCGCAGCTCCCAGGGCGCGCAGCGTAACAGCCGGGTGGCGCACAATCCGGCGCTGGCGTCGACGAAACGGTCCGGATCGCCGGCCGCGATGTTGGCGGTCATGTCGGCGAGAATCACGATGGGAAACTCCAGGCCCTTGGCCGAGTGCACGGTCATCAAGCGCACGCCTTCGGCGCCTTCTTCGAGCACTGGCGCTTCGTGCGATTCGGCCTTTTCCGCTTGCGTTTCCAATTCTTCAATGAACCCGCGGAAGGAGATTCCGCCCGAAAGTTCGAAGCTGCGCGCCAGGTCGCCGACGCGATAGACGTTCGCGAGAACCTGATGCCCAGCAGGACGGAGCGCGAATCCGGCGTAAGCGCGAGCGGCTTCGAGCAGCGAATTGACTGTGTCCGCTATCGGGCGGCGATTTCGCTGGCGATGCAGCGAAGCGAGCAGATTCAACGCGTCGGCTACTGGTTTGAATTCGGCGGCAAGCGGATCGGGGAGTTTTCGAAACGGATGGAGCCGTCCGATTTCGTGATGGAAGCGCAGCAGCAGATGATCCGGGAGTGCGAACAGCGAGCCCTTGAGAGTTGCGAAAAGCGACAGCTCATCTTCCGGCCACTCGATGGCGGTGAGCGCGGCCCGCAAAGTTTCCACTTCCTCGCGATTGTGGAAAGATTTCGAACCAACCAGCAGGTGCGGAATTTCACGGTCTTCCAGCGACCGCACGTAGTCGCGCGTAATGTCGCGGCCGTAGTTAGTGAAGCGGCGGAAGAGAATGCAAATCTGTTTTTCGCTGACAGGCAAAAGCTGGCCGGGATTTTCGGGATCGCGCACTTTCCAGCCGCTCTTGTGGACCAGCCATTCGACGAACGCAACGATGGTGTCCGGCAGACAGGCATCAATGGAAATCTTCGAGACGCGCTGGCTGCCGTAGGGCTGCGGAACGGGGAGCGCGATGACGTTGGGCTGGCCCTCGATCGGCGGCGTGCTTCCAATCAGCGGCGAGTAAGCGGCTTGTCCGGCCTGCGCGTCATCGGACATTTCCGGGTAAAATGCATTGTTTACGCACTGTTGAATGGATTCGAGCGCCCGGAAGCTGGTGGTGAGCTGCAACGCGCCGACACCGCGAGTGACCAGCGCGTCGCGGATGGAGCGGTAAAGCACAACGTCGGCGCGGCGGAACTTGTATACAGATTGTTTCGGATCCCCAACCACGAACAGTTTCCCCGGCTTCGGCGTAATCTGCAACCAATCGGATTGCGCTTCGTTTTCCGCGGAAAGCAGCAACAAGATCTCGGCCTGCAACGGATCGGTGTCTTGAAATTCGTCGATGAAGATGTGAGTGAAACGATTTTGCAGGTAGCGGCGGACTTCCGGATTGTCGCGTACCAGATCGCGCGCCAGGATCAGGAGATCGAGAAAATCCAATTTTCCGGCGGCGCGCTTTTTCTGGTTGTAGCTTTCCACCAGATCCCACATTTCTCCGCGCAACGTGGCGGCGAGATCGGCATCGGCTGCGGCTTCGAAAGCTCCCAGGTTCGCGATTAACTGGGTGCGAGCCGCGACCACCTGTTCGCGCGGTACCGCGTCAGAGAAGAATCCCGAGCCTTTCTTGGTGTCGCGCTTTAAATCGCGCAGCAGCTTGACGAGCAGGCTTTCGAGCGTATCGTACTCGCGCGCGCGACTGGTGGCCTTTTCGGCGCGCTCGATCCAGGTGAAGAGCGATTGCGCAGGACGAAGAGAGCGGACCAGATTGTCGTTGAATTTCTTGCAAAGCCCGGCGGCCTCCGCGACCAATTTCACTTGCTCGATCAACGCGTCGATTTGGGCCGATCGATCGAAAGGCGGCTGCCGCCACGCTGAGGGATGATCGCGCCATTCGATCAGCTTCCACGCGGCATATTGAAGTTGCGTGATGGGCGGCCCGGCATCGGCTGATTCCCGGGCTGCCAGGCGGGCGAGCGCGCGCCGTAATCCGGGAGCACCCTCGGCCAGCTTTTGCTGGAACCAGGCGCGGAAAGCGCGTTCGAAGATGCGCGCGGATTGTTGATCCGTGAGTTCTTCAAAAGCGGGATCGACGATAGCTTCCACAGGCCGCTCGCGCAGAATCTGCGCGCAAAAAGAGTGGATGGTGCCAATAGAAGCTTCTTCCAGATGTTCGAGAGCGTGTTCGATGTTGGCGCGCTCGGCTGCGCTGGGCGCGGATTCGCGGGCACGATCGAGTTCCTGTCGAAGGCGGAGCTTCAATTCGCCCGCGGCTTTGTTTGTGAACGTAACGGCTACGATGTTCGCGATCGAAGTAGCGCCGCTCGCGAGTACGTTGACGATGCGTGCCACCAATTCTGTGGTTTTGCCGGTGCCCGCCGATGCTTCGACCATCAAACTTTCGCCGAGCGAAGTCCGGATGCGTTGGCGCGCCGCGCTGTCGTCCGGCTGTGGTTGGAGCCCAGGCGTCATGGCAGATTGCGGATGTTGACCAGCGGCTCCAGGCGATCGGACTGTTTGCGCCGCGCGCGCTGCTCTTCATACGGGCCGCAGACCGGTTTGTAATCGCAGATCGCGCAGGCGCCGGTTTGCGGAGCAGCGGGGAGAAAGCCTTCTTCGACGAATCGTCCGATGGTTTCTAGCACGCGCTCGATGCGCTGGCGCGATGGCGGATCGAGCGGAATGCTGATGGTGGAAAAATCGCCCCGCTGCGTACAGAAAAAGAGGCTGCCGGATTCGACCGTTTGTCCGAGCAGCCGTTCGGCGGCGAGCGAGTACAGCAACGGCTGAAGAATCGCGCCGCCACCGACGTATTGAGGACGGTTTTGGGGGGCTTTGCCGGTTTTATGATCGGTGACCCTCAGCGTGCCGCGCGTTGCATGCTTCTCGATCAGGTCGATTGCACCACGCACCCGAATTCCGTTGAGTATCGTGACATCCTGGGTGGTGCTTTGCGGATCCCGGTGATGACTATGCGGAAGCCCGAAGGCGAATTCGAAGTGCAGCGGCACCCAATCCGGGGGCGAAGCCGCCAGTTGCTGGATCCATCCGCGCAGATCCGTGCGAACATATTCGATCTCGCTTTTCCAGACACGTTGGATGGCCGGCGCAAGGTCCTCCTCGAATTTGGCGCCCACGCGATCGAGCGTTTGATCGGTGAGATCCAGCGTAGTCGCCAGTGTATCGGCTGTGACGGGAAGGAGCCCAGCGGCTTTGAGTTGTCGAAACAACTGGAACTGCACTTCATGGAAAAGAGCGCCGCGTGTGAGCGGGTCCATTTGTTCCAGCGGAACGGGATCTTCGCGCGGGCGAAATTGAAAGATGCTTTGCAGCAGGAAGCGGTAGGGACAAGCGGCGAAGTGCTGCAGCGACGATGGGGAATAGCTTCGCTCGGAGAAGCGATGCTTCGCGAGAACGCCGAGTGTTGCCGGATCGGGATCGATCAGACCGTCGGCGGATGTCCAACGATTGCGCCAACGGCGGCCGCGGGTTCGGAGCGAACGGGCCAAATTATCATTCGTCTCCATCAAGTAGCGCGCGCTGCCTTTGGCGCTCGCCTGCGGGAGTTTGAGCGCGGCCTGTAATGACGCAAGATCGTATTCGGCGTCGTCGATTGCGACGGCCGGGTCAACGGGCGCCGGCCAATCGAGACGCGTGGGAGCGCTGGATGCCGCGCGCTCTTTAAACTCGCGCAGCGTGGGCAAGCGCCCTTCGGCCGCGCGCAGAACCTCGAGCGCGTAAAAAGATGGGACGCGCGGACGGGATTGCATGACGTCCATGCGCGGATAGGAGACCACCAGATTTTTTACGGCGGCCGCGGCGGCCGAGTGCAGCAGCATGCGTTCG
>DATGIH010000129.1:0-18313 GCA_035295865.1 Bryobacteraceae bacterium
CTCAGTTTGTCTTCCGCAATCCCCAACCCCAACCCCCTAACCCCCAGTCAAGCCCGCACGTGCTCGCGCCACATCTTTGCGAACTCAATGAACGCCGCTGGTTTCCGCTGCCCCATCAGCAGCCGCAACAACTCCCACCCCGCCCAAACAAAATACACGATTGTGATCCAGAGATGAAAGTGCTCGCCCACCATGCCCCAAAACGGAGTGTCGGGCTTGATCGCGGAAAAAAGAAATTGCACCAGCCAAAGGACGAAGAGCGCCGTCGCTTCCCACCACGCGAGTTCCATGTTCACCAGGAACAGCATTCCCACCAGTTGCTGCGCGATCGTCATCCAGACTTCCACGGATTGCTGCGCGTCGAGCGGAATCGCGGCTACGGTTTTCATGCTGAAGGAGAGCACGATGGGGAGCATGGCGGCGAGCAGCGTCCACTGATTGATGTTGCTTGATACCAGGTTCATCAGAGCCATGGGCGCACGGTGCACGGTACGCGCCCAGTAGAATGTCGACAATCCTTCCGGGAACTCGGAAATAAATGGGGCAACCCATTGGACGAAGACGAACGCCGGGATGCCGACACTGGTGGAGATCGCGAAAAGGCTGCCGAGAAAAGGTTCGGCGCTCACATAGATGAGCAACCCACCGGCGGCAAACAGGCCCCCGATCAGCGCAATTCTCCGGACGCGCGGCGATCGTACAATCGCGCGCGGAATGCGCTCCAGATCGTTGATGCCTTCAGCCTCCTGCGGCGGCATTTTGCCGAGCACCAAAAGATAAGCGCCGTAGATTGCGATCAAGACGACAGCGTCGTAGATTTCGAGCTTGCCCTTGGCCGCGACAAAACTGATATAAACCAGCGGCAGCAACAGGCCCACCACTTGCACGCTTTGCTCGCCTTCCAATTGAATACGGCGCATCGGCTGCTTGTGCCGTTTGCGATAAGCGAGCGCGGCCGCGCAATAGATCATGGGCCAGCCGAGCCCGGTGAGCAAGCGCAAGGCGCCGGTGAGGCTTGCGAACAAATAGGGTACTTGTTGCTTCCAGGCGAACACCGCTTCTATCGCGAACTCGGGCAGGGTTTGCATCCACGCCAGGATGGCAAGCGCGAATCCTTGGGCGATGAAAAACTGCGCAGACTCCGCGGCCCAGGCGATGATCATCGCCGCGACCAGGATCGCGGGAGCGGCCCAAAAGATCGTGGAACGGCTGGCAGTCTGGATAGTGGGCGCTGCTACGAACAAGAACAGTGCGCCGAACAGAAACGGTTTTAGCATCAGGGGAAGCGCCGCATCCGGGATCTGGACGCCAGCAAACCACATGGTACAACGATTGTATGCCGTCTTACGTGGTGGAAACACCGGCGCGCTCATATCCCATCCTGGTGGAGCGCGGAGGCGTATCGAAGTTAAGCGAGTACATTCCCACCCGCGCCGGCACGGTGTTTCTAGTCACTACCGAAGACGTTTGGCAACTGCATGGGCGGACATTGCTCGCCGCTTTTGGGGACCGCAAACCGGAAACACTGATCTTCCCTGGAGGAGAAACGCGCAAGCGAATTGCGGAGGTGGAAGCGCTGGCCGAACAGATGGTGGAAAAGGGCGGCGATCGTTCCAGCATAGTGGTCGCAGTTGGGGGCGGCATCGTGACAGACGTAGCCGGATTCCTCGCCGCCATCTTCATGCGCGGCATCCCATTGATTCAGATTCCGACCACGCTTCTCGGCCAGGTGGACGCGGCTATCGGCGGAAAAACCGGCGTTAATCTCACGCACGGAAAGAACCTGATCGGCAGCTTTCACCAGCCGCTCGCGGTGTTGATCGATCCGGCGCTGCTCGCCACGTTGCCTGAGCGCGAATACCGCGCGGGCTTGTTCGAAATCATCAAGCACGGCGTGATTGCCGACGCGGATCTTTTTTGGATGATGCGGCGGGAGCCGCAACGCGTGCTTTCGCAAGAACACGACGTGGTGGATCGCATGATCGCCGATTCCGTTCGTCTGAAGGCTGCGGTTGTTTCGGGCGACGAAAAGGAAGAGGATCGGCGCCGAATTCTCAACTTCGGCCACACCTTCGGACACGCTTTGGAGGCCGAGACGAATTACTCGCAGTTCCTGCACGGCGAAGCAGTGGCGTGGGGGATGAAGGCTGCGGCTTTGCTGGGCGAACGTGAGAAAATGCTGTCGGCTTCCGACACACAGGAAATGATTGCGTGCATCAATTCTTACGGACCGTTTCCTTCCACCGCTGGACTCGATCCAAGCCGATTATCGGCGCGTCTGAAGAGCGACAAGAAAACTGTTAAAGGCAAAATCCACTTCGTCCTTCCGGAAAGAATTGGATCAGTCATCATCCGATCCGACATCGACGATCGATCCGTTTTGACCGCTATCGAGGAAGCGCTCCGTTGTTGACCGGAAGCACTCCTGCAGGCGCCCAAAACGAACAGCAATCCGCGCGCTGGGTCCGGGGGATGTTCGGACGCATCGCTCCTCGCTACGATTTGCTGAATCATCTGCTGTCGATGAACATCGATCGGCATTGGCGGCGGCGTACGGTGCAGCGCGTTGCAAATGTGCTGCTCCAACCGGGCGCCCGGGTCTTGGATCTCTGCTGTGGCACCGGCGACCTCACGCTCGCGCTCGAATCCGCCGCCAAGGCGATTGTGTTCGGCAGCGATTTCTCGCATCCCATGCTGGTGGCGGCAAAAGAAAAGACAGCGCAGCGCCGCGCGCGTGCGAAAATTTTCGAATCCGACGCACTCCAACTGCCTCTGCGCGACGCCTCGCTCGATCTCATCACCATCGCGTTCGGCTTCCGGAATCTGGCAAATTATCGCAACGGATTCGACGAACTTCTTCGCGTGCTGCGCCCGGGAGGAACGGCGGCAATCCTGGAATTCTCCACGCCTCCCAATCCGTGGATGGCCCGGTTTTACGGCTTTTACTCGAAGAACATCCTACCCACGATCGGCGGATGGATTTCGGGATCCAGGGATGCGTACTCGTACCTGCCCGAGTCTGTCAGAAAATTTCCGGGCGCCGAAGAACTAGCGAATCAGATGCGAGCCGCCGGATTCTCGAACGTTCGCTTTGAACGCATGACCGCCGGAATCGTCGCGCTGCACTTGGGCGACAGGCTTTGACACAGGCTCCAGCGTGGCTCCCGCCGGCCGGGTCAACTGCTTGACGGTGATGGAAGCAAGCGCGAGCGTCAGCCCGATCATGATTGCCACCGATATCCACGCGACGGCGTTGTAGGCGTGCGAATTGGTCCATTCCTTCATCAAACTCTTTTTGTTGATGAGCATCACCATGTATATCAGGATCACCGGCAGCAGCACGCCGTTGAGGACCTGCGACCACAGAATCATTTTCACCAGCGGAAAATTCGGCCAAAGAATCACGCCCGCCCCCATCACGACCAGCAATGTGAACAGCCAGTAGAATTCGGGCGCTTCGTCAAACCGCTTGTCCACTCCGGATTCGAAACCCAACCCTTCGCAAACCGTATAGACGGTAGAGAGCGGCAGGATACAGGCGGCGAAAAAGGACGCATTAAAGAGTCCCGCGCTGAACAATACGTAGGCGTATTTGCCGAATGGCTTGAGCGCGAGGGCGGCGTCGGTGGCGGTCTCGATATCTTTGGGTCCGTGCGCCCAAATCGCCGCCGCGCACGAAACGATGATGAAGAACGCAACGACGTCCGTGAGAATGCAGCCGACCACGACTTCAATGCGTGACTGAATGTACTCCTTAGCCGTGATGCCTTTTTCCACGATGGCGGATTGCAGGTAGAACTGCATCCAGGGCGCGATGGAGGTCCCGACCATGGCGATGAGCATCGTGATGTAGCCTTCGTCGAACATCACAATCGGCTTCACGCTGTAGATCGCGGCTTCTTTCCAATCCGGTTTGAGCATGAATCCGGAAATGATGTAGGTCACATACAACGTGCAGGCAACCAGAAACACCTTCTCCACGCTGCGATAACTCCCGCGCACGACGAGCAGCCAAACCGCGGCCGCGCAAATCGGGACCGTGATGTAGCGGCTGATGTTGAACACTTCGAGCGAGCTGGCGATGCCAGCGAATTCCGCGATGACGTTGGTGAAGTTGGTAAAAACGAGCGCGATCATCAGAAAGAACGTGGTCCGCAATCCGAACTCTTCGCGGATCAAGTCGGAGAGACCTTTTCCGGTCACCGCGCCCATGCGCGAACACATTTCTTGCGTGACGATCAGCAGCAGGGTGATCGGAATCAACGTCCAAAGCGGAAGGTAGCCATATTTGGCGCCGGCCTGCGAATAGGTGAGGATGCCGCCTGAATCGTTATCGACGTTGGCAGTGATCAACCCAGGGCCGATGACGGACAGAAAGATGGCGATTTGATAGCGAAATCGTTTCAGCACCAGGGTCCTCTTCGGGTCCTCTCATTTCTGCCTCAATAGGGAGATCACTTCATCGGCCGTGATCGCGCCCGCCAACTTGCCTGCTTCATCCACCACAGGCAAAGCCAGCAGGTTGTACTTGTCGAAAATTTCGGTGATGCGATCTTCTTTTTCCTCGACGTCCACGTGCAGCAGAGGTTCTGAAGCCAGATCCTTGAGCGGCGTAGCGCCGGCGGCGATGAACATTTTGGCCAGCGGGACCGAAGCCGTCAGCCGGCCTTCGGAATCGACCAGAAACAAAGTGTTCAACTTTTCCAGGATTTCTTCGTTGGCCTTCAAAGCTTCCAGCGCTTCCACGACGGTGGAGCTCTCCGCCAGCGCGACGTATTCGGTGTTCATCAATCCGCCGGCCGAGTTCTCGGGGAATTCCAGAAGCTCCTCGACTTCGGTTTTTTCTTCCGGCTCCATTTCTTCGAGGATCTCTTCGGAGGTTTGTTCTTCGAGTTCGGCCAATGCGTCGGCGGCTTCGTGCGGGGCCATTTCTTCCACGATCTCGGCCGCCTTCTCGGTTTCGAGCGATTCCAAAATGCTGGCCTGGATTTCCGGATCTACTTCGGTAAGCGCGTCGGCCGCTACTTCGCTGTCGATGGTTTCGAAAATGGCTTCGCGATCGTCGGGGCTCAAATCTTCGACGATGTCGGCAAGGTCCGCCGGATGCATCCGCTCCAGAATCGCGTTGCTGACGTTCAATCGCAGGCGCCGCTGCGGGTCGGCTTCCAAAATGCTGCAATGCTCCCAGCGCAGGGAATGCGGGGGAATCACAACTTGGATTTTGCGCACCAAACGCCGGGGGATCACGCCTTGTGCCAGCCTGCGGAACATGCTGCGCAGGCCGATGTCGACGTCATCAATATGCAGCACGTCGCCATCTTCCGTGTGCTGGATGGTGAAGGTGACGTCGGTGACCCGGACCACCTTGCGGCCCTTGCCGTCGATAATTTGCTGGTCGAGAAGATCGCGCACCAGACGCAGCATGTATTCGTCGGAATGGTAGGGCGTCAGCAATTCGTCTTTGAGATGAATGCCGTCGAGCGCGATGGATTTGACCTGGTCGTGCCGGACGATCAGCCAGGCCCAGCCGCCGCCCAGCAGAAAACGGTCTACGCGGGAAGGATGGAGCAGCGGGACGATGGCGGCGTCTTTGACGAAGCCCAATCTGCGGCCTTTAAGATCGTAGACCTTGAGGCCCAGCAGTTCGGTAAGGAAGAGGAGTTCGTCCGCCATCGAGAATCGCCCGATTCCATAAAAAAGCTACTCAATCCTTACTATGACTCAAAGCTTGCGAGGCTGGCAACAATAAAAACGTAGCGGGATAATAATGTTCCAGGATTTCTCGGAATCCCGCGCCCTGAGCCGCCATTCCAGCGGCGCCTTTCTGGCAGAGGCCGAGTTGGTGGCCTGCGACAAGACCGCGCGAATTTCGGCGGCAAAAATCGCACGGGACCGAGCGGTACGGGTAAGCTTCGGAATCAAATGCTCGGGTTTCGCCTCCGCAGGCGGCAGAGTACATTGCGGCGAATGGTTTTCCGAGATAAGCGAGCAACAGTCCGCGAGTGTCGCCGGCGGCGCGGAAAGCGGGGCTTCCAGGCTTTGGAGGTTCGCGCAGGAATTGGCAGTGCGTGGTGTCGCAGAAGTGGAAGGATGCGTGACGGCGGCCGGCGGCGGCGAAATAGGATCGTGCGATCACGGCCTGCGCTTTCAGCGCTTCGAGCGGAGTGCCAGTGGGCATTTCGGCGGCTACTACCGATGCGACGGCGATTTCGCGATCCATCGCGATCACGGGAATCAATTGGCGATCGCCGGCTACGATGGTGAGCCGGCCGTGAAATTGGCGCTCGATTTTCCCTGGGATGCTTAAGACGAAGTCAGCGTCCGAGCCGTCGAGGCCCGATACTTTCGCGGGAGCCGAAATGGTTCGGGACTGGCGTCCTTCCAAAACGACGCGGGAGTCGGCGCTGGTGATCAACAGAGCGGAAGAAACCGGCGAGACACGGAGTTCGGTGGGATGGAACAGGCTGAACACGCCGATCTGTACAATTTCGAGGGCGATTGTTCTACGTCCGGACATACGCGCGCATCTTTCCGCAGACCCAGGCCGCCTGCGCACCGGTGGCGCCGTGCACGCGTACCAGCAAGTTGAATTTCGGAGCTTCCGCCGGAAAAAGCGCAATCACATACCCGTCGTTGGCCGCTGTGCCGGTTTTCACATAGGCGCCGCGGCCCACGCCTCGGCCGGTGCCGGATTGTCCGGAGAGCGCCATTCCCGCCAGGATTTGATTCACTCCCGGTTCGGCCGATCGCGCGATTAGTTCCGAATAAGCGCGAGTGATGGCAAACGGAGAGACCTGCCAGGCGCTTCCGAGTCCAATCAACGCTCCTGCATCCGCATCGGGCGGAGGCGCGCTCAGTCCGAATTTTTCGGCGGCCTCCGCCAAATCTTGCTCGGGAACATGGCTGGCCAGTTCCAGGAAATATGCGTTGCAGGAGTTCGCCAGGCCCGATACGATCCCCATGCGCCCATGGCCTTGCGGGAGCCAGCAATTCGAGGCCGTACCCTCGCAAAAGAAAGTGGGAAAGCGGAATGCATGAGACGCGCCGTACGCGAGAGCGGTGAACGGTTTCAGCAGCGATCCAACGCGCGCCGGATCCATCGGATGATTCCATCGAGAACAGATTTCCCGGTTGTGAACGCAGCCCGTAAGGAGATAAGAAACCTTGGGATCGGCAAAGGCGCGATTCATGGCGGTCCCGATGGATTGATCGGGCAAGGATGCCGCTGCCGCGATTTCCAGGAGCGCGCGCCGCGTCAGCATCATTTGAGTTTGTAGACGACGTTCTGCGTGACGATTGCGCCGGTGTCGTGAACCGAAATTGATTCAGAGCCAAACCTTCCGAGGGTATGGCCGAGGCTGGCCAGGTTGCCCGAAAAGTAGGCTGGCTCCGCTGTATCGCCAGAAGTCTGACGGGTCAACGGGTGATCGATCAACCGGGTCATCTTGATGAAGTTCGGCAGTTCGATGGAATGCCGGTAAACAGCGGCATAGCGCGCGCCAGGTGCGGCTGAGGGGCTGGACAAACCGGCCAACATGGATTGCAGAAGTTCTTTGCTGGTGGCGATCGCGAGTACGTGTCCGCGAACCGCAAGCGCAACAGGCTGCAGACCGTCCAGTTGGAAATTGGAATTGCCGATGCTCAACAGACTTCCAAAATCCGCCGCCACAGCGTTCTGGACGGCGCTGGAATCCCAATCCGATGCTGCAAGCAGAACCACGCCCGAATCGATGCCGACGAAAACGTCATCCGGTTGCACTCGGGTGGATCCGATCTCGAGCATGGCGTTGAGTTGCACCTTTTCCAGCAGCCCGCGAAGCTCGGCGCCGGTCTCGCGCGTTCCGGTTTCGAGCGGCGGCTCATCGATTCTGGTTTCAAGTTCCGATTCGTCGCCGACGGCGCCAGAATCCAGCGCAACTACAGGTGCGTTCATCGACGCAATCGGAGTTTCCGGACGCGGCTGCAGGATCTTACGCCGCAGCAGTTCGAACGCCTTCCCCGGAGTTGGAGAGGCCCAGGCGCGATACACGCCCGCATTGGCGGGCGCCAAGCGCTGGATTTCACCGACGGCTGCTTCATTCCAATCGAGCGGGATTTCGGCGCCGCGCAGCAACACGCGGGTTTCTTGCAAGTCGCCGGAAGCGCGGCCGGCGTCGGCGATCGCGGCCGAGTACTGCCGCAGATCGGTGATGTTCTGCTGGACCCAGTACGACCGGAAATGCGGACTTTGCGTCAGTTTTTCAAGATCCATGACCATACGCAGTTCGCCTGGGCTCTTCGCTTGGTGCACGCTCTTGTCGAACCATTGTTCGGCGCCAACGGCTGCGCCGGTTTGTCCGGCGATCAAAGCGAGTGCACCGGCCAACACATCTTCGCGAGTAGCCAGCACGACATAATCCTTGGCGGCGGCGAAGGCCGCGACTCGCTTCGACGCCGGATCGGTTTTGACGTAATAATCTATGCCTGACGATTGGCGCGGCTGGTAATTTCCGCGTGTTTTCCAGAGCGCGCCACCGGCGAAACGTTCGGAGGAAAGCCGCGTGATGTAGAGGAATTCCAATTTGCCGATGTCGTAAATCGCGAGCGCGGATTGTTGGCCGGCGACGTTCGAAAGCAGGTCAAGATCGGGCGGAACGCCTGCGGCCGCAGCAAACTCCGTCTGAGCTTGTTGCAGCTTCAAATACAAACGCGAGCGCGAAAACACCTGGAAATTGTCGCTCGCAAGCCACAAACGTTTTTCATCCGAGGCGTTCCAATCGCTGAGTAACGAGCCGAAGTCTTTGGCCTCGATATAAAGCAACGGTCCGGCGGGCACCAGTCGCGCAAGATCCGGCGGCGAACCAGGCGGAGTTTGTGCGAACACCCATGCCAGCAAAATGAAGCTCAGGCAAGTAAGGCTGATTTTCGTGAATCGTTTCACTGTGCGCCTCCGAGTCTCGGGCGGACGATGTGATCCTGCTCCAGGTTTTCGGTGACCAGCGGCTGCCGCTGGCGATTGGTCCGGCGCCGTTCCAATTGCGCTTCGAGCGTTTCTAACTGCGTCTTCGATTCGGCGCCGGCGGGATCGAGTTGCCGGGCGATGCGGAAGTAGAAGATAGCGGCGTTCGGATTACCTGCTTTGGCGTATGAATCCGCTAACTCGCGCGCGATGGTTGCACGCCGCGCGGTATCCATACGCGTGACGGTACTCAGGAATTGCGTGGAGTAATACGAACTGTCAAACTGCTCAGCCTGCTGGTCCTGCTGTTCGGTGGGAACCACGATTCCACCGCGGGTGAGCAGCGGGAAGATTGCCGCGACTGCAGTTTGATATCGTTTCGCGCGATAAGCTTCGTTGAACAGCTCTAGCTTCGGCCAATCGTTCTCTGGGGCGATGGCCGCGGCGCTTTGCAGCAATCGCATTTTTGCGGCGGAGTCGGCCGATAGAGCGGCGGCGAGGCGCGCGTGATAGAAGTACGGCTTTTCGGCGCTCGACGGCGGAATGGGGGAAGGTCCGGAAAGTAAGTTCAGCTCAGCGCAGTTGGTTGCGAGTGGTGACGCCTTCGATTCGCCCAAGAACCGTGCCGCTTCCACGCGCGTTTCGTATCTGGCGTCATTCGATTCAGCAACCGTCCGTAGCATTGCAGGGTCCTTCAGCTTTCCAAGCTGGACTTTTGCTTCGAAATCCCAGGGAACGGCGCGGACACGATCAGTCAGGAACGGCAACGCTTCGGCGGTATGTCCGGTTCGAGCCAGCAACCCCGCGGCATCCGTGAGATTTTCGAACGGCTCGCCGACTACCATCGTCATCCGATGCAGAAGGGCGACCGCGCCTTTGGTGTCGCTTTGTTGGAGCCGGATTTCGGCAAGCCCCAGGAATGTTGCGGCCGAAAATTGGAACGCATCGATTTGCCGGTTGTAAACAAACTCGAGGATCTGGCGAGCCGCGGCGTCTTCGCCTTTCTGCTTCAGCTCGGTTGCGGCGCTCTGCAAGCCGTCGAGCGGCGCGTCGTCTTTGGAATAACGATCGAGCAGCGCTTTCAACGTGCCGGCCTGCGCGGCGATGCGAGCTTCGAGAATCACAACCTGTCCTGCGCGCGATTTCCGGACGTCGGCCGGGATTGCTTCGAGCGCGCGCTCAGCGGCCTGTGTTTGCTTGTGATCCACCAGATATTCCACCCACTCCAGTTCCCGATTGTGCAGTTCGGTCTCCACCCATCCGCGCGCTTCGCCGAAGGTGTTCTGGAGCTTCAGTTTCGCGTTTTGGATGAGGGCTTGATAGAGCGCCGGACGCTCGGATTCGGGAATCCAGTTTTGCTTCACGATCAGCGAAAGAAATTCCGCCGGGTCGGGCGCCGTTTTCGCGAGGTCGATGATCCAATCCACGCCAACTTTCGGATCGCCGGCTGCTTTCATCGCCGCACGCAATATCGAATCTACTTGATAGCTTCCGTTGCGATGAATATAGGTTCGAAAAACGCGATCGGCTTCGGGCCGGACCGCGTCGAATAGCTTGCATTGCCCGATGTCTTCGAGCGTGGCCGAAAGCGATCGCCAAAAGTCTTCGCGGATTCGTCCGTCTTGTTCACGCGAGAAGGCCTGAAGCGCAAGCTTGAACTCGCGCGTGGCTTCGTCCGGCTTGTTTTGTTGGAAGTAAATGAGCCCCGTGCGATCGTGCACGTCGGCGCGTTTCGGATCCAACTGCAGCGCATTCCCGAAATCGGTGAGAGCGCGATCGGGCTTGCCGGACTCACGATAAAATTCAGCAAGCGTAAAGTAGGCGTCGGCATGGCCGGGAGTGGCTTCGATGCCAGAGGGAAGGTAATCTTCCGGATCGGCCTGCTTGGTCACGGACAAGTATTCGCCGTAACGCGCACCGTAATAGAACCAAAGATCGCCTGCGAGTTGGGAGTCCCGGTCGATAGGTTTTCCGATCCGCTCTCCGATTGTCCCAGTGCCGAGCGCCTCGCTAAATGCCGTACCAACTTGAGGAGCATTGCTCGAAAAATATAGCCCCGCAAGTCCGGTATAGGCGCGGTTCCACACGGCTGGCTGTCCAGCGCCCCGCGCCACAATCGCTTCGAGAGCGCGATCCGCTGTGAAATGCTCGATCGCGTAGTTGGCGAAGTCATTGCGAACGCTTGGCGACCGATCCGACTTCAGCACCGCGTTGAAACGTTCCGGCGTTCTGCTCAAAAGTTCCGCATACCGCGTCACTGCAGCGCCGCCGAGCTGGCCTCGTTGATCCAATTGAGCAAGCAATCGCAATTCGGCGGCGGTGTCGCCGGCGAGGCGGTAATTTTCGGCAGCGCCGGACAGAAGCCCATCGCGATTCGATCCGTCGGCCGGATAGATTTTCCAGTAGGCTTCCAAGTACCGCGCGAGCTCGGCATAACGCAGGCGGCGCTGCTCGGTTTCGATCAACGGTTGCGCCGGACCGCCCGGACTGAGGGTCAGTAGTTGATTTTGCCATTCTGCCTTCAGGTCCGCGAGGCCGGCGGTTTCAGCAGCGGGAATCAGTGCCTGCAGATGTTCGGCCGTGGGTTTGCCAAGCTTACCGCGGAGGTAAGCCGCGAAGGCTTGTTTTTCTTCCGGCGTGTAATACGCCGCAACGACTGCCGCGATAGTTTCTGGATCGTTGAGTTTTTCGTAGGCGCGCCCGCGCGTCATTAATCGCGCATAGAGGCGTGCGCCCGAAGAGAAATCGGCTTCGAGATCGTCCCCCGCGGCGGCGACGCCTTTTTGGGCGAAATCGCGCGCTGGCACGACCAGGCCCCAAGACTCCAACTTTTCCGCCATCGAGAAGAATACCTCGGGACGCTCGGGCCGTCCCTCCATCAGAGCCTTGCGCAATGCGGCAACCGCATCGTCGTTGCGGCCTTGGCGCGCGCGGATTTCAGCGACCTTTTCCATCCACTGCGAGTTGTGATAATTGAGATCGTAGAGCTTCGAATAGGTGGCTGCGGCGTCATCGAAGCGAAGCAGGCGTTCTTCGAGCGAGGCGCGCGCGACGTAGAGGTCCACGCGTTCCGGCCGGACTTCCGAAGCACGCCGGTACTCCGCGATGGCGGAGGGAAAATCTTCCACCGCGGTTTGGATGCGGGCGAGAGTCATCGGCCAGCGATAATCCTTGGGTGAATCTTTTTCGGTTTTTGCGTAATAGGCGGTCAACTGCTGGACGCGGCCGTGGGTTGCGGAGTATAGAGCGGCTTCGCGCACCAGAGATTCGTCGTCGGCGTAGCGATTGACGATTTCGATGTATTGATCCATTGCTGCCGTGTAATCTTTAAGGCGCGTGAGGACGGGAATCAGGCCGCGGCGAAGTCCGGCGACTTTCTCGGTGCGATCCTGCTGAGAAATCGGAGCGCTCGCAAGCTCCTTCATTTTGGAAGTGTAGAAGTCGCGCAGCCCCGCGTCGTTGCCTTCGCGCGCGTAGGTGTCGCCGATCGCGGCGAGATAGGACGAGTTGAAAGGATCGTCTTTGGTTAGACTCGCCAGAAGCGTCCGAGCGCGCTTGAAATCTCCCGAGTCCGTGGATTTACGCGCGGCCTCGAAAGTAAATTGCTTGCGATAAGACGGCTGGCCCGCGGCGGCGGCTTCGAGTAAAACGTCGATGGCTGGTTTTTCGATTTTGTTGCGCCAATAAAAATCGACAGTTGCACGGACCACGCCCAGGATCGTGGGGTTCTCTTTGTAGAGTTCGCCGATGACTTGCTGGGCTTGAGCGATCTGGTTGCGGCCTTCATAGAACCGGACCAGGAGAATGCGCTGGTGCATTCGTTCCACAGGGTCGGTGAGAAGGGTGAGCTGACGCCGGATGGTGTGCTCCTGGACATCCTCAAACCCGTTTTGCGTGGCGGTCTGTTCGAGATAGGCAAGCAGTTCGAGAGATCCGGCTTGATCGGCGAGCGCGAGCAAAAATTGCTGCAGATCTTTGCGACGATTTTCAGCCATCAGCAGCGCGGCGCGCAGCTGGACGCCGTTGATGCTTGGACTTGCGCCGGAGACTTGGGCGATCGTGAGCTGTTCAATGGAGTCGCGGTCACGCGTGCGCTGCGCGAGATGAAGCAAGCGGGATTTCGCCTGCGCGTTTTCAGGCGTCGCCAGAGCGCCCTTGGCGTATTCGGCAAGCGCGCGCTTGTAATCGTGTTGATTTTCGTAGATGGCTCCGGCTTCGTAGGCGTAGAGATCCGGGTTCGCGAGTCTCTTACGGCCTTCGGCGAGGAGGCGCAGAGCGTCGTCATAGCGGAAGTAATCCCAGAAAACGGTGGCGGATTCCAGGTAACCGTTGGGATTGCCGGGCTGGATGCGAGCGAGGCCTTCCCATGCGGGCCTGGCGCGGGAGAAGATTTCGCGGTCGGCATAGATTTCGCCCAAGCGCGTGAGCGCCCCGTTATCGCGAGGGTTGGCGAGAGTTAGGTTTCGTTCGATAGAGGCGGCGACGCGGATGTTGTGGATGTCGCCCGGCGCGTCATAGGTGCCGAGGGAACGGAAGAGCGAAGAAGCGCGGCCGGCACGTTCCGCATCGGACGGAAAATCCGCAGCAAGCGATTGCATCACGGGTGCGGCTTCTTCGAAATGCGATTTCCAAGCGGTGGCTTCCGCGATGAACTGCTGCGTGGCGGGATTCGGGGGCGATTTTTGAATTGCCGCAAGCTCGCTGTCCAAGGTGTGCGAAGCCGAAAGATGTTCAAAGAAGCGGTCACGCAGGTCGTTCGAATAGAACCAGTATTTCCGGAGCAGCGCGCCGGATGCGGCCGCATCGGCGGTTTGGCGCTGCGAATAGGCGGTCAGAAGATTGTGAACGAAGGCGAGATCGTGCGGGAATCGTTGATGCGCGTATAAATTGACTTGCAGATAAAGGGCCGGCGCGAGCGGTTGACCGGTGGTGACTTCTCGAATGTAGGTTTCAAGTTCCGTCCCAGAAAAAATCTTGACGACATCCTGTGTGAGCTTGTCGAACTCGGCAGTCCGTTTGGTGCGGAGATACCAGCGGGCTAGTTTTTGCGTCCAGCTTTTGTCTGGAAATTGTGCGATGGCTCGGCGATAGACCTCTTCCACGTCGTTGCCCAACTTGTTTTCCTCGAGGAACGCGGTGAGGCGTTCATACAGGCCCGGGTCGTTGGGATTGCGATCGATTTCGCGGCGATAGAGCGCCAGGGCGTCGCGCAGGCGTTTCAAAGAAACCAGGCGCGAAATATAGCGATCGAGTATGCGCGCATATTCAGGCGAACGGGCCGGACTCTGTGCCGTTTGTCCGGATACCGCAGGCGCGGCAACAGCTTGGCCGATCGGAACGCCATCGGCGGCGGACGCAAGTTCCTTCAGCAGGTCGTCATAGAGCGCGAACTCTTCCTTAGGACGGTTGTTGTGCGCGTAGGCGTCCGACATCAGGATGGCGACCTGAGTTCTTTCGGCCGCTTTGGGGAACTCCGCGAGAAATTCGCGGCCGGCGCGGATCACGCCGTCGTTGTCCCCGTAGGTTGCGTATGCCTCGATCAAGCGCGCGTGGATGCGAGGGCGTTCCGCGGACGTGGGGAACCGGGAGTCGAACAAGCGCGCGAGTTCCGCAGCTTTGGCGCGGTGGAAGTAGGCCGCGCTGGCGCTGTCTTCGGTGGAGTACTGAGTTTCGGGCGCGGTGGAGTTGAACAACAGCGAGAGGATGCCGTTGAGGAATCCGGGGCCTTGATCGAGTGTGGCGATGTCGCTATACAGCGATAGATCGCCGGCGCCCAAGCGGAGAGGCTGTTCGGGGGCGGAGAGCAAAAGATTCGCGATCCCAGCGAGGGCTTTTTCCTGCGCGGCCGACGGAGCGCCGGAGACGCTGTACAAGGCGTAGTAGGCTCGCGCCGCTTCGTCGTAATTGGCGACGCCTTCAAAGAGTTGCGAGAGGGTGAGCAGATCGTCCGAGGTCCAAGGAGATTTCTGCGACTCTTTTCGGAGACGAAATTCGATGAGCGCGCGCTGCGCGGCGGCGAGATTGCCTTGCTGCTGATAGTAATAAAAGACGCGGGTGGCGGCGGATAAATCGAGCGGCCGAGCGGCTACCTGCGCGCGAGCATCCTGCAGATAGCGGCGCAGCCCGTGGGATTCTTTCAACAGATCGAAGTAACTCTTGACGAGATCGGGCGGCCAGAGCGGCTGGAAACTTTGGTCGTAGATTTTGACGGCATCGTCGAGCGCGCCCCGTTTCCACGCGATGGTAGCTGTCGCCTGTATGGGATACGTTTCGTCCGATGGAAACGCTTTGCGATACTCTGCAATTCGTTTTTCGGCTTCGTCGAATTGTCTCTTGGCCGCAAGATGGTCGAGGTATTGGCGATAGAGCGTGGGCTCGTTCGGATAGCGGGCGATCCAGTTTTTGTAGGTGGTGTCGATAAGCTCGTCTGACAGCGCCTGCTCCTGAATGACTGTGAGGATTCGCTCGAACGCTTTCCAGGATTGTTGTTGCGCGGGCGCCATGAGCCGCTCGCCGGGGGATTCGGGCGATTTCCCGATGGTTTCGAGAACCGCGATTTCGTCGGCGGAACGGATGCGCCGATGGTAGAAATCGGCGAGATCGATCGGATGCCCGGACTTTTTCCAATCGGCTTCGGCGGACTTGAAATCAAGCTGCAGTTCGTCTTCGTGAGCGCGTAGCGCGTAGAGATCCGATTGCGTGGGCGACGCTGCGATCAGCTTGGTTAACTCAGTGCGCGTTTCCCTGGGCGGGCGGCGGATTTCTAAGGCGCCGGTTGGGAGTGACACGGCGCGGAAGAAAACGGCTTCGAGCGAGCTGGCTGTGGGTATGTCTTGAATCCAGCGCGACAGTTGTGCGTAAGCGGTAACGGCGGCCAGGATGCTGAGTGCGGCAACGAGCCTAGGGAGCGACTTCAATTTGCACCTCCCGGCTGCCGATGTTGTGCGCGAAATCTTCGGCGGTTACGGTGACCGTATATTTTCCGGGCGCGACGTAGGCTGGGATCAGCATCTCGCCCGTGTTCGACGCCATTTCCGGATTCCAGCGCAGGTAGACGGGCTGCGCGCCATACATTCGCGCTGTCACGGTGCGTGTAGTTTCGGACGCGCTAACACGCAAGCGCATGGTCTCGCCTCGCCGGAACATTTGTTTGTCGAGCTTGACGCGCACCAGCGGCGGCTTGCTTGCGATGACGAAGCTTTTGGCTTCACGATAGACGTGACCAGCGCGGTCGCGCAGAATCAATCGCACGCGGTAGGATCCGTCTTCCAAATCCGAGGGAGCAAGGAAGCGAGTCTGCCAGGTGTCTTCGTCCTTTAGGAACCGGAGCGATTTGACCGGGCCGAACGGAAACAGCGCTGTGACCGAAACGATGGAGGGATCGGTCTTGACGCGCAGAACCGGATCTCCGGGACGGATCAGGCGGGGACGCAGGAGCGAGCGAGGCGCGGCCAGGAACGAGGTGTACGGCGTCACGAATTTGTATTTGCGCGCGAGGCGAATGATTTCGTCAATGCTGGCCTGATCTTCGCCTTCGCGCTCGATTTTCTCAAGCAACGCGTCAACGCGCGCTTTCGCCCACATGCGAGGCAACTCCGGATGCTTGTCGTCCTGCGCGGGGAACGCAGCGCTGGCGTGGACACCCTTGGCGGTGAAATCCACTTTGGCGATCGGACGTTTGTATTGGCCGACCCAATTCTTGACCGATCCGGGAAACGTGCTGTCTTCCAGCGGATAGACCAGGCTCGCGCTCGTTGCGGGAGCGACAGCGAGTTGCAGACCTTGCACGGGCGTCTGTCCAATTTTTGCGAGAAACGCGTTGAGCTTAAAGTCGGCGGGTTCGGTGGAACGGACCCACTCGAGCACGCCGTCGTTGCGCGCGAGCATGCGCAGCAGCGGCATGTTGGCGTCGTCGCCCACTGCATAGATATAGGTGTGAGGGCGCTCGCCGGCGGGCTTCTGCTTCCACTTCGCCGCGTACCAGGCGGCAAGTTTTCCGTTTTGGATGATGCCGCGCGTGGCTTCGCCGTCACTCAGCAAAACGATGTAAGTATCAACACCGGATTGCTTGAGCGCGGCGTCGAAGACGTTTTGCAAGTCGGTTCCGCCGCGCAATCGGCTGGCGCGCACCATGGCCAGCGCCTTTTCGATTTGATCGGGCGAAGCGGGCGCGGGGCTGGGCGCGAACGCGGCAAGTGTGGTGTTGAACAGAAGAACGTTGAATTTGTCCGCGGACTTCAGAGAGTGCAGTAATGTTTCGAGCGCTTGAAAATTGCGGTCAAGCTTCTCCCACTGCATCGAGAGCGAGTTGTCGAACAGCGCAATCACCGTTTTGGAAGGTCCGGCGGGATTTGGTTTCGCGCCGCTTGCGATCATCAAAGACGCTTCGAAGAATCCAGGTTCGCGCGTGGCGGGGGCGTGCGTCGCCGGGACGCCGGGCGTGACGTCTGCGACATCGGGCGGAAGAGGCGCGGGGTCACGATGGGTGAGAATTTCCAAATGATCGCCCGCAGCGGATTGGAGCGCATATTTCACGGCGAAATCTTCCGACAGCGCGACATTGCGCCCTTCGAAATCCGCTTTGACATGATGCGCTGACTGGTCGCGGATCTGCATTGGATACTGCTTGCTCACGATTTGGAAATCGCGCAACGCGTGTGCCGAATCGAGTTCCAGCTTGATCCAAAGATGCCCGGCGGTTTGGACGCGATAAGCATCGGGGCGAAGTGGAATGGCGAGCATGGATTCAAAGCGCTCTACCGGCAGATCCTGCTGATATTCCATTTCCAGGCGCTTCGTTCCGAACGCGTGAATGGGGACGATTTTGGCGGTGAAGACGGCGCTGCGGCTGGCTTCGTCGAGATCGCGCTCGCCTTGCTGCAGCAGACCCGGATCGATGGCCTGCGCCTTGGCCTGTTGGTAAATCTCTTCAGCGCGGCGGCGTTCCAGAATCACGCCGGGAATGCGAGTGACATCGTCCCATACAGCAAAATCCGAGACGATGGCGCCGCCGGGCAACGCGAAGATGTAGGTTCCTTCGAGCGTGGCGGCCCGGTGACTCGCAAAAATTTGACGCGTGGAAACACGGGCGTGGCCATTGTCGATGTGGATATCGATGGTCATCTCTTCAAGCGAAAGCCACGCAGGATCGGGCTGCTTCTTGTCGCCGGGGAGCAACAGGCCCGCGTCGGCGAACACGACGCGAGCCAGGAGCAGCAGAGGAAGAAGCGCTCTCATTGCGCGGCCAGATCTTTCTCGACGATCCGGACCAAGCCGCCGTCTGTACCGATGTACAAGCTGCCGTTTGATTGCGAGAGAGCCGTCACGTTGAGCGACGGGAGGCCGGCGGTCTGGAAGGTCCAGCGTCCCGAGGCG
>DATGIH010000130.1:0-5927 GCA_035295865.1 Bryobacteraceae bacterium
CTTGCTGGCTCACGTAATCCGCCACGCCGGATTCCGCCTTGTTGGTGAGATTCCGGCCTTCTTCACTGATCAAGAGCGGCCGCAGCTCGCCGATTTTCGCCTTTACCTTCCCCACCGACGTTGCGAAGAGCTTTTTGTTCAACTCCACTTTCTCTTGTCCATGAACGCTCGAAAACAACAGAATGCCGCGCTCGGCTAGGCGGAAGGTCAGAACCGCGGCTTTCATATCGCTGACCAGGGTCACTTTCTTGGCCGTCCGATTCGCGGCCACATCCAATTCATTCTTTAACTGAGAAACAGAGATCCAGGCGCAAACTCCGAGGATGGCAGTACTCACTCCCGCGCCGGCCAAGCAGTATCCCAGCTTTCTACCCAGTGTCATTGTGATCGTTCCTCGCTGCGCTTATCGGCGAGCGGATGACAAAAGTGAGTTAGTGCTTCCAGGAAATGTCTGACGAGGATTCGGGACTTGGGATATCCAGATTTACGACGATGGGTTCTTGGCCGCTGCGCACCACCACGCACTCTACCGGACTGTTTTGGTCCGCATTGATCTCCTGATGCGGAACGTAGGGTGGGACGTAGATGAAATCGCCGGGGCCGGCTTCTTCCACGAACTCCAGATTTTCACCCCAGCGGAAACGGGCGCGGCCTTTCACGACATAGAGCACGGTTTCGAGATCGCCGTGATGATGCGCTCCGGTTTTTGCATTCGGCTGTACCACCACCGTTCCGGCCCAGAGTTTGTTCGCGCCGGTGCGCGCGTGATCGATGGCTGCTGCGCGCGTCATTCCCGGTGTTTGCGGAGTATTCGAATCCAGTTCACCCGCACGAACGATGCGAATGCCGTGCTGTTTCCAATCGCTCATATGGTTGCACTCATATGCAGACCTGGCGACGCGTCTTCAAGAGCTCGGAGATGGCGCGGCAATCCTCCGCCAGCTCACGGAATTGGTGCGGATAAAGAGACTGATAACCATCCGAAAGAGCTTTATCCGGATTTGGATGCACTTCAATGATCAAGCCGGATGCTCCAGCGGCCACCGCGGCTAGCGCCATCGGATGCACTTTGTCGCGTTTACCGGTTCCGTGGCTCGGGTCCACGATGATCGGCAGATGGCTGAGGCTTTGCACCGCTGGAACCACACTGAGGTCGAGTGTGTTGCGTGTATGGTCGGCGAACGTTCTCACGCCGCGCTCGCACAGGATCACCTGGTAATTGCCTTCGGAGAGAATATACTCGGCGGCCATCAGGAACTCTTCGAGCGTGTTGGACATCCCGCGTTTCAGCAAAACCGGCTTGCGGGCACGGCCGGCACGGCGCAGCAGCGAAAAATTCTGCATGTTGCGCGCGCCGATCTGGATGCAATCGGCGTGTTCTTCTACCAGATCGAATACTTCCACGTCGATCGCTTCGGTGACGATGCCTAATCCGGTCTCCGCTCGCACTTCGGAGAGATAGCGCAGAGCTTCTTCGCCCATCCCTTGGAATGCATAGGGCGATGTTCGCGGTTTGTACGCTCCGCCTCGAAGCAATTTTGCTCCGGCGGATTTCACCGCGTGTGCGGCAGCAAGGATCTGTTCGCGGCTTTCGACGGAACAGGGACCGGCGCACAAAGCAAGCTCATCGCCGCCCACTAAAACGCCTGCGACGTTCACTACCGTGTTGTCGGGCTTCACTTCGCGGCTGACCAGCTTGTACGGTTTCGATACCGGAATGGCTTCGACCACGCCTTGCAGATCCTCGAACTCCTCCCGCGGAACTGGTCCATGATTGCCGGTGATTCCGATTGCGGTCCGCTCCGCGCCCGGCATGATGTGGGCGCGAAAACCGAGGCTTTGAATTCTCTGGCAAACGCCGGCGATCTGCTGCGCGGTGGCGTTCGCGCGCATGACAACTAACACGGCTGGTTTCCTTTGCAACCAGTGTATCGCGGTAGCATTTCTTAAGTGAAGAATCGTCTCGAACGATATTTCCAATTCCAAGAGCTGCAAACGAATTGGCGCACCGAGATTCTCGCTGGGGCCACCACGTTCGTGACCATGGCGTACATCATCTTTGTTAATCCGGCGATTCTGCATGAAACTGGGATGCCGCTCACTGCTGTGGTAGCGGCCACGTGTCTTTGTGCTGCACTCGGCAGTCTGATGATGGGGATCGTGTCGCGTTATCCCATCGCACTCGCGCCCGGCATGGGGCTCAACGCATACTTCACGTACACAGTTGTCAAAGGCATGGGCATTCCGTGGCAAACTGCGTTGGGCGCGGTGTTTCTTTCGGGAATCGCCTTTCTCATTTTGACTGCGGTGGGATTCCGGCAAATGATTGTGGAATCGATTCCCGTGGAATTGTACTCAGCCGTTGCGGCGGGAATTGGGCTGTTCATCGCGCTGATCGGGTTGCATAACTCAGGAATCGTCACGGCGAATAAGGAAACGCTGGTAACCATGGGGAATCTGCGAGACCCGAATACGCTGCTCGCGATTTTCGGATTGCTGCTGATTTCGGCACTGCTTGCGTGGGAGATTCACGGGGCGATTCTGATTGGGATCCTCGGAACCACCGCCGCGGGCGCTGTGTTTGGTTTGGTGCAGTTCCACGCGCAAAGTTATTCCGTTGCCGACATCACTGCAACGGCTTTCCATCTGAATATCCGAGGCGCGCTCAGTTACGGATTGGTGGAAATTATCTTCGTCTTCTTGTTCGTGGATCTGTTCGACAATATCGGAACGCTCGTAGCGGTCGGGAAGAAGGCGAAGCTGTTCGACCAGACCAATCGCATTCCGCGGATGAATCAAATCCTGTATTCCGACGCGACCGCCACGGTGTTAGGTTCGCTTGCTGGGACATCCACCGTGACGAGTTACGTGGAAAGCGCGGCCGGCGTGGCGGCCGGCGGGCGATCCGGCGTCACCGCGATCGTGACTGGAATCCTCTTCGTCGCCGCGCTCTTCGTAGCGCCTTTGGTTGGCGCCATTCCGGCTGCGGCGACTGCGCCGGCTTTGATCGTAGTGGGATCGATGATGATCGTTCCCGTTACCGAAATTCCTTGGACCAATCCCGTGATCGCGATTCCGGCGTTTCTCACCATCATCACCATTCCGCTGACGTTCAGTATCGCGAACGGGCTTGCGTTCGGATTCACCGCATATACTATTCTGAAGATCGCGCGTGGCGAGTTTCGGGGCGTGCATTGGTTGGTGTACGTGCTGACGGCGTTGTTTGTCGCTCGATTCTTCTATCTGGGGAGCTGATTCATGAAGTTGTTACTGACCTTGACGGCCGCACTGATGCCGCTCGCGGCCGCGCCGACGTTTTCCGTATCGTTTCCGCGCGAGCAAAGCGCTTCGGCGCTGGACGGCCGCTTACTGCTGATGCTCTCCACGGATCCATCCGCTGAGCCGCGCACGCAGATCAACGCGTCGCCCAATACACAACTGATTTTCGGCATAGATGTGGATGGGATGCAGCCCGGACAGGAAACCATCGTCGATGATCACGCGTTCGGTTATCCGATCCGGCGTCTCTCGGACGTCAAGCCGGGTCACTATTACGTGCAAGCGCTGCTGCATCGCTACGAGACGTTTCATCTGGCTACCGGGAACACGGTCAAGCTGCCGATGGATCGCGGCGAGGGGCAGCATTGGAACCTCGCTCCCGGAAACTTGTATTCGAAGCCGCAAGAATTGAATTTGTCCGGCTCCACGCCAGTCAAAATCGTCATGGATCAAGTGATCGCCCCGATTCCGGAGCCCACCGACACAAAATACATCAAGCACGTCCGGATCAAGAGCGAGTTGCTGACGAAGTTCTGGGGGCGCCCGATGTACCTCGGCGCGCACGTCCTGGTACCGGAAGGTTTCGACGAACATACCGAAGCGCATTATCCGCTGGCCGTGTTTCATGGCCACTTCCCGTCCGATCTCAGCGGATTTCGCACCGAGCCGCCCGATCCGAATCTGAAGCCGGATTACAGCGACCGTTTTCATTTAGGCGGCTACAATCGTATCCAACAGGAAGAGGCCTATGCGTTTTATCAACAATGGATCTCGCCCAAGTTTCCGCGCTACCTGGTGATTGAGATTCAGCATCCGACGCCTTATTACGACGATTCGTACGCGGTGAACTCAGCCAACATGGGGCCGTATGGAGACGCCATCGAGACCGAGCTGATTCCCTACATCGAAAAGAAATTTCGCGGACTCGGGCAGGGCTGGGCGCGCTTTTTATACGGGGGTTCCACAGGAGGCTGGGAAGCGCTGGCGGTGCAAATGTTTTATCCGGATCACTATAACGGAACGTTCGCGGCATGCCCCGATCCGGTGGATTTCCGCGCTTACACCGTGGTCGACATTTACAAAGACAAGAATGCTTATTTCGTGGAAGGTCCGCACAAGCGCGTGGCGCAGCCAGGGATGCGGGATTATCTCGGCCACATCAGCGTGACGCTGGAAGATTTGAATCATTACGAAATGGCGCTCGGATCGAAAGGCCGCTCGGGTGAGCAGTGGGACATTTGGCAGGCCGTGTTTTCCCCCATGGGCAAGGACGGATATCCGGCCGAAATTTGGGACAAACTGACGGGTGAAATTCATCCCGACATCGCCGGTTACTGGCGCGAGCATTATGATCTCAGCTACATCCTGAAGCGCGATTGGTCGACGCTAGGTCCGAAGCTGAAAGGCAAGATCCACATTTACGTCGGCAGCGCGGATAACTATTTTTTGAACGACGCGGTTTACTACATCGAAGATTTTCTTCAGAAGACGCAAGATCCGCCGTACGATGGCGAAGTGAAATATGGGGACCGAGCCGAGCATTGCTGGAACGGCGATCCGACGCTTTCGAACGCATATTCGCGCCTGCATTACAACACCCAGTATCTACCGAAGATCTTGGAGCGGATGCAGAAGACCGCGCCTCCGGGGGCGGATTTGACGAGCTGGCGGTATTAGCTGGATATGACGCCGCGAATCACATCAGTTCTATTGGCGGCGGGCGTGCTGGCGGCACAATCCCCTATGCGACAAACTCCAGACTGGCTGCGCGATGGCGTCATCTACGAAGTCAATACTCGGAACTTTTCCGCATCCGGCAATTTCCGCGGCGTCATGGATCAACTGCCTCGGCTCAAAGAACTCGGTGTGAACATTTTGTGGTTCATGCCGATTCAACCGCCCGGCAAAGAGCGCAGTAAAGGAACGCTCGGCAGCCCCTACGCGGTTCGCGATTTTTACGCGATCAATCCGGACTTTGGTACGGCGGACGATTTCAAGCAGTTGGTGGGCGCCGCCCATCGCTCCGGATTCAAAATGCTCATCGACATCGTGGCGGATCACACGTCATGGGACAGCGTGATGATGAAGACGCCCGCGTTCTACAAGCACGACGCCACTGGGAGAATCATTTCGCCCGTGCCCGATTGGTCGGACGTCGCCGGGTTGGATTACAGTAATCCGGATCTTCGCGCGTACATGACCAACATGCTGATCTACTGGATCCGCGAATTCGATCTGGATGGGTTTCGCTGCGACGTCGCCGGGATGTCGCCGACCGATTTCTGGGAGCACGCGCGGGCTGAGCTCGATAAAGTGAAACCGGATATCATCATGCTGGCCGAGTGGCACTCGCCCGACTTGCTGTTCAACGCATTCGATATCGATTACTCCTGGCCCCTGCACAAAACGTTGACCGACGTGTTTGAGTATGGCTCGGCGCCTGCGTCCGATTTGCGTAAGGAATGGGACGAGGAGCGCCGCATTTATCCCCAAGGCGCGCTGCATCTGCGGTTTTCCGACAACCATGACGAGAAGCGAGCCATCGCGCGGTTTGGTGAACGCGGCGCGCTGGCTGCATCCGCGCTGATGTTCACTCTGGATGGAGTGCCGTTGCTGTATAACGGCATGGAGGTGGGCGACACCACGGA
>DATGIH010000131.1:0-2298 GCA_035295865.1 Bryobacteraceae bacterium
GTCAAACAGTGACGCAGCGCGACATCGCGCAATCTGCGATCGCCGGTTTCGCGCGCGGCATAAAAAATGATGCCCACGTTCATCATGATGTCGATGAAAATGGAATTCTCGCCGACGAAGGATCGCAGATACTGGCCGTTCTCCTGGAAGCGCATGGCCTGCGTCTTGCCGGCTTCGATGATCACTTCTTTCAATTTCGGATCGCGTGAGATCTGGTACCAGCGATAAAACGTCGTCATGAACAGGAAGCCCAGGTCGTGAACTTCCCGGTCCAGCTTGCGCGGCTCCAGCGGCTTGGTGTAACGGATGGCTTGTTCCGCCCAGTATTCAGCGTGTCCATTCGCGTTGGGCACTCCGGCACGCTTGTGAAAGATCCACATCATGCCCGGAAAGAACCCGTCGCACCAATGCGTCCAAGACGGACCTTCATGCTTCCAGCGCCCGTTGCTGGTGTACATCGGATAGAAGTCGGGATAGGTCTCGATGACCCTCCGCACTTGCTGCTGGGCAAATCGAAAAGCGTCGTCGAAGAGCCCGCGGTCCGTTTCAAGGACGAATTGAATCATTCTGTATGGATTCTACCAATCTGCTGTGCAGTGTCAGGCGTGAGCCGCGCTTGAGTTTGAACTTCGCCGATGGATAAACCAAGGGCATGCCAGTCACCTGCCCGCTCTTCCGCCGCCCGGCAAGATCCGCGTGACCGCCGAGAAAATCGAGCGCGACCCGAGTGAGCTCCACAACGTAGGAGCCGTTGCGCATTGCCAGATGCTCAATCCGGCCCGATATAGCTTTGCGGTGCTTTCAGCGGCGGCCTCGTCGAACTTCAGCTCTGATTCGCCGACGAAATGATGACAACCTGCGAAATCGAGCCGCACCTCTTGCTCGGCGCCATCGGCATCGGTCACCACTAGTTGCGCCCGCGCGGCAGGACGAAACGTCGAACTCCCAATCTGCTAGCGATCGAACTCGAGCATACTGCTGGTGGAAAACAGTCCCAGGGGCGCGGGAATCTCGTATGGAAGCAAGCCACTTCGAGGCGCGACTTTTCGAGAAACGTCACTTTCGGTTTGCCTACGATCAGTAGTCGTTCGGCTGGCTGGATGCTTTCCGTGCACGTATAGTTCGGAATCCGGTGCAGGTTCTCTTCCACAGCCGTCTTGATCCCGGGGAGCTCGGTCTGCTGCGGACTCGCCAGCGCGGTGAGAAGCCAGAAACAAGATGCTCTAGGGACGAGCCGGATCGTTCCGTATGGATTTTAGCAGCCTGCTGTGTAGAGTCAACCTGGCGTTCCGGTCGAGCTTGAATTTGCTGGACGTGAAAATGAGAGGCGCATCTTTCAACGCAATGCCATTGCGCCGCCCGTTGAGATCCGCATGGCTTCCCGGGCAATCGAGCGCGGTGAGAACCAGTTCCACATAGTACAGATCGCCGCGCAAAGCCACATGCGAAATCCTCCCCGATAGCCTGGCGCCCTTGGGCAATAAGACACGTCCGCCCTGTTGCACCGCACCGCGCAGCGTGCCATGCACCGGATCGCCGCCGGCCGCAACGCCCCATTCAATCGGGGAATCCAAATTGAAGTCCACCGTAAAATCGTCAGGCAAAGCGACGGGCATAGTGGCTGCTTTGACGGCTGACTGCGCGGCCGATTCGTCCGTGGATGCATCAAATTTGATCACCGACTCACCCACGAATTGGTGGCAACTGGCGAAGGTGAGGTGACTCAGGTTTTCCGCTCCACCGTCATCCACCACAGTCAGCTCCGCTTTCCGGGGTAGCACGAACGTGGAACCGCCGATGGATTGCCGCTCGAAATCCAGAACACTTTCCGCGGACTTCACTCCTACCACCGGCGGCGGATTGTCGACGATAGCGCTGATGCGCAGCAAATCAAGTGTTTTCGGATTCACCCAAAACGAACCATGGAAATCCACCGCGGCTTTCCCCACTTCGCCCGAAATAGTATAAGCGCCGGTGTTCTTCGAAATGCGATAGCCGTAGCGCACCGCAGGCTTACCATCCAGTCCGGATTGATCGCCGAATTCAATGTCGGCAAAAGAGGTAGCGAAGATGCTATGCGACAGCAACGCGAAGTAGCCGTTCCCAATGGAACCCTCAATCATCTTATGGATGTCGGATTCATCGATCTTCGCAGAGCCCGGCCATCCGAACAGTTCCGCGCCGTCCACATAAGCGATTTCCAAGCGGACGGTTTCCGACATCAACACATGATCCTGGCCGTTGAATTTGGCGTGCTGGGATCGCTGCACGGTCTCGGTGCAGGTGTAGTTGGGTAAT
>DATGIH010000132.1:0-11971 GCA_035295865.1 Bryobacteraceae bacterium
ACATCACTCCGGCAATCGCAAACATCGACCCCACCGAGACGTCGATTTCGCCGGTGAGAATAACCAGTGTCATGCCAATCGCAACGATCAGCACCGGAACATTCGCTAGAAAAAGATCGCCGAGATTTCCGCGTGAAAAAAATCCGGGCGCTCTCCACGCGAGGACGGCGGCCAGCGCCACAATCGTTCCGGCGACTGCTGTTTCCCGGCTCCGCATTACTGCCGGTTCCCCAAGGCCAGCGCGAGGATGCGCTGTTGCGTCGCCTCCTGCCGCGAAAGCAGGCCGCTGATCATACCAGCGTGCATCACGGCAACCCTGTCGCTCATGCCCAGAACCTCGGGCAGCTCGGACGAGATCAAAAGAATCGCGAGCCCGCGCTCAGCCAGGTCGACCATGGATTTGTGAATCTCAGCTTTTGATCCGACATCCACGCCCTGCGTGGGCTCATCCAGGATCAATATTTTCGGATCGATCGCCAGCCACCGCGCTAGCGCCACCTTTTGTTGATTACCGCCAGACAGCGTTCCGGCCACAACTTGAGAAGACGGGGTTTTAATACCGAGCTGTCCAATATATCGCTGCGCCAAGTGTTCTTCCCGCTCTTGGTCCATCCAACCCCAATGCGAAACAGTGCGCAAATTCGCAAGAGTGGCATTGGCGGCGACCGGCATCTCTAAGATGACGCCATGTTGTCTGCGATCCTCCGGCAGGTATCCAATCCCAAGTTGGATTGCTTGAGCCGGCGAGTGAATCCGGACCGATTTTCCGCGCACCAAAATCTCGCCGGAATCGGCAGGCGCCAGTCCAAAGATAGTTTCGGCAAGTTCCGTGCGGCCGGAACCCACCAATCCTGCAATCCCCAGGACCTCCCCACGTCGAACAGAAAGCGAAATATCCTTCAAACTCTTCGAAGCGTTCGAGACACTCCGCAGTTCCAAAGCGGTCTCTCCCAGAGCCACTGCGCGTTTTGGAAACACCGACGCAATTGGCCGGCCCACCATCATTTCGATGACCTCTTCCCGGTTGACGTCGCGCACGTCCCGGGTGGCGATGGTATGCCCGTCCCGCAGCACCGTGACTCGATCCGCTAGCGCGAAGATTTCTTCCAAGCGATGCGAAATATAGATGACGCCCACTCCTTGCGATCGCAGCGTTCGAATAACGCCGAAAAGTCTCTCCACTTCCTGGTCTGTTAACGATGCGGTCGGTTCGTCCGTGATTAGGATTCTGGCATCGGCGCCGATCGCCTTCGCGATTTCGACGATCTGCTGTTCGGGCATACTCAGGCTGCCCGCCAGGCGATCCGGGTGGATGTCGCCGCCCGCACGCTCGAGCAATTCGCGGGCCTGCCGTCGACGTGCCTTCCAATCAATCTTGCGCCACGGCCGCGTGGATTCGAGTGCGCAGGCGATGTTCTCGGCGACGCTGAGATGCGGGAACAGGGCCGGCTGTTGATAAATGGCGGCAATCCCCAGCGTGCGGGCTACGCCCGGATCGTGATCGCGAATTTCACAGCCAAAAACGGACAGCCTTCCCGAATCGGCCTGTACTGCGCCGGTCATCACTTTGATCAGAGTGGATTTTCCGGCACCGTTCTCGCCGATCAGTGCGTGGACTTCTCCGGCTCGCAGTTGGAACGAAACGTCTTTCAGCGCGTGGATGCCCGCGAACGCTTTGCGAATCGACGTTGCTTCAAGAACATTCAAATTCCGTTTCTCGTTTCCGGTTCTGCCGGCCAGAACCGAGACACAAATAGTATATTTGTTATTCGAAACGCCGATGCCGGATTCCAAACAGATCGACCTGGCGTGCAAGGTTCTGGACTCGTTCCGGATCGAGCTTCCTTCCTGGGGCTTTGCCAACACTGGCACTCGTTTCGGGAAATTCATTCAGCCTTCGGCCGCCGGTACCATCGCCGAGAAGCTTGCGGACGCTGGCGTAGTCCACCAGTTAACTGGGTGCTGCCCCAGCGTTGCGCTTCACGCTCTCTGGGATCTACCGCATGGGCGCGCCGATGTTCCGGCCGTACTTGAGGCCGCCAAGACCCACCAGGTTCGAATCGGCGCCGTCAATCCCAACGTCTTCGAAGAACAGTGCTACAAAAACGGATCGCTCGCGAATCCCGATCCGGAGGTCCGCGCGAAAGCTCTTTCGCATATTTTCGACTGCATTGAGATCCAAAGCGCCACCCGTTCACGCGACCTGTCACTCTGGTTCGCGGATGGAATCAGCTATCCCGGTTCCGGTTCGATTCGCGCTCGCAAACAATGGTTCATGGACGGTCTGCGGAGCGTTCACGCCGCGCTCACCGGAGAACAGCGCATGCTGGTCGAGTACAAACCGTTCGAGCCGGCGTTCTACTCAACCGACATCGCGGATTGGGGAATGTCGTGGGTCCTGTGCAAGCATTGTGGTCCCCGGGCCAAAGTTCTCGTGGATACGGGCCACCATTATCAAGCGCAGAACATCGAGCAGATCGTCGCCTGGCTGCTCAGTGAAGATATGCTGGGCGGGTTCCATTTCAACGACCGGCGCTACGCGGACGATGACTTGACTTTAGGCTGCATGGATCCCTATCAAGTCTTCCGTATTTTTCACGAAATCTGCTACTTCACCTGGGAGCGCGGCCAGCCGCCCGACATCGCCTACATGGTGGATCAAAGCCACAATCTGAAAAACAAGATTGAAGAGATGATTCAGACCGCTGCAAACGCGCAGGAGCTGTTCTTGAAAGCAGCCCTCGTGGATCATGCGAAACTTGCAGCGCACCAGGAGAAAGCCGAGATCGTGGATGCGGAAGAATGCCTGCGTGAGGCTTTCTTTTCGGACGTGCGCTCTTTGATCCGCGAGTGGCGCGTGGCGAAAAATCTGCCCGCCCATCCACTGGCCGCATTTCGCGAAAGTGGTTACCTCGATAAGATCGCGCGCGAGCGCGCCGAGAGGAACAAAGGCTCTGTCTCCAGCTACGCGTAGCCGTCCCAAAGGAGATCGCGGCCCTGTGTTCCGCGGCTGGTGGATAGTCGCAGTCGCGATCGTGGCTCAGTGCTTTGGAACCGCTCCACTGCTGGTCTACACCTTCGGCATTTTTGCCAAGCCGCTGGTGCAGGCGTTTCACACCAATCGGGGCTCCATTGCGCTTGCCGTGTCTATCTTGGATATCGTCAACACATTGACAGCGCCGCTGGCTGGCCGTCTGATCGATCGCTACGGAGCGCGCCGGATCACCATCTTATCTTTCATCGGATTGACGTTCGCCCTCGCCGGCTTATCCTTTGCCCGGCCTCCACTCTGGATTCTATATGCGACTTACGCGGCCGGCGGCCTGCTCGGGATCGCTACCACGCCGGTCACGTTCTCCCGCGTGGTGGCGAATTGGTTCGATAAAAAACGCGGCCTCGCTCTCGGACTCGCCAGTACAGGCGTCGGACTGGGGATTTTCATCATGCCGCCGCTCACTCAGTTCTTGATCGACAAGTGGGGTTGGCGCGAGGCTTATCTGGGACTCGCGGCGTTGTCTCTGGTAATTGCGCTGCCGATTGTCTGGATATTTCTGAAAGCAACTCCGGAAGAAGTGGGTCTCTTGCCCGATGGGCTGAATGCGTCAGGCTTCGCCGAACAGCGCAAAGTCCCTCGCACTGGAATGACAGCAGGCGAAGCGTTGCGGACAGTCACGTTCTGGCAGTTGTGTCTCGTCTTCTTCTGTGTTGCAGCCTGCGGAAACGGAACCATCGCGCACGTCGTGCCGCTGCTCACCGATCGCGGCATGTCCGGACATTCTGCCGCACTGGCCGCTTCACTTTTTGGCGTGGCGTCCATCCTGGGACGTGTCGGCAACGGCTATCTGGTTGATCGCTTGTTTGCGCCCCGCGTCGCAGCCGTGCTTTTTAGCGGGGCCGCTGCCGGAGTGGCCATTTTGTGGAGCGGCGTAGGCGGGGCCGCGGTCTATCTCGCCTCGATCCTCGTTGGTTTGGCCATCGGCGCCGAATCCGATGTGATGCCGTTCCTGGTTAGCCGCTATTTCGGAATGCGTTCCATGGCGACGCTGTACGGCTGCATCTTCGGCTCTTACACGTTGGGAAACGCAACCGGGCGATACCTCTTCGGAACCGGCTTCGACGCTACCGGATCGTATCGCACCCCACTCGCGTGTGCCTTCGCAGTCCTGTTGGGCGCCGTTTTGGCGACTCTCGCGTTGGGGAAGTATCGGGCGCCCTCTGAAGTCTGATTCAGAAGTCTCGCAGCTCACGAGGCCTTCAGTATCAAAAGCGAAAACGCACCACAAACCTTACCGATCGCGCTCCGCCCGATTGGAAAATCGGCGCGAGGCCGCTACCCGGACTCCCGGTTCCCAGCATCAGGTTCAGCATCGAATTGGATTGCCCGAAGAGGGGGCTGGACAGAAATGGAATCGGATTCGCGAAATTGGAATGATTCAGCGCGTTGTAGGCTTCCATGCGGATCTGCAGCGAACGCTGCTCTTTCACCAGGAAATCGCGCTGGACGGCCAGGTCGAATTGGGTCATACCGAATCCGGTGAGCGCGTTGCGGCCGAGATTGCCCTGCGTCCCATTTCCCAGTGGATCCGGTGGAAGAACCTGAAAGGCGGCGGGATTGATGCGGCGCCCGCCTGGGGCTGAAGGATCTGTGATCCAAACCGGAACTCCGCCGATGAAGTTCGGCCGATAGGCGTTCAGGAGTGTGATGCCGTTGAACTCATCCGAATCCAGCACATTGATGGGAAAGCCCGTGCGCGCGCGGAACGTTCCGTCCAGTTCCCAGTCGCGGATGAATGCGTTGTGGATGGAATGCGGAAGTTCGTAGGTGATTCCGGCTGAGAGCGAGTGGCGGACATCGTAGTCGGACGACGCGCGATCCTGGCTGATAAATGCTTCGGAGTTGAATGCGTAGAGACCGGAATCGGTGGAACTGTTGTCGATGGAGTGGGACCAGGCGTAGGAGATCAGTCCCTGGAGGCCGTGCGACAGCCGCCGCTGGTACTGCGCTTGAAGCGCGTGGTAAATGGATGCGCCGTCATTGGTGGCTAGCGCCAAGAAGTTGCCTTTGAAGAAACTTCCGCTCAGCTCGCGGCGAATCAGATCGCTGCCCGAGGAGCCAACATATCCGAAGGTCACCACATCGTGAGCGCTGAAGGCCCGTTCCACCGAAATGTTCCACTGTTTCACCGCCGGCAATCGGAGCTGGGGCGTGAAGCCGAATTGCAGAAGGGTGTTCGCCAACCCGACGCTGGAGGAAAATGTGGAAACTGTCAGCGGGCCGCCGCTGACTAAGTCACCTGCCAAGCTCAAACTGGAGTCGTAGTAAACCCCTAAACCAGCGCGGATGACCGTTCGGCCCCCTTCCACCGGCTGCAACGCAAATCCAACGCGCGGAGCAAAATTGGCATTCGTGGTCTTCCAGATAGGTTGTTTCGCGGCGGCGGAGGCACCCGGAGCGGTTTGGAAAAAATTGGCTGTCGCGCCGTGTCCGGGTAGCGGCGGCGGGCTGATTTCCCAGCGCAAACCATAAGTCAGAGTCAGGCGACGGCTCAACCTCCAGGTGTCTTGCGCGAACAACGACGCCTCACGGAGAATGGCCGAGGCGAATTGCGGGAAAGTGGCGCAAGGAAGTTGTTGCGTGCCGCAGCTCTGAAAGAAATGGCCGTTGTTTGTGAGATCTTGCACCGAATTGACGAATGCGTAGATATTTCCAGTGGCATCGGTACGAGCCGGCGCCAGCCTGCGATAATCCGCGCCGAACCGGATCGCGTGCGTCCCGATGTTCCAATTCGCTGCCGGCGTCGCTTGGAACTGAGTTTGTGCGCGCACTCCTTCGGATCCGGAAACCACCTGGCCCACGCCTGCCACGGAGAATCGCACCAGATAGTCGCAAACGCCCACCACATGAAGAAACTGGAACGTCGTCGGTTCCAGATCGCACGACCCCGGCGCAACGCCCGGCTGATTCCACACCGACGTGGACGACGCGTCGGCGTAGTTCAGTCGAAGATCCACGAACAGATTTGGTTTCACCCGCACATCGAAGCCGACCGTGATCGCTCGCGAAGTCAAATCCAGCGTATTCACCGGCGATGTTCCGAATTGCGTGGACGAAGGCGCTTCGTTGTAGCGGACGAACGCTGTCAACCAGGATGTAAATGCGTGATCCAGGCGGATGGCTCCGGCGTCCAGTCGAGCGGGACGGCTGGTGCGTCCGGTCCACAGTGCTAATCCGCCGCCGAGTTCCGGACCGTTGGGAACCGGAAAGAGATTCAGCAGAGGATTGGCCCAGGGAAAAGAATCCTTCCGCACCGCCAGATCCGGAACCGGTTGCACCCAAATGAACGGCTGCTGCAAGCGCATGCCTTCGTAAGAAATGAAAAAGAATGTATGATTGCGCCACAGCGGACCACCGAGCCCGGCGGAATAATCCTGCAGGCGCAGCGGAGCGCGTGGATCACCGTCGCGGTTCGCGAACCAATCGTTCGCGTCCAGCGCTTCGTTGCGAAATCCGTAAAGCAGCGACCCATGGAATTGGTTCGAACCCGCACGGCTGGTCAGTGAAACCTGCGCGCCCGGCATTCTTCCGAACTGCGGCGTCGACGTCGAAGTCTGAACTCGCATCTCTTGCATCGCATCCGGCGTAAGCATGCTATCCAGGCTTCCAAATGCGGTCATGCCGGGCAGCGCTCCTCCATTGGCTTGCGCGGGCGACCCTCCGCCGCTGACGCCGGTGTTCGCGCTCGCGCCATCCACCGTGAAGTAATGAGTATTGGGACGCTGGCCATCCACGGTAAACTGGCCGGCCTCGCCGCGTGTCGCGGGAGTTATCACTGCGCCCGGCACCAGTCCAATTAGACCCAGCAACCCCGATCCGTCGATCGGCAGATGTTCCACTTCGTCGCGGCCCATCACCGTCGAAACCGAGGCTTCTTCTGTATTGAAGAGCGGCGCCGAACCTTCGACCGTGATGGTTTCTTGCACGCTGCCGATGATCAGCTTAAAATCTGCGCGGGCCGGCTGCGATTCCGTTAGTTTTACTCCGAACCGGATCATGGTACGAAAGCCAGGCTTGCGAATGGTGACCTTGTAAGATCCGGGCTGCAGCGAAGATACGACGTAGGTGCCGTCGGGTTGCGTTGTAGTGATGCGGCGAAGCCCGCTGTCTTCGTTGACTACGGTAACCAACGCGTCCGGAACCGACGCAAGCGACGCGTCCAGAATCACTCCGGAAAGCCGGCCATCCGGTTCTGCGTCTAAACGTCCGAAAACAACCAGTAGAAGCAAGGCCAAGACACGGCCAAAAATCACTTATCTCTCCGTTTTTGCTAAGAGATGATCGTACGCTTCTACATTAGCGCGTAATTCGGTCACGGCGGACATTAATTGAGCGGGAAGCTGGCTGGTGTTGGCAGCGTCGTCGGGCGGCGCCGCGCCGAACACAACTGCGAGCAGCTTTTCTACTCGCCGAGCAGACTGGAACAATGGTGGGTCAAGCCCCTGACGTGCCTCGGACAAGCCGGAGGCGTGTCCCACGGGTTGCAACAATTGTTCTAGTTCGACCACTTGTTGACGGAGTGCGGCCGTATGCTCACGCTGCAGTCGCCGTAGTGTTCCAAGATCTTCCGGACTGAGCTGCGCTACCACAGCAGCGGGGAACCGCTCCTCGATCCGGCGCAGCGCATAGACTCTTGCCATCAACTGTTCGCTCCGATCGAGTACCTGGGCGGCAAGTTCATCGAAATGGGCGCGGCCGCCCACCTGTTCAGCGATCTGCGATTGCAATGGCCCATTGGGTTGCGCGTCGGCGATGACGGTTCGTGCAGGAACCGTCGCCGCCGGCGCGTTGGCGAAGCGGACCACGACATTTGGCAGGCCATTGAGGGCCGTCTCAATTTCCTGCCGCCGCGCCGGCGGAATTCCGACGCCCGACACGATAATCTCGTGTTCGGTGCGCGAAAGCTCCACCGGGTCGCCTAAATCGGCGCCCAATTGATGGAGCGCCGTGAGCACGCGTAATTCGTCGCCGGCGGCCGGAGTGAGTGAAGAGGGCGTAATCTCCGTCGACGGCTTCGGTTCCGCGGGCAATGTTGCATGAATTTCCGGGAGTGAAGGGATGGTGGCGGCGGCAACAGGTTCCGCTTGATCGGGCAACGCGGTAATCTCCACCCAATCGGCGTTCCGGAACGAGAAGCGCCCTTCTATCGGCTGCAGATCGGCGGCGCTCAGCTGCAGATCCGCCTCCAACAAATCTCCCGATTCTGTTTCGGTCCGGATGCGGTACGAACCGGAAGTCTCCGTAACTTGATCCTGTTTTGACGGGAGTTGATTCCGCCAAGCCGAGAAAGAGCGCGCGCTTAGCGGATCGTCCCAATTGTATTTAGCGCTCGTGAAGAGGGTCTGCAGTGAATTGAGCGTTTCTTTTTCAGAGGCGCTGGCTGCGAGAGCCTGACTGGAACCAGTACGTCGCGTCACGCTGTTGCCCTTGGTTCGAATCCGCAGCAGATGGGGTTTAACGGCGTGGGTATCTGACGCGAGAATGGCTTTCCGCAACAACGCGGCCGCTTGCACCGACGGTGTGACACGATAGCGATAGAACAATCCGGCAAGCAGCATCGCCGCAACCGCGACCGGAACCCACTTCCTGGGGTGGTGCACCGGCCAGGCGAGCGCGCCAAGCAAACGATCTGCAAAACTCGGAGCGGGAGTCGCGGCATCGATCTCGGCGAAGGAGCGGTAAATATCGGCCCAGGGAGCGGGCGGGGCAGGGAGGTGCCGCTGCAAAACACTGGTGCGGTACCGCACCGACGCCGCGACGGCTTCTTCCATCTCATCCAGATTGGTGCGGCACTGCCAGCACGCTTTGAGATGCGACTGCACTTGCCCGGCGTTCCGGCCAGGTAATTCGCCATCGGAGTACCGAAGCAACTGCTCTTCACTTGGGTGGGGCATGAATGGCCTCCTCATTTTTCACCTGTCCTTGACAGGAGTTCACCCTTCTTCAACCGTGCGATGGCGCGCCGCAGAAACTCGCCCACCGCAGATGCGCTGATTCCCAGCGCCGAACCAATTTCGGGATAACGCAGACCCTCCAGGCGCAGCAGCAGACAGCGGCGCTGCTGTTCGGAGAGCCCTTGGACAGCCTGATGAAAACGAATATTGTGCTCGCGTTCAAGCAAACTTTGCTCCGGATTCAACTCTTCGCTCCGCAGCTTCAACTCGATCTCGGGGTCGAATGGCGCTTGGGTGCTTTGCTTGGCCCGGATCTTCAAGCCAAGATTGTGCGCCACGCGAAAAATCCAGCCCCTGGGATTCTGAATGTCCTCGCCCTTTTTGAGGGTCACGTAAAGCCGCAAAAATACTTCTTGCGCCGCTTCCTGGGCCTGCGGTGGATGCAATCCCAAGCTCAGCAGATAACGATAAACATCATCGCGAGCTTCCTGGAAAAGCTGGGCCACGTGGTCCTGCAGCGTCATGGCGGCGCGATCGCGCTGCGCCATGCCTGCCAACTCTTTTCCTAGCGAATACGACGACATCGTTACTCGAAATTCCCCAAGTTACTGAACCGGAAGCCTTTCCCGCATCCACGCCGGGTCCAGGTCGGAGATCCCAGCCCGTCCAAGGGGGAAAAGGCTCCGGTAGAGATACAACTATCTGCTCAAAGACCCTGTCGCCTGCCCGGTAAACTACAGGGACTTAAAAAAAGTTTTGCCGTTTTCTGACCTCGAGTGTAGTTGAAATCCCTTCCGAAGGAGTCTTAGGGGCGTAGGCTCGATGGGTACTTTATGAGTCAGTCGGTTTGCGTAACCCTCGTCACTTTTAACGCCCGTCGATATATCGAGCCTTGCCTCGAATCCATTCTCCGCCAGACTTACTCCCCTTTGGAAATCGTGGTGGTGGATAACGGCTCGCTGGATGGCACGCGCGGCGTTCTCGCCGGCTACGAAGATATCGTTCGGGTCACCTACAACAACAGCAATATCGGATTCGCTGCCGCCCAAAATCAAGCGATCGCCCGTAGCTCGAGCGACTGGGTTTTGGTTTTGAATCCAGATGTAGTGCTCGCGCCTGATTTTATCGAGCATCTGATGGCCGGGACGTCCATGGACCCGCGCGTCGGAACCATCTGCGGACGGCTACTTTCCATTGGCCGCGATCTCAAGCCGCTGAGAAAACCTCTCATTGATTCGGCCGGACTGTATTTCACACCTGCGATGCGCCATTTCGATCGCGGCTGGCATGAGCCGGACGACGGCCGATTTCGGCAAATGGAATACGTGTTTGGCGCGAGTGCCGCAGCCGCCCTCTATCGCCGGGAGATGATCGCCGACATTTCCGATGGCGGGCACTTCTTTGATCCGGATTTCTTTGCTTATCGGGAAGACGCCGACGTCTCCTGGCGCGCCCAGTTGCTGGGCTGGCGCTGCCTCTATATTCCGTCCGCCGTCGGCCATCACGTCCGAACCGTAAACCCGCTCAACCGGCATGAAGTTCCCGCAGTTTTGAACATGCATTCCGTGAAGAATCGCTTTCTGCTGCGAATCAAGAATATGACATCCGGTTTGTACCGCAAATTCTGGGCGCCGACTACAGGCCGCGATCTCTTGGTTTTGGGGGGATGCCTGTTGCGTGAGCCAAAATCGCTTCCGGCTTTTTGGCGCCTCGCGCGGTGCTGCCATCGCTCGCTGAAATGGCGGCATAATATCATGTCCCGCCGCCAAGTTAGCGATGAAAATCTCGCCCATTGGTTTAGTTCTCAGCCATCTGCACAGCCCGTCGACCAAGTCGCATTGGAAGTGGGTGCGACCGTCTCCTTGTGTAACAGGTAGTGGCTCTCCTCCGGGGTCACTACCTGTCTTTTCTCAACCGCCATTGACAACCAGCGCTGGCTCGCGATAATATGTCGTGGTGCGACATGTCGTGGAACAGCCGGACAACCGAGCACTGAGCGAACCCGTCCTTCTGATCCTGCTCAGCCTCGCCGATCAACCCCGTCACGGCTATGCGTTGATGAAAGACATCGAATCGCTCAGCGACGGCCGGGTTCGGATGGGCACGGGCACGCTGTACGGCGCGCTACGCAGGCTGCTTCAAGACCAGTGGATCGAGCGCTTCGAACAGCCGGACACCTCGCGGGATAAGCAGGCATACCGGTTAACCGAGTCCGGACGAAATCAGCTACGCCACGAAGTCGAACGGATGACGCAATTGACGCTTGTGGCGAATTCCCGGATGAGAACGAAAGAAGCATGAACCGGGTTTACGCGAGGCTGCTCCGCTTATATCCACGAGACTACCGCGCCATGTTCAGCCGGGAAATGCGGAATGATTTTGCAGCGCGGCTCAGTGAAATGCCTGGCTGGTGTTTCGCAGCCGGAGAACTGCTGGACTTGGTTCGTGGATGCGTTCGGGAATGGATCGCGAAACTCACCACGGACCGCACCGTTCGCGGCCGAGCCTTACCGGATATCGTCTTGATGCGGCCGCCCGGTGTAACCCGCGAGGTCCACTTTGCCGGTCCGCTGCTGGATGATTAAATGCTCGTCGGGCACTTGGGCGTTGGTCTGATTGGAAAACGCGTTGAACCGAAGATCTCTCTCGGTACTTGGATCCTGGCCGCGCTACTAGCCGATTTCGTCTGTTTTCCGCTGATGATCGCCGGAGTGGAGAGCTTCCGTCACGGTGCCGGCCACATACCGTATAGCCACAGCCTCTTGATGCTGGCCATTTGGGCTGCGCTCTTCGGCGTTGCATTTTTCGCGCTCCGCCGGAGTCGAGCGGGCGCTTTACTGCTTGCCTGCGCCGTCTTAAGCCACTGGGTACTCGACGCGATCAGTCACCCGCCCGATATGCAACTATCGCCCGGCGTGTCCGCCTTTGGGTTGGACCTTTGGAATTCCGTCCCTGCAACCCTAATCGTGGAAGGTGGATTTTGGGCTCTCGCGATTCTGATATACCTGCGCATGACGCACGC
>DATGIH010000133.1:0-8582 GCA_035295865.1 Bryobacteraceae bacterium
CCGCCATTTTTTGAAAACATATGGCGGATTTCGCTCACCGTTCGATTGCGATTGTCGGTGGCGACGGCTACCAGGACGGCCGCGCCGCCCGGTCCGTAGCCTTCAAAAACAATTTCGTCGATCTGTCCGCCTTCCAGTTCGCCCGTGCCGCGCATAATGGCGCGTTTGATGTTGTCGGCGGGCATGCTGACCGCTTTGGCGGCGGTCACTGCGGTACGGAGACGCGGATTCATATCCGGATCTCCGCCTTGCCGGGCGGCAATCATAATTTCCTTGATAATGCGCGTGAAAGCCTTTCCGCGCTTGGCGTCGAGGGCGGCCTTTTTGTGCTTGATGGTCGCCCATTTAGAATGTCCTGACATGGTGGAACCTCTTGCCCGGATGAGGGCAGTGGAAACATTTAGGATATCACCCCCGAGTCCCGCGCCCCAAGTCCCAAGCCATAATAAAACGATGCCAACCTTGGGAGACCTAACCGTAACAGCCGAGCTTTGGGACTACATTCGCGACGTTTCGGTCCGGGAAACGCCCGTGCAGCAGCGCCTCCGCGAAGAGACCGCGCGCATGCCGCGGGCGATCATGCAAATTTCCCCGGATGAAGGCCAGTTTCTGGCCCTGCTGATTCGCCTTCTGGACGCCCGCCGGACTCTCGAAGTTGGCGTCTTCACCGGATACAGTTCGCTTTCCGTCGCGCTCGCGCTCCCCGACGATGGCCGCGTCATCGCCTGCGACATCAATGAAGAATGGACCTCCATCGCCCGCCGCTACTGGCGCGAAGCGGGCGTCGAGAAGAAAATCGACTTGCGCCTCCGCCCCGCCATCGAAACTTTGGACGACCTGATTGCCTCCGGCGAAGGCGGCCGCTTCGATTTCGCCTTCATCGACGCCGACAAAAGCAATTACGCGAACTATTTCGAACGCGCCATGGTCTTGGTTCGGCCCGGCGGAATGATCGCCATCGACAACGTCCTCTGGTACGGCCGAGTTATCGAACCCAGCTTCGAGGACAACGATACGCGTGCCATCCGCGCCTTCAATGAAAAGCTGCACTACGACGACCGCGTGTGGCTCAGCATGCTGCCGGTCCGCGACGGATTAACGCTAGCCCTCAGAAAGCGCTAACCCGATTCCCCCTCTGTGGGGCGGCCTTTCCAGGCCGCCGCCGCGTTTCTACGCGGCGCTCTCCGGAACACCCGCCAAAACCCGCTCCACCGAAATCTCGTCCAGCTTCCCAGCGATCACCCGCACCCGGTCGCCGCGCGGCGCCCACACCTCCGGATCCGTCGGTCCAAAAATCGCGACCACCCGCGCGCCCGCCGCAGCCGCGAGATGCGTGATGCCCGAATCGTTTCCGATATAAACGCGGGCGCTCCGGATCCAGCGGGCCAGCTCGTACAAATCACCGATCCTGACGGCGTCCTCCAACGACTCTTCCGGTCCTGCGCACCATTGCACCGGCATTCCCATAGCATCCGCGAGCCGTCGAAATCGCTCCAGCGCCCAATTCTTCCGCGGACTCCCCGAAAATGGATGAATCACCGCGAAATCTCGCGCCTCCACCACGCCGCAATCGATCCGCGGAATCGCGCGCCCCGAGCCTCCCACCTCCCGAAGAAAAAAATCCGCCGCATGCACATGCTCACCTGCATCCGGCAGAGCAGGGAAGAACTCAAAAGCCAAGCCCAGCCGCTTCACCTCCGCGTGAAACTCCGGACGATTCGATCCGTACCAGGAAACAATCGAATCGAAGCCGCGCAATTCTTCCAGCAATCGCAGCGGAGGCTCGACCCCTTCGATTCCCAGCAAATCGATCCCAGTCGACGAAATCGCTCGCACCCGATCCGCGAAACGCACCAGCGGCACAACGTCCGCGCGCGTCCAAACTTCGGTGTAGTGTGTCTTAAGAAATTCGAGCGCGGGGAACGACAGGATGCAATCGCCGACTCCGCCCGGACGAATCAACAGCCGTCGCAAGCGCGCTACTTCAAGCTCTTGCTGGTTTCAAACAGCGGACCATCCACATCCTGAATACTCAGGTGGATCGCCTTACTCGATTCGAGCGCTTTTATCGGCAGATCGAAGCGCGCCGCCACCATCCGATCAATCGTCTGGTGCGGTTCGATCCTGTCCTTGAGCGAAAGCGCGTCATTATATTGATCGCCTAGAAAACGATTGAACTGGAACAGTTGATGCAGATCCATTTTAGAAATCATGGCGGATTCCGCCGTGCCGCCCTCCGCCTTGTCCAGCGTGACTTCGACAATCCGCACTTGAAAAGGAACGTCGGAAATATTCTGCACCCGAAAATCCAGCACCGCGATGCTGTCCTGATCGCTGAGCGCTCCCGTGCGAACCTTGAGGATCTCTCCCTTCAGCTCCAGATGCGCGCCCTTGTGCGAGTACATAATCCCCCACACCGTGATCGCGATCACCACCACCCCGACCCCGAAAAAAATCAAAAACTGTTTACTCACAATCCCTAAATCCCCAATCCCTAATCCCTAATCCCTAATCCCCAATCCCTAATCCCCAATCCCTAATCCCCCAACAACTTCCCGAACGCCTGCAAACTGCTGACGTTATCGCACACCGCCTTGATTCCCGCTGTAATCGGAATCGCCAGCAGCAATCCAATTCCGCCCCACAACGTGCCCCAAAACATCAACGCCACCGTCACCACCAGCGGATTCAAATGCACGCGCGACCCCACCACTTTCGGATACAGAAAGTTCAGCGCCAGCAAATGCAGCATCGCCACCACCACCGCGATCATCACGTAGATCGTCGGCTGGTTATAAACGATCAGCCCCGCCGCGATCGGCGGAATAATTGCCATCGGCAATCCGACATAAGGCACCAGGCTGAAAAATCCGCTCAGCGTTCCGATGAGCGGCCAATACGGCAACTTGATGGCGAAAAAGAAGCTGCAGCTCAGCGCCGAAAGCATCACGCCCAGCACAAAATTCCCGATCATGTAAGCGCGGACCATGTCGGCCACGCCTTCCCAGCTCTTTCCAACGATCTGCCGTCCCGTCCCCGGAAACAAATAAAGGAAGCTGCGCCGCATATGATCGCGCCAGCTCAGCATGAAATACACCAGGAACGGCACGAAGCTCGCCATTAGCACCACGTCGTAAAACGATCGGAGATATCCATAGATGTAAGTCAACAGCGGCGTCGGCTCAGCATGAATGCGAACTTCGGGAATCGTGGCGGGTGCAGTTGGCTCCGGCTTGGCGGCTTTTTTCCGCCGCCCCGTATCGGATGTCACCGGCGCAGGCTGATCCTGGAATCGTTTGGGAATCATCACTTCATAAGTCTTCTTCTCGATCTGATCCATCTGGCTGGCAACGCTGTCCACCATTTCGTTCATGCGCTGGCTGTAAACCGGCAGCGCTTCCACGAATTTCGAAAATTCGGTGAACAATCCAAATCCCAGCAGATACAAACCCAGCAGCGCGATGCTGCAAACCACGAAGCTCGCCACGGCGCGCGGCAGCCGCATTTTTACGAACGCCGTCACAATGGGATCCAGCAAAAACGCGATGATGATCGCGATCACCACCGTGATCAGAAACACCCGGCCGTAATATAGCAGCGCGATGCTCGCCGCGAATGCAAGCACAGTAAGAGCGGTGTGCCCCGTCTTCTGCGGCGCCAGCGGCGGAGAAATGGTCGACATCGATTCCTGGTTTGTCCTCGGGTTTATCTTCTAGGTTATCCTCTATGATGAAATCAAAGTGTAACCCACGGCAAACGGGCCCAAATTGGAATTCCTTCTAGTTACATGACCAACGGTAGGGTGCTCGCCCTCGACCTGGGCAAACGACGCATCGGATTGGCGCTGAGCGACCCGTTGGGCATCACCGCGCAAGGCCTGCAAACATTGGAGCGCAGCAATATTCGCGAGGATCTGGCCGCGCTCGCCCAGCTGATTTCCGAGCACGATGTCCGCCTCATTTTAATGGGAAATCCGCTCCACATGAGCGGCGATGAAAGCCGCCAGAGCCAATACACGCGCGAATTCGCCGAACGCCTCCAAGCCGCCACCGGACTCCCCATTGAATTCCGCGACGAACGCCTCACCACCGTCGAAGCCGAGCGCGTTCTCAAGCAATCCGGCATCAGCATCCAGAAAAGAGCCAAAGCCGTGGATCGACTGGCCGCCGTGATTCTGCTCGAAAGCTATCTCGATTCCCAGCGTCTATGATGCGCTTCATCCGGCTGCTATTCACTCTCTTCCTTTTGGTGCTGGCCGCCGCTGGCGCCGCGTTTATTCTCGCCGCGCGCCCTTACCGGGGATTCCAAAAACCAGTCATCCTCGATTTTCCCAAAGGCACCAGCACGCAATCTATGAGCGCGCAGCTCGCGCAGGCCGGCGTCATCCGATCCTCGTGGCAGTTCATGCTGGCCCGCGCGATGCGTCCCAAAGCGCGACTGCTGGCAGGCGAATATCAATTCTCGGAACCCGCCTCCGTCTTCACCGTCTTCGACCGCATTGCGCGCGGCGATGTCTTCTTCTACGAATTCACCGTTCCGGAAGGCAGCAACATATTCGACATCGCGGCGAACATCGATAAATTCGACTTCCTGAAAAGCGCCGACTTCCTCCGCATCGTCCGCGATCCCACACCCATCCTCGATCTCGCGCCCGGCGCTCCGTCGCTCGAAGGTTATTTATTCCCCTCCACCTACCGCATCGAGCGCGCCACCACGATGAAGCAGCTCGTCCGCATGATGACGGATCTCTTCCGCAAAAATTTTCGCGAATTGCCCAATCATCCGGGGGAAGTCAACGCCTTGGTCACCCTCGCCTCGCTCGTCGAAAAAGAGACGGCGGTTCCAGCCGAGCGTCCGCTGGTTGCTTCCGTATATGCCAACCGCTTGCGCACGCACATGCCGCTCGATTGCGACCCCACCACCATCTACGCCGCGCTGCTCGAAGGCCGCTACCGCGGAACCATCTATCGCTCCGATCTAGACAATCCGAACGCCTATAACACCTACCGGCATCCCGGCCTGCCGCCCGGTCCCATCGCCAATCCCGGATTGTCCGCGCTCAAAGCCGCCCTCGCTCCCGCCGAAACAACTTATTTGTATTTTGTCGCGAAGGCCGACGGCTCCGGCGGCCACCAATTCTCCGACAACCTGGAAGCGCACAATCGCGCCGTCGAGCAATATCGCCATCGCCAAAAGTAAATGCCTCCGCAAACGGCCGCGACCTTTCTCGAAGCTTTGGTGCGGATGCTCCGCGCCGTCCCGCGCAAGCAGCGCATCGTTTTTCCGGAAGGTAACGATCCTCGCGTGCAGCAAGCCGCGTTGCGTCTGGAGCGCGACAATCTCGCCGTTCCAATCCCGCTCACAACGGGCGACGCGCGCTACGCGCAACTTTATTTCGATCTTCGCCGCCACAAAGGCATCACCGAAGCCCAAGCCGCCGAAATCGCCGTCCAGCCGCTCTACACCGCCGCTCTGATGGTCGCATCCGGCGATGCGGATGGATTCGTCGGCGGCGCCGCCAACACAACCGCTGAAACCGTCCGCGCCGCCCTTCACTGCATCGGCCCCGCGCCCGGCATCCACACCGTTTCGAGCGCGTTCCTCGTCGCCGTCCAGAACTTCGCCTTCGGCCACAACGGATTGCTCGCCTTCGCCGACTGCTCTGTTGTGATCGATCCTTCTCCCACTGAGCTCGCCGAAATCGCCATCGCCACGGCCGAAACCACCCGGACGCTCATCCACGCCGAACCCATCGTCGCGCTGCTCTCTTTCTCAACCAAAGGCAGCGCGAGTCACCCCTCGATCGACAAAATCACCGAAGCACTCACCATCCTTCGCAAACGCGCGCCCGACCTCATCGTGGATGGCGAACTGCAAGCCGACGCAGCTTTGATCGAAGCCATCGGCAAATCCAAAGCCCCCGGATCTCCCGTCGCCGGACGTGTCAACACGCTCATCTTCCCCGACATCGCATCCGGCAACATCGCCGTGAAGCTGGTAGAACGCTTGGGCGGCGCTGCAGCGATCGGTCCATTCCTGCAAGGGCTCGCCAAACCAGCGAACGACCTCTCGCGCGGATGCTCCGCGGATGACATCTACGCCTCCGCCGTGATTACCGCTCTTCGATCCGCGCATGCTGCCCTTTAAGCTGATCTATCACGACCGCTACGACCTGAACCTCGGCGCTCACGTTTTTCCGTCGCAGAAATATCGGCTCATTCACGATCGTCTGCTCGCCGAAAACTTCGCCCAACCGGAAGATTTCATCGCTCCGCAACCTGCCTCGGACCAAGATATCCTCCGCGTTCACGATCGGGGCTGGGTCCAGCGCCTGAAAATGGGAACGCTCAGCGCAGCCGAGATCGCTAAGCTCGAAATCCCGTTCTCCGATGAAATGGTCGAAGGCGTGTGGCTCGCCACCGGCGGAACGATCTTAGGGGCACGCAACGCCCTCCGCGATCGCATCGGATTCAACATCGGCGGTGGATTCCACCATGCCTTTCGAGCTCACGGCGAAGGCTTCTGCGCCATCAACGACGTTGCCGTCGCCATCCGCGCTCTTCAGCACGACGGATCCATTCAACGTGCCCTCGTTGTCGACCTCGACGTCCACCACGGCAACGGCACTGCGGCAATTTTCTCTGGCGACGCAAGCGTTCTGACCCTCTCGCTTCACCAGTTCAACAATTATCCAGCCGAAAAACCGCCCTCGGTAATTGACGTCCATCTCCGCGACCGCGTCGGCGACGCTGAATACCTAGCCCGCCTCCGCGAATCCCTCACCGTCGCGCTGAGCTTCTCACCTGACATGATCTTCTACCTAGCCGGCGCCGACCCTTTCGAAGAAGACCAACTGGGCGGCCTTTCACTCACCATAAACGGCCTAAAACAGCGCGACAACTTGGTGTTTGAAACAGCAGTAAACCAAAACGTTCCCGTAGCCGTAGTTCTAGCCGGTGGTTATGCCCGCAACACGGAGGATACGGTGACCATCCACTGCAACACGGCCCAAGCGGCGCTAACGGTTGTGAGCAATCTTGCACAGACCCAGCCGCCGATTTCCGGTTAGCTTGGTTTCGATTCGATCTGCGCCACGACGTAGCGCACGCACTCCTGCGTGCCGCGTCCCCACTCTTGGGGACGCCTGAGCTTGTGCAAAAATGAAATCAGCCGGTCTCAATGATCACTGCAACCGCGTACGATAAACACGTGGAACAGCTGTTTGAAGTGATGAAACGCGTTCACATCGCCTTAACCAGCGCCGGCATCGACTACCGCATCGTGGGTGGAATGGGCGTTTTCCTGCAAGTTAGCCAACGCGATCCCATCGCGGCGCGCCTCACTAGGGATGTTGACATCGCGGTAAAGCGTGACGATCTACAAAGAATTGCCGCGGCCGTTGAACCCCACGGATTTAAATACCGCCACGCCGCCGGCGTCGACATGCTCGTGGATGCCACCCAACCCAAAGCCCGGAGCGCTGTTCATTTCGTATTCATCCGCGAGAAAGTACGTCCCGATTACTTGGAGCCCGTCCCCGATTTCTCCACGCCGACGCGAACCACGGAAGGCTTGCTTCTGGCCCCGATTCCAGACCTGCTCCGCATGAAACTGACGAGCCTGCGCCTAAAAGACAAAGTCCACATCATCGACATGGACGGCGTAGGCCTAATCACGCCAGAAATCGAAGCCGCTCTCCCCGAAGTCCTCCGCCAACGTTTGCAACAAGTCCGCGCCGAAGACCACCAGTAGCACGACCCCGCAAGTCCCCAGCCCCGAGTCCCCAGCCCCTAGTCAACTGGAGCCGAATAAGCCGACGCGGGCGCCGCCTCAATCAACGCGTCTTCGAACGAATAATCCGGTTTCGGAAACTCCCCGTTCCGCAAATACCAGCGATACGTTTCCTTCAACCCCGCCGCGAAATCCACCGGCTTAAACTTCAAAACCCGCTGCGCCTTGTTCACAACGACAGTGATGGCCGGCATATCGAAATAAAATCCGAAATACAACTTCGGCCCCATCGGATGCCCGCCGGCCCGCAGAATCCGCTCACGCGGCCAGCGCACAAACGTCGTCTCTTTGCCCGCCGCCTCCGCGAACGCTTCCACCGCTTCCACCTGCGTCAACGGTCGCGGATTCGCAATGTTAAACGCGTGCCCTTCCACATCGGCAACTTCCATCACCTTCAAACACGCGCTCACCAGATCCTTGATTGCGACAAACTGCATCAACCGCCGCCCATCGCCCGGCAGAATAATCGGACGCCCCTCGCGCAGCCGGTCCCAGAAAAACGCCTCGCGATAATACGGATTCCCCGGCCCATAAATAAACGGTGGTCGCAGCGTCACCACCGGAAATCCGTTGCGCTGATGCATGCGGAACAGCGTCCGTTCCGTCATCGCCTTGTTGCGCACATACGCGTCCGGATGATCGTCGGGCGCAAGCGCGTCGCCTTCGTGATGGTTCAATCCATCGCCGTACGCCGCCACGCTCGACATAAAAACGTAGCGCTGCAGATTAGGGAACAGCCGCGCCGCTGCTTCCACCTGCGCCGCCGTCGTTCCGCGCTCCCAGTCGTAAAC
>DATGIH010000134.1:0-19486 GCA_035295865.1 Bryobacteraceae bacterium
CGATTTGGCCAAGTCTCCGAGGGTGGCTTTCGCTTCGTCTTTCTTGCCTTCGAGGATCAACGTATTGACGATGCGTTTCTGATAAATCGCCTTATCTTTCGGCTCGGCCTGCAGGCCCAAGTTGTATTCATTCATCGCCGCGGCGACGTCGCGCTGGCCCAGGTAGAAGTCCCCCACCAGAGCGTGAGGATGCTCGTAATCCTTTGGATTGTCTAAGAGCCGCTGCAGAGTCTTCTTTGCGTCTTCGGTTCGCTTTTGGTATCGATAATACGCGGCGAGATTGAGAAGATAAGCGGCCTGTTTCGGATTGTTGTCCGCCTTGGCTTTCAGAATGTTCTCAGCTTCCGCATTCCTTCCGCTATTCGAGTACATCGTGAATAGGAGGTCGTAAATCGGGGCGAACGTCTTGTTTTTTTGTAGAAACGCGAGGGCCAGTTTCTCGGCAGCTTCGTCGTGATGATCCTCACGCAGGGCACGAACGAGCGGGTAAATCACGGGAGCCTGCATGGGCTTTACCTGATCGGCCTGACGCAAGGCCTCGATGGCATCGGCAGGCTTGCGGTCCGCTATATCGATGTAGCCTTTCAAGCGCAATCCGTCGTACGACTGCTTGTTCTTGGCCAGCAGATCCGCGGAAACTTTGCTGACTTTGTCGTACAAACTCTTGGGATGGGTCTTGTCGAGCAGGTACAGCTCGAAACAAAAGTCCGCAAAAACGCTTTGGATCTCTTCGTTCTCCGTGGCGAAGCTCGAGGCGGCCGAGAGTGCTTGATAGGCGTCGGGGATCTTGCCGATTTTCAAGTCCGCCAGCGCCAGACGATAATATGCCTCGCCCGATTTTGGCTCCTTCTGGATGGCTTTCTTGTAAAGGATGATAGCGTCGTCGTACTTGCCCGAATCGAAGTATTTCTTGGCCGATTCCATGTAGCTTTTCGCGCTGCGGGAACAGGCGCTGGAAAAGACCAGGAGGACAACGAGGGAGCCGTTTAGAAGAAGTGTTTTCGGTTGCATCGGATGAGAAATGAAGGACATCCGGCTCTCCGGATGCCTGCTTGACCAGTATAACTCCGGTGCTGAAGAGGCCGCCTGAGCTAACGGTACTGGTACACCTACAACCTGGTGGAAACGGCGCTATTCCGGGAAACGGCGGCCGGGAAAGGTGGATTGCTTCTTTTGTTGCGCCGGGACTAGGTTGTTGGTTCGTGGCTGGGAAGGCGACCCACTGAAATCCACTTCGGCGAGAGTGAACATCAATTGGCGATCCAGCACCATCTCCATCGTGGTGCCTTTGGCCAGGATGGCCTCCGGTCCGCGAGTCAGCAGCACTCCCACCAATCCCGCAGCGGCTCCAGCGGCGGCTCCAATACCGGCTCCCATTCCGGAATGTCCCGCCGCGGCTCCCGCCAATCCACCAATGCCTGCGCCAGCTCCGGCTGCTTCGCCAATCGTTTTCGCGTCGCCGGATTTGTTACCGTCGCTCTTCACCTTGCCTTCGGCTTTATCCAACGAATCGGGGGCGGTTCCATCCAGGCTGCCGATGCGAGCCCGGAAATCGCGTGTGACGCCGTTCGGCAGAGTTAAAGAATCGAATCGAACGTACAGTTCGCCACGGCCATGCACGCGTCCGGGACGCTTCACTTCGGTCACGGTGCCCGCTACATAGCTGCCGGGCGGGATGACAATGCGGCCGTTGGCCAGAATCGGAAACACGGTTTCGAGATAAATCCGTTCGCCTTCCGCGGCCGTCTTGGTGCTGATGCTGTTGATCATGCTCAGCGGGACTTTGGTGCCTGCCGGGACGAGAAAATCGTGGAGGGACTGGCAGACTGTTTCACTTCCTGCACCGGAATGGCTGGAGCAGCGGTTTCCTGCGCGCTGAGTGAGAGAACGGCGGCAATCGCGAGAAATCCGAAACGAAAATGCATACAATTTATCCCCGTGGCCAAGCTTGTCTCTTATTTATTTTAAACGTATTGCACTGGGATTGGGTTTCGCGGTCCTCGCAGCGCGAGGTAGAACTGTGCGTGGCTGGAAATATGGTGACAGACATTCTGAACGGACTGCTAGGCGGATTTTGCCGCCGGTTTCATCGCTTTCTTTGCCTGCTTCGGTTTCATTGGCTTTTCGAGTTGCGGCGTGTTCACGGCGAGGAAGAAAGCGAGCAATCCGGCAGGCCAAAGGTGCAACAGCAGGCGTTCGAAGGAAGTGCTGAGTTGCCAGTCCGCATCGCCGGGCAAGGCAACGTAGATCAGAAATTCGCCGGCGAGCGTAATGGCTAGCGTGCAGAGAATGGTGGCGAGTGAGGCGCGGTCGCGCGAATCCACCTTGAAGCGCAGGAAGTACCAATACAATCCCAGCAGCAGGATGATGGGGGCGAGGATGCTTCCGATCCGAAAAGTGCCGATCCGGAACGGCTGCACGACATAGGCTTCGAGGACGGTGATCCAGCGTCCAAGGTCTGTCAGATGGGATGCGATTTGCCCGGGCTTGTGCGAGAGCAGGTCATTGGCAGGCGCAAATTTGAGTTTGAAGAAAACGATGATGGCGAGCGGCGCGGCAAGTCCGAGCGCGAGTTTGATGAATTGGGGAACCAGCGTGGCGCGGTTGCCGTAGCGCACGATGGCCCAAGCCCGCGCCACGATCAGCGCTACCAGCAACAGTTCGCCTTCGTTTTTGGTCCAAGCGGCAAATCCGGCGGTGAGGCCCGCCAAAATCGTGAAACGAAGATCTTCGGGATAGCGCTCCTGTAGGCAAAGCAATCCAAGCGTCGCGAGAACGAAGAAACTCAGCGGCGCATCCGCGTACTGATTGGCTGCAGTGACAATCAGCGAGACGCTACACAGGAGCACGATGCCGCCTATGAACGATTGCAACTTTCCACGGAGGATTCCCAACGTGGCGACGAACACTCCGGCGAGGCTGAATACAAAAAGAAATCCAACCGCGGCCGGAACCAGGATGGACTCCGATTGCGCCAAAGTCCAGATCAACGCGATGATGCCTGGAACGAGCAGCGGATAATCGGGATGCGACCAGGCGATTTGATTCGAAAATGCATCCCGCCAGAATTCGCCGCCGCGAACGAGAAAACGGGCGCGCAGATTCCAGATGGCCCAGGCGTCCCAATCGCCATGCGGCTTAGAGAACGTGCAAAAGATGTAGATGGTAACCGCGCTCGCGAGCGCCACACAGAGCGCCGCCGTGAAATACCAAGCTGTCGAAGGTCCTGGCGCCCAATCCAGCAGAGGAGTGCTCTTACGTTTCGGAAGGAAGCACAGAGCGAGAGCCGCCGCGAGCGCTACGCCCTGCACCAGCGCGAGGACCAAAATCTTTGGGCCGGCCAGTGCGAGCGTCAGGAAGTACAGGCTGGAAGCGATCCCGATTCCTACGCCGGTCGAAATCGAGAGCAAAAGAGCAGTGTGCAACGACCACCGGAACGGGGCAGGGAATAACCAGCGAAGCAGTCCAAAGCCCATCAACCACGCCAGCGCGAGATAGAGAAAGATCATCGGGAGATGTTCATCGCGTGCTGTTGCGGTAGATGTAGACGTCGTTACCGAAATCTTGGACCAGCACCAAATGTTTGGCCTTCAGCATGGCCGCATTCGGCGAGTTGCTATGGAAATTGGCTACGACGAAATGTTCTTCCGTCGTGGCTTTTACGATAGCGGGAGCAAGCGCGTATTGCGTCAGATAAAATTCCGCCTGCGACTGTGTGTTAGCCGCTGGATTGTCCGAAACATACCCCAGCACCGATCGCGCCGGCATGTTCTTATGCAGGGCCTCGAAGCGGCTGTCGAAATTTGCTACTCCAAACGCATGGCTTTCCTGCAGGTAGGAGTAGGCGGTAATCACATCCAGCAGAAACCAAAGACTGGACGCGAGAGAGATACAAATCAGAACGGCGACGACGAATCGATGACTGCTCAAGACGATCAGTTTAGCATTGACTTCCCAGTGATTCTAATGCGTCCGCTCTTTCGCGAAATAGGCATCCAGGAAATCGATCTCCGCTTTGTGCAGAGCTGGAAGGGGAGCGATGTTGTCGCCCAACTCCAGCGCGATGTCGCTCGATTCCTTGTAAACCGGCCACTTCGGGAGTCCCTTACCGTTTGGATCGCCGGTGGTTGCAAAGTTCACCCAGTAGGACGAGATGGTATCGGAAAGTTGCCTGTCTACCGGCTGCCAGGGACGCGGCGGCAGCAGGTTTCCAAAAACATAAGCGATCTCCGAAGCGTGAAAAGCGCCGTAGCGCGCACTGTCCGGTCCGGGAGACACTCGGTCGAAGTAGTAAAGATACGCCTTCGATTTACCGGTCTTGGCCTGCATCCGGACCCAGGTCCGCATCTGCCAGCCGAACACGAAATCGCGGAAACTGGCGTAGTGCGACGCTGCGGCTTCTTCATTCGATCCGGCCGGGTACAACTTCAGGAATTCCTCCGTCTTGTCCCCAAACCGCGCGCGGATTTGTTCCACGAAAGTGGCCGGCTTGCCGGACGCCGGCCAGGGCACCAGGGATTTGGCCTCGTCCGCGTTTAACCCGGCGATCAAGGGCACGTCGTTCTGTTGGCCTTTCGAAAAAATAGTGTAGACGTCTTCGGGAAGCAGCCAGCGGTCGACATTCGGCGGAAAGCTCCACGCTTCGGAGGATTTGAGCAGTTCGTTGGCCGGCTTGGCACGAAGCGCAGCAATAGAATCGGCATGTTGCGCAGCGGCGAATTTTTTTCCGGCTTCCTCTTGTTCTTCCAGGGTTTTCATGACTCCGAATGCCCCGCCGCTCTCGCCGATGGCGCGCTGGAAAAGGCCGCGCGCGAGGGGCGTTGCCATCAAGTAATTCACGCTCCAGGATCCAGCGGACTCGCCGAAGATGGTGACGCGGTTGGGATCGCCGCCGAATGCCGAAATGTTCTTCTTCACCCATTCCAGAGCGGCGATTTGATCGAGGAGCGCATAGTTACCGGATGCATTGTGGCCGGAGTCTTTGGTTAACTCCGGATGCGCGTAGAATCCGAAAATCCCGAGGCGATAGTTGATGGTGACCAGCACCACGCCCTTCTTCGCCAGCGCCTCGCCGTCATACACCGGCACGGCGCCGGAACCGCGCGTCAGTGCTCCGCCGTGAATCCAAACCATCACCGGACGATGTTCCGAGCTGGATTTTGCAGCAGTCCAAACGTTGAGATAGAGGCAATCCTCGCTCATCGGCTCAGGTTCCAGGTAATAGACGGACGCCTTCGGATAGGGCGTTTGGTAGCATGCATTTCCGAATTTAGTTGCCTCCCGGACGCCCGGCCAAGCCGGCACCGGTTTCGGTTCCCTCCAGCGCAAATCGCCTACCGGCGGCGCGGCAAATGGGATGCCTTTGTAAAACCGGACATCGGAACTTGGGCTGGCGCCGCCCGAGATCAATCCGCCGTCGACGCGGATCGCGCTATCGCCCGCCATCAGCGATAAAGCGGGAGATAACAGCGCTGCAAGAGCCAACGCCTGCTTGGATAACCTCATTTCTGCAATATATCATTGGCGAAAACCACGTAAGCGAATCGCTTGCTATAATGAAAATCGCGTTTGGTCGTTTGCCGCGTGAGGCCGAGAGTTCTTTCTGCCTTCGTCGTGTTTGGCCTCAAACGCAGGAGAAACCATGAAGAAGCTTTTTGTTGGAAATTTGGATTTTGGAGCCACTGAAGATACCATCCGCACCGCTTTTGAAGCATTCGGAACTGTGGAACGAGTTAGCTTGATGACGGACCGGGATACCGGCCGCTCACGCGGCTTTGCATTTGTCGAAATGGCTGATGCAGGCGAAGCCGACCGCGCCATTCAAGGCTTAAACGGCACCAACTTAGGTGGCCGCGCGATTAACGTCAACGAAGCCAGGCCGAAGACTGAAGGCGGCGGTGGCGGCGGACGACGCGATCGACGCTGGTAGTCCGCTACCGTTCATCACTTCACGGTCCGTACCCGGACTAAGAAATCTGTAGGAGGAGTTATGGCCGGCCGTTCACGCGATACATACAAGAAACGTCAGAAAGAAGTGGCTCGCGCCGAGAAGCAACGAGAGAAGGCTGCTCGGCGCCAAGAGCGCAAGGCGAACAAGGGCGACACCGAAACCGGCGGCGCCGTGGATCTGACCGAAGAAAGCGAAGACCTGGATCACCTGGACCGTCTGGACTTGAAAGCCTTGGACCGGGAGATCGCGGGCATCGCTCCCTTGCGCGGGGCCGATCAATAAAGAACTCTGGTGCGCAGGGTGCCCGGCACCTTGTCCAGTTTGTTCTTCACCTTGAGCGTTTCCGCCTGTTCACGCGTTTCCACATCGATCACCACATAGCCAATCTTCGGATTGGTCTGCAAATACTGTCCGGCGATGTTGATCTGTTCTTCTGAGAAAACAGCGTTGATCGCCGAAAGCACGCCAGGCTGATTGCGGTGGATGTGCAGCAGGCGGTGTTTTCCGGAATGCTCCGGAAGCGAGACTTCCGGAAAATTCACCGCGCTCAACGTCGATCCGTTGTTGCTGTACTTGATCAATTTCTCGGCAACTTCGGTCCCGATGTTCTGCTGCGCCTCGGCCGTGCTGCCGCCGACATGCGGCGTAAGGATTACGTTGTCCATGCCGCGTAAATCCGAAACGAACTCCTCATCGGCGGTTTTCGGCTCGTGCGGAAAAACATCCAACGCGGCGCCCGCCAGCCGCTCGGAGCGCAGCGCGGCCACCAGGGCATCGATATCCACCACGCTTCCGCGCGAGGCGTTGATGAGCTGCGCGCCGGGTTTCATCTTCGCCAATTCGGCGGCGCCGATCATTCCCTTGGTCTGCGGTGTTTCCGGGACGTGAAAGGTCACGACGTCCGCTGTTTCAAGTAGGGCACCCAGCGAGGACATGGGACGGGCGTTTCCCATGGCGAGCTTGTTCTCGACGTCGTAATAGACCACCTGCATGCCCAGCGCCTCCGCGAGCAGCCCGATCTGCGTTCCGATGTGGCCGTAACCGACGATCCCCAGGCATTTACCGCGCACTTCATAGGATCCGACGGCGGTTTTTACCCACGCACCGCGGTGCGCCATCGCATTTCGATACGGGATGCCGCGCAGCAGCATGATGATTTCGGCGAGCACCAGTTCCGCCACGCTGCGGGTGTTCGAAAACGGGGCGTTGAACACCGGGATTCCGCGCTCTTGTGCGAAATCGAGACTGACTTGATTGGTGCCGATGCAGAAGCAGCCGATAGCGAGCAAGCGCTCGGCGTGCTCTAGAATCTTTGTGGAAAGCCGCGTGTTAGAGCGGATGCCGACCAGATACGCGTCCTTGATCGAAGCAAGAAGTTTCGCCTCGGGCAGAGATTTCGGATGGACTTCGATGTTGGAGTAGCCGTCGTGACGGAAGGCTTCCACGGCGCTTGAATGCACGCCTTCAAGCAGTAGGATTTTGATTTTGCTTTTGTCGAGCGAGGTCTGGGTCAATTACAATTTTCGCACGGATGTTGTTCGCGTGCGCCCATCGTGCTGCCAGGCGGGCTTAGGAGGATTTCGGAGGAACGCTCGTGCCAGCCAGCAAATCGGCAATCACCCGGCTGTCCGGGCCTGCCGCGAGTAAAGTCAAGCGCGCATCGCTTGCGAGAAGCTTCTGGGTTTCGAGAATATCGAACAGCGCTGCGGCTACCTTCGGCTGCTGGGCGATCTCGCGCAAAGCCTGCCCGAGGGTGCTCGGCCGAATCGCGGCCGCTTTCGCGAACTCCACCGACGCCTGATTTTCCGCCGAACTGGCGATGACGCTCACCTGATTCGCGCCAGCCTGCCGGATGGCAGCCGTCACTTGACGAAGCCGGTTCACCACCTTCTCTTCGATTTGCCGGATCATCTCGGCATCGCGGAAATGGACCTTGCGAATGTACACCGAGCCCAGTTGATAGCCCCACGCCTGCGATTGCGGCGAGACTTCGTTGCGCACCGTCTGGCTCATCTGATGACGCGTTTGCAGCATGTCCGCCAGCGGCATGTTGCTCAGGCATCGGACAGTGGCGTTGCTCACGTTCGCGCGCAGCGACCCACGCGGATCGGTGTTCTTGAAAAGATAGGCCACGGGATCGCTGATCCACATCTCATACCAGATGCCAATACCCATCGGCGCGCCTTCTTCGGAGTTCACCGGCTCACTGCGCCGGTATTCCTGATCCAGTCGCAGGTCGAGCACGTAACACTTGCCAAAAATATTGATGAACAGCGCGGATAGTCCAAGTTCGAAGAGCAAAAAATGCAAACCGGGTTCCGTGATGACGCCCGCGACTTTGCCGAACAATACATACACGCGTGCGGTTCGTTCTTGCACGGTTACATAGAATCCAAAGAGCCGCGCCACCGCAAGAAGCAGCGGCACGACAATCCACATCGCGAGAAACGTAATGCCCGCCACCAGGAACATGTTCATCGGCGCGCCTCCAGATACACGGCGGATGCCTTTTCATACAACTTCAGACGGACGTTTCTGAGATATGCTTCGAGCACGCCGTCCCCGGTTTTTTCCAGCTGCGACAGCTCTTCGGCGAGCAGCTTGATCGGCTGCACTTCCGCCTGCGCTTTCAGCGTCTCGATTTCGACCGCGCGCTTCGATTGCACGATCTTCTGATCCGCCGAGGCTTGCGCCAGACTGATGTCGCTTGAGACTTGGTTATGCGCGGTGTTGATGGCAGCCAGCGCCGACTCAACCTCAGTTGGCGGATCGATTCCCGTGATCAGAGACGCATCCAAAACGATCCCGTAGCGCGCTGCCGTGGATTTGCATTCCTGATCCATGTATTCGTTCAAATCGCGCAGATTCTTACGCAGATCGTTGATGGACACGCCGATCATCTCGCCGCTGGCATCGGATTCCGAGCCAGCCACCGAATTTCGCTTGGCTTCGAAATTCGCGATCCGCTGCCGCAATACGGAAACGAAGTATCCCATCACGTGCACAAACGGTTGCTTGATTCCGAACAGGAACGCGTATAGATTGTTCTCGCTTACGTGATAGCGGATCTGCCCGGTCAATCCGGTGTTTAGCTGGTCTTTGGTCACGGCTTCCAACCGCGTTCCGTTGTCGTTCGCGGCGGGATTTTCGAGATCCAGAGCCATGTTGATGGTGGTGGTAGCGAGCGAGACCTTGCGCACCTTCTCCCACGGCATCTTCAGATACGGACCACCGGGCCCGATCACGCGCACTTGCGGATAGACGTACCGGGTGCGTTCGTCTTCGGCAAGGAAGGTCGCAATCGGATCGTCGAGCGTGGTTTTGCCGCCGGGCAGACGCTCGGCGCGTCCGAAACTGGTCTTCACCGCGCGTTCGTTTTGATCGACGGTGAAGATGCCGCCCACCACCACGCGAACGATAAACCAGAGGAAGAATCCGACGAAGAATCCCAGGGCTAGATCCATACTGTTCTGTGTGTGCGGTTAAGTCAGTATACCGGTAAACCTGCTAGGCTGGAAGGAACATGTCAATTCATAACGGCGATAAGTCGCGCTACGGCCGGCAGCGCAAGCGGAAAATCAATCGAAGAATCAAAATGCGAGCGTTGCGGAAAGAAGCGGCCGCGCCTGCTCCTGCCCCGGCGAAGTAACACGTGTCAAGACTGATAGAACTTCCAGCTCGTTTCGTAATCCCGCGCGATCTTTTGTCCGTTGAGCGCGAGCCGCAGCATTTCCACCGGGATGTTCCCTTCGCGATACATCGCGTCATGGAAGGCTCGATTGGTCATCTTGCCTGAGCCAACCAACTCGCGATGCAACGCATAGAACTGCAGCGCTCCCAGCATGTAGGCGCACTGATAGATGGGCGGATAGGATCCATTGAACGATCGCCGGACTTCGCCTTCCGCGTTCGCGTGATCGAAGCCCACGCGGTCCATCAGGAACTGAACACATTCGAGCGCCGTCATCTTCTTGAGATGGAAACTCAGCGAAAAAACGATGCGGGCGCAGCGGTGCATTCTCCACACCAGCGCGCCCACACGCTGTTCGGGTGTGTGCGTGAAGCCTAGATCCCACAGCAGCATTTCCCAGTAGAACGCCATGCCCTCGGTCCAGAACGGCGTGCTGAACTCGTTGCGGTACGTGCGATAACGCTGCATCATGTAGAACTGCATGTGATGCCCAGGAATCAACTCATGGAAAACCGTGGCACGCGCGAAAAACATGTTGTTCCCGCGCAACGCCTCCAACCTTTGCTGCAGCGTTTGACTGCTCGCTGGCGAAGATACCTGAATGGTGGCGCCGCCGGTGAAAAATGGATTCACCAGTTGCATCCGCGGCGTCATGGCTTCTTCCCAATAATCTTCTTTCACCAGGGGCGGAATGCCCACCAAATCGTGCTTCTCGAGATAATCGATCGCCTCGCGTGAAAGATCGCGGACCAGGTAAATCATCTGCCCCGGATCGACGTATTTATTCTTGACGGCCTCTACCGCTTTCTTCCAATCACTGCCGAATCCCATCTCGCCGGATGCCCGCAGCATCTCGCGGTCGCACCATGCGAACTCGCGATTGGCGATGTCAATCAGTTCGTCCGGCGCGTAGGCGACCATGGCGGAGCGCAGAGCTTCCACGAGCGCATCATTACCCACCGGACCGACGCCCGATAGTTCCTGGTCGCTTCCGAGTGCGGGCTTCTTTTCATCCGTAGCGGCCGCAGCCGGTTTCTCTTCCGCTGCCTCTGGATCGTCATCGCGCCAGTTGCTCCAATCCGGGGGAGTGGGCATTCCGGACGCCGTCCGCACCTGTTTCGCATAGGCATTCAGCGCGTCGTCGGCGCGCTTGAACTCGGTGTCGGCCCACCAGGCGAATCGCGGATCGTACAGATGATAAAAATCGAACCAGGTTTTCAGATTCCGGCGAAGCTCCACTAACCGCACCGCGGCACGATTGAGAACCGCGGGTGAGGAGCCGGATTTGGCGAGCGCGGCTTTGGCTTGCTCGATGGAATCCGCGATTTTGCTCAGCTCGATGGCGCTTTTTTGCGGATCCAATGTATCCATCCGGCGGCGCGCTTCTTCAAAAGCGATGATGGCGGGTTGAAACGGCATCAGCGGCGCGATGTCTTCTTCTTTGCGCGAATCCGAGGCGAGATTCTTCTGCTCATGCAGCACCCGGCCGCGCAAAAGCAGGTAGTCGACCCGGCCGGCCTGGCTGAGTGAATCGAAGTTGACGGATTCCACCAGACGCAGTTGCTCGGAGTAGAACTTTTCCAGGCGCGCATGGCGGGTGCTGGAGCCCGCCATCGGATAGACGCGCTGCAAGTCGCGCAATTCGACGAAGAATCGCTCGATCATCGGCCGAAGCTCGCTGGTGCCCGTGTCGAGGGGTGATCCATCCGAGCCACGCGTACATGCGCAATCCGGGGAATTGCCTTGCGCCGATGCGGAAGCGGCACTCATCGCGACAGCGCCGCCCGCGCGCAGAAGGCCTCGGCGATTCATTTTTTTCATAAGAACTTATGATATGCCACGCCGCGTGATTTCCGGGCAGACGTTGCTATAATAGTGAGCGCGCGCCCGTAGCTCAGTTGGATAGAGCGTCTGGCTACGAACCAGAAGGTCGCATGTTCGAATCATGCCGGGCGCACCACCACACTTCCATTCACTGACTCCTTTACCGTCCTAACGAGACCCAATAGTACTAGTCATCCTTGTCAGTTTTCTTCGCCCTGAGATATACTGTTTCTGCTTCGGCCAAGTATCGGACGAATGATGGAGCTCAATCACAGCTTGTCGGCAGCGTTAGCGACGCGGCTGTGCCTTCCGTGGCTTGTTTCTTACGGCCCTCCACTCGACTGGGAGAACGTCCACTTACACGCACCAACTTAGGGTCAAGTTCTCATGACTCTTTCAGAAGGAGAACTGCAAATGCTTCGCTGCACCTGTATCGTAATGGTGGCTCTCACCATGTTCTGCGCCCGGCCTATCGCCGCGCAAGTAGTGGCAACGTACGACTTTGAGGATGGCACCGCGCAGGGCTGGGCCTCGTTCAACGGCGCCAGCATTCCGGCCAATAGTACCGCAGCGGCGTTCTCGGGAACTCACAGCCTGCTGACAACCACTAATTCCTCTGGTTCGGGCGGTCCGAGCATCAACTTGAGCAGCATCCTAGTGCCGGGCGCGACATACACCATCACCGGGCACGTCCTGCTTACGCCGGGCGAGAGCGCAACCGACGCCAACTTCACCATTAAGCGCAGCGATCCCGCCTGCGCCGGCGGTACCTGTTTCGACACAATTGGCGCCTTTCAGGTGCCCGTCAGTAGCTCGGGGTGGGCGCAGATCGGCGGCACATATACGGTCAGCACCACGGAGACCGGCCTTACGCTTTATGCCCAATTGATAGGCCCGTCTACCGCCACGTCCTTTTACCTCGATGACGTGGTCATTACGGAGACCGCGCCCCCGCCGACCGGGACTTCGGTCGCCACCTACACCTTTGGCGATGGCGGCCTCGACGGCTGGTTCCCCTTCGGCTCGCCCACCTTGACGAACGTGGCGCCTCCAGTTCTCGATCCATTCGCCGACACACGCAGCCTTCTGGTGAGCAACCGCACCTCCGGCTTCATGGGTCCAGCGCTGAATCTTCTGAGTGTTCCTGGCGTGACCGCGGGCGCGATCTATTCAGTCACAGCTTACGTGTTGCTCGCCGCTCCGGACAGCAGCAATCCGACCGCGACGCTGTCAACGGAGCTGACGAATTGCGCGAATAGCAGCGGTATTTTCACCAATCTCGGGACATCCAGTGCGCTGTCAACCACCGCGTGGACCAAGGTGCAGGGCAATTTCAGCTTTAGCAATGTTCCCGGCCCACCTACTGCTCTGACGCTCTACATACAATCCAGCAGCGCGACGGATTCCTTCTATATCAGTCACGTGACGATCACGGAAGTCTCACCACCGCCCATTCCTGTCAGCCAGCAGGACAACACGGGGATTAGCACGAACTTCGAAGACGGCGGCCTGGATGGCTGGACTTCACGCTCGGGCTCTTCCACGCTGGCCAATAGCACTACGACAGCGCACGGCGGAACGCACAGCCTGCTGATTACCGGGCGCACCGCGAACTTCGATGGACCGCAGATCAACGTCAGCAACAAAATGTATCCGGGCTCCGCGTATGCGCTCAGTGTCTGGGTGCAATTGGCTCCGACGGACGGATCAACTCACATCATTAACATGAGCCTGCAGGTCACGCTCGGCGGAAATACCAGTTTTCCGGGCATCACCGGTTTTCCGGGGGTTTCGGTGGTCGCCGACGGCAACTGGCACCAGATCAGCGTTCCGAGGTTTAACATGTCGTTCCCCTACGACCCGGGCGCCGCGTTGCTCTACCTGCAGACGTTTCCATCGTCAGGTAGCGACCTCGTATCGTTCTACATCGACGATTTCCAACTCACCTACCTGCCGCCGCCGACCATTCAGACTGGTATCCCATCGATCTTCCAGACCTTCAGCTCTTACTTTCCGATCGGTGCGGAGATCGACAGCAGCGACCTTTCCGGGCCTCATGCGCAATTGCTGACGAAACACTTCAATAGCATCGTGTCCGGAAACGACATGAAGTGGATCTCGGTAGAACCCACCAAGGGTACTTTCACCTACTCCACGGCGGACAACGAGGTGGGTTTTGCCGCTTGCAACAACATGCTGGTACGCGGCCACAACCTGGTGTGGGCGAACGGTCAGCAGACGCCCAGCTATGCGTTCGGTGATGGGACGAATTCCCAAGCCAATCAGGCTGCCGTCATCGCCAACATACAAGAGCACATTCAAAACGAAGTGGAGCACTTCGGAAACAAGGTATATGTCTGGGACGTGGTGAATGAGCCGATCGATCCAAATCAGCCGGATTGCCTTAGCCACGGCCCGTTTTATCAGGTGCTCGGCAAGAGCTACATCGACATCGCGCTGCAGGCCGCCCGGCAATTCGCGCCGGCCGGCACGGAGCTCTTCATCAACGATTTCTCCACCACAGATCCGAACCGCTTGGCCTGCCTGGTTCAGGTGGTTCAGGATCTAAAGAACCGCGGCATTCCGATCGATGGGGTCGGCCACGAGATGCACAACGCCATCAACTTTCCCTCAACCGCCGCGATCGTCAACGCCATTAACACAATCGCCACTCACTTTCCGGGTATCAAACAACAGATCACGGAGCTGGACGTCAGCGTTTACCATGCGGGTGACAACACTTCGAACTTTGGTGCGAACGGCGGCACGGTGCCCGCCTCGATCCTGGCCGAGCAGGGTTATCTCTACGAGCAGTATTTCAATGCGCTGCGGCAGCTCAAAGGTAAGCTACAAGCGGTTACCTTCTGGGGCTTTGCCGACGACGATACCTGGCTCGACAGCTTCCCCATCGTTCGTTTGGACATGCCGCTACCTTTCGACACTGATCTCCACGCTAAGCCCGCTTACTGGGGAATGGTGGATCCGACACAGTTGCCTGGCTTTGGCCTGACGTTCAAGATTGCCAGCAAGACCGGCACCCAGTCCGCGCGTGTCTGGACAATAACGGCGACGAATCCCAGCAGCACAACGGCTTATGGCACGCAAATCACCGGTTTCACATTAACGCAAACCGGCGGAGCCGCCTGCACCCCGGTGATCACGCCTCCCAGCAGTTTTCCGGTGTCCCTGGGGGATATTCCCGGAAGTGGCATGGCAAGCGCATCGTTCACGATCGACTTCACGGGATGCTCCGCTACGGCTCGGTTCACGCTCACCGCGCCGTGGAATTCTGCCGTTTACCATACCGGCACGCTGGTTTCAGGCAGCCAATTTCAGTAGATGCCGAAAATGGAGAAATGAAAATGAAACGCACTCTTCTTACCGTACTCTTCGCAGCGGTAATTGCCGCCAGTGCGCGGGCCGATTCGCTCAGTCTGATTCCCAATAGCGGCACGGTGTCCGGACAACCTGGAACCGTGGCGGGCTGGGGCTTCAACTTCACCAACAGCGATCCGAGCAACTGGGTGGTGCTCAATGACTCGTTTGTTACGGGTAGTCTCAGCACGGGAACGTTCGGAAACTACGTGGATTACATAGCCCCTTCGCCTGGCTTGATTGTCATCAATCCGAACTCTGACTCGGGAGATGTGGCTTTTAGTCAGGGGACGCCAGGTTCAGGGACCGGAGAGTTTGACATCCTTGCATTTGTCCCACCGATGACCATCACCGGAGGCATTAGCGTCGATTACTCCGTGTTCTCCCAGGATCCCAATAGTCCCGCATTCGACCCGGGTTCTTTTATAGCGACCGGTACGGTCTCGGCGACCGCTGCGGTTGACGTTGCTTCCTCGGTTCCAGAGCCCGCATCCGTTGGCGTGGCCATCACAACGCTAATGCTTGCAGGAATCCCATTGTGGCGCCGGCGATCGGCGGGAACTGCCACGCGCTGATTCCAACGACACAGCTCTCGGCTTGATGGCCCCCAGCGTCAATCCGGGGTCGATCAGGGAGGTCTAGAGATCTCGATTCCGGGCGTCCCACTTCCAGCTACCCCATGGCAACTGCTGACGCCTGCCTTTTCTTCCATAACGAAAGCGCACGCATCTCGGAACAGTGTAAGGGAAGATCGTACAATCGCGGAATGAAGTATTTTCTCCTGCTTGCTGCCGTGGCGACACTTCCCGCGCAGACTTTTGACATTTTGATTCGCGACGGAAGGATCGTTGACGGAACGGGCAATCCGTCCTGGATTGGCGACGTAGGAATCCGGCAAGGGAAGATCGCAGCCATGGGCAGGCTGGCTGGAAGCACGGCGCAGACGATCATCGACGCTCATGGACTGGTGATCGCGCCGGGGTTCATCGACATTCACAACCACTCCGACTACACCCTGCTCAAAGACGGAAACGCGGAGAGCATGATCCGCCAGGGCGTGACCTCAATGATCCTCGGCGAAGGAGGATCGGCCGCGCCGGTGGGAGGCAAGCAGCAAGAAAAGGAATTTCCGGCGGATTGGCAGGATTTCAGCGGATATTTCGCGCGCCTGCTCAAGGGCGGCATTTCAACCAACATCGGAACTTATGTGGGATCCAGCCAAATTTGGACCTATGTTCATGGTGAGCACGCTGGTCCGCCGTCCGCGGCGGAACTGGTTCAGATGCAGGACCTGGTCCGCCAAGCGATGCGGCAGGGCGCGCTGGGTGTCGCGAGTTCGCTGAGCGGTCCGCCCGGCGCGTGGATCGACACCGATACCTTGATCGCGATGTGCAAGGCGGCCTCTGAATTCGGCGGCATCTATTCAACGCACATGCGAACGGAAGGGCAGGGCGTGTTCGAATCCGTGGCCGAGGCAATTAAAATCGGGCGCGAGGCCGGAGTTCCGGTGGACATTATTCACCTGAAGCTCGCCGATCACAAGCTGTGGGGCCAGATGCCGGAGCTGATCGCGAGCATCGCAAACGCCCGCGCAAGCGGCCAACAAGTTACGGCAAACGTCTATCCGTATCGCGCCGGACAGAACGACCTTGCCAGCATCATTCCGCCGTGGGCGCACGAAGGCGGGTCGGATGCGATGATCCGGCGATTGAAAGATCCTTCGCTACGTCCCCGGTTGGAAAGCGAAATCGAGCACGGCATTCCGGACTCCAACTGGTACGACCATTACACGGCAACCGGCGGCTGGGACGGAATGTTGCTGGTGACTTTATCCAATCCCAAGTACAAAAAGTACGAAGGCCAACGCATGAACCAGGTGATCGAGGACCTGCATCTCAAGCCCTTCGACGCGCTTTTTCTACTGCTCGAAGAAAATGGGGGCTCGGTGCCCACCATCTACTTTCATCATGACGAGAAGGACATGCGGTACGCATTGCAGCAGCCGTTCGTTTCCATCGGATCGGACGGATTGGCGTTTAAGACGGAGGGACCGTTGTCGGCGGGACATCCCCATCCGCGATCCTATGGGACGTTTCCACGTGTTTTGGGCGCGTACGTGCGTGATGAACATGTCCTTTCACTCGAAGATGCCATTCGCAAAATGACGTCCGCGAATGCGACGAAGATTCACGTTTTCGATCGCGGCTTACTGCGGCCCGAAATGTGGGCGGACGTCACCGTCTTCAATCCAGCCACGATCCTTGACCATGCGACTTTCATGAAGCCGCATCAATACGCGACCGGCGTTGAATATGTTCTGGTGAATGGCAAGATTGTCCTGGCTCACGGCCAACACACCGGCGCGCGGCCCGGCGTCATCCTCTACGGTCCCGGACATCAGAAATCCAATTGATCGATGTTTGCTTTATTGATGATCAAAGGTTCGCCCAGGATAATCTCGCTGCCCCGAACTTGCAGCTTGCCTAATCGTCCCGCCTGCAACGAAGTCGCGCCCTCGCGGAGCTGCTTCTGCGCATCGAACGCGGCGGCGTATACCGTCAGATAGCCCAGATCCCGCGTGCTCCACAGCACTACCGTCTGCACGACACCCGAATGAACATACGGCTTTGAAATGCTGGGCAGCGATAGCCCAATCACGTCCACATCTTTTCGGCCTGCCTGCTGAACCGCCTCGCCCGCGCCCGGGACCGCGGGCGCTGAGATGGCCATCACCAGCTTCACCTGCGGATACACCTTCATGATCGTTTGCGTCTCGGCGAAAGCCTTGTCGCGATCGTCGTCGCTTGGGCGAATCACGGCGAGATTCAGCCCCGGATATTTCTCGGCAAGACGGAGCTTGATGCAGCGAATCCACTCATTCTGATTGGCTGCGCTGAGCGCTCCGGTAACGATGGCAAAATCGCCTTTTCCCTGCAACAGCCGCGAGGCTTCGGATGTAAGCGTATTCGCGATTCCTTCGGGGGTCGCCTGGTTCACAAAGAAATCGCGCGCGTCGGGTTCCGCGTCCGCATCCCAGGTGAGCACTCGAATTCCGCGCGCGCGCGCTTTGCGAAGAACCGTCGAGATGCCGGCTTTGTTCTCAACCGCGACGGCGATCGCGTCCACTCGCCGGGTGATCCAGTTTTCTACCAGTTCGTTCTGCTTGGCCGCATCCAGGCTGGTAGGACCGTCCCAAATCAGATCAACCCCGAGTTCCCGAGCCGCCTCTTCCGCACCCGCTCGTGCGCTGACGAAATACGGATCGCCTTTGGCCTTGGGCATCATCGCGATGGTGAGCCGAGGCGAGCCGATGGACAGCGCGCCCGAGGCAGCCGCTGTTCGCGGAAGTGAACGCACCAGCCAAACATTTGTTGACGCGACAATGAGCGAGCCCAGCAGTACGGTTCCACACAGGATTGCCAATTGACTATTCTTCACGACACTCCCATCTTCTTCCTCGGCGACAGACGGCGCCACTCGACCCTTATCCTTCGTGCGAAGCCTGTCGAATCCAATGATCGCCACCAGCAGGACGCCTGTCAAAACACCGGTGAGTTCGGACGGCAATGCCGCCAGATGCAAACCGTTCTGCAGCACAGTGAGAGAGAAAAGCCCGAGAATAGTTCCTCCCAGCGTGCCGCGTCCGCCAAAGACCGACGTTCCGCCTAATACCACTGCGGTGATCGCATCCAACTCATAGCTCGTTCCCACGTCCGACTTCGCTTGCCCCAAATGCGCGACATAGATGATGGCGGCCGAACTCGCCATCAATCCAGAGAGAAAATACACCAGGCCAACGCGCGCGCGAACCGGGATGCCGGCGTAGCGTGCACCACCGGGGCTGAAACCGATCGCATAAAGCGCGCGGCCGATCACCGATCGATGCAGCATGATCCAGAACCCGAGCAACACAGGCAGGAAGAACAGTAATTGCACCGGAATGGCGCCTATCAGATAACCTTGCCCGAGATAGAGAAACGAACGCGGAAATCCGGAGAAGTTCACAGTGCCTTGCGTGATGCCTTCGGCAATTCCGCGGAACAGCGAAAAAGATCCTAGAGTGACTACCAAGGGTGGCAGATTGAAGCGTGCGATGAGCAGCGCGTTCAGCGCTCCCCCGGCGCAACCCGCCAGCAACGCGCCGATTGCCGCTCCAGCTAAGGGGAGGTGAGCATCGTGCCAGAGCGCTCCGAACGTGACCGCGGCCAGACCCATCATCGAGCCGACCGAAAGATCGATGCCTCCAGTGATGATCACCGGTGTAAGCGCAATCGCCAGCAAGCCTAGCTCGACGCTGAAGCGGATCACCTCAATGAGGTTTTCCCAGGTAGAAAAGTTTTTCGCGACGGCCGAAAATATTGCAATTTCGGCGAGCAAGGCGAGGAGCAGAATCCACTCGCCATTTGGGAACAACCTGTGACGCGTGACTCTAAGCATGATTCGTAACGGGCACGCGAATACTCACGGCGTCGATCGCAATCGCCGCCAGAATGATTGCGCCTTGGATCGCCTTTTCCCAATGCGCGCCGATCCCTAAGAAAGTCAGGGCCGGACCGATCGCTCCCAGTAGGATCACGCCCAGCATCGTTCCGAGAATCGTTCCTCTTCCGCCCGTGATGGCGGCGCCGCCGATCACCACAGCGGCG
>DATGIH010000135.1:0-2620 GCA_035295865.1 Bryobacteraceae bacterium
CCGCCTGCTCGCCCCGCTCGTTCGCAAAAATCTTGGCCAGCTCAGCGTGCTCAATGACGACCGCCGGATCCCGCTGGATCGCATCGAAATACCTCTTTTGAAACGCGTCGCCTGTCTCCGAAGGCGAGAACATCTTCCGCGCCAACACGATCGCATTGCGCGTGTCTTCTGCCGTGACCGGATTCTCCCCGGCCAGACTCTCGTCAATCCGCACCACAAACTCCGAAATGTTGTGGAGCCACGAAAATTGCTCGTGATCGATCACCAGGCGAAACAACTCGCCCGTATTCACTTTTCCATGCAGCCGTTCATAGTCTCGCCGCTCCATATCTAGCAGTTCCTTATGCAGTCGCAGCAGCGCCAGCCGTAGCGCAACTAGCTTCTCGCGAGCGGGATTTGCCGGGCCGCCGGTGTTCGCGGCGTAAGGGTCGGATGTGTTCACTGGAGTTTGATGACGTTGTGGACGGCGGCGACGCGCGTCTCGTTTATTGTGGTACAGGCTGCGCCCAACGCCAAGACCCTCGATCGACATCACGCTTGTGCATGGGCGGAGCACTGCTGCGCCCGAGCTTGCCCGGACGTCTAACGCACGTCAGCATTCGGTCTTTCCGGCCTCTACTCGTGATAGCGCAACTCGCCCACCGGCAGCGCAATTTTCAGCCGATTTCCACGCTGCGGCAGCGGACACGTCGCAAACGGCGTATACGCACACGGCGGATTCTCGAGATGATTGAAATCGAGAACAAGCTCTCCCGGTTTGTCTATGCCATTCGACGGCAGCGGCGTGTAAAGAAATCGGCACGCCCCGTACGTCTTCGTCGCACTCGTCGCGTCCTTCAAAATAAAAAATAATTTCACCGGCGGCTTGTCCTCGGTGATCGGTTCCAGCCGGTACGTCGCGCCATCCAGTTGAAATTCCGCTCTACCCGGGACCGGCGCATCGTACGCCGTGCCAATCATCGTCGCCAATTGGATCGTCTTCGGCGGATCATACGGAATCCACTTTGCCGTAATCCGATAGTGCGCATTCGGTGGATACCACTTCAAACCATGAAACCCTACGCGTGTCGGCGCGTTCGCGTCCTTGATCCGCAGCGCGAAGCGATCCCCACGCTTCACCGCGTAGAAATTCAAGGCTCCCACCGTCATTCTGGGATTGCCCTTATCGTTGTCCGGACTCGTGTGCAGATCTTGAGCCTGCGCCGGCTTTCCGTCGACGAGCAGCCCCTCTGGAAATCCACTGGCCGGAGGGCGCAGCGAAACCGTCGTTCCTTCGAGATGCAACACGCCCACGCGCGCAGGGGCACCCGCCGGAAGGCGCACCTTGTTGTCCGCAGCCGAGCCCACCGAATTGTCGCCGGGTTCCAGCCAGACCAATCCAGCGAGTGCCAACCATCCATCCGGCTTTTGCAGATCCGCTGCATGCTCTGCACGCCACGCAAGCAAATCCTTCTGCCAATTCGTGGCGTCTTGACTTGCAGCGGGCTGCTCACAAGTGCAGAGCGCCGATAAAGTGAAAAGAGCGACGAGCGTACCCTGGCGGAAGGAACGACGCGAAAGCATGCCGCATTATAGAGGCACTGCCCCCACACAAAAAATGCAATGTATTGATTTGCTGAATCTACTGACACGCGAACCGTGGTCACGGCGCCTCAGCCCTAGCGGTGTCGGGCGGGCGTCTTCTTATTCGAGTGAGCCTTACTCCGCTGCCCCTGCATTCGATCCAATTGCCGGTCCAGAATGATTTCCGCGGTTTTCGGCGTGAAAAACGTCCCGCCAGCCTGAATTTCTTCGACCGCTGCGATCAAGTCGCGCGCCGCATCTGACTTCAGCACAAATCCCTTCGCGCCGGAATCGACCACCTGCCGGATGACGTTCTTAGAATCGTGCAGGGACAACATCAGAATCTTCGTCGGTCCCTTGCGGGCTAGGATTTTCCGAGCGGCCGTAAGCCCATCGACCACCGGCATCCCTATGTCCAGAATCGCGATGTCAGGCTCGGAGCTCAAGACCCCTTCGATCGCGGCAGCTCCATCAGAGGCTTCTCCAACGATCGTCCATTCACCCTGAATCTCCAGCAGCGTTCGGAGTCCATACCGGACGATTTCATGATCGTCGGCTAAAAATATCCGGAGTGGCGCCACGCGTTTCCCCCAAGGGCTGCAGCCGTTGGTCCAAGCTGCCACGCGCTTCGTACCACGCTTCGTGACCAAATTGATATCGGGCGTTCACCCGACAGTTGGCATTTCTTTTAGTGAAACTCAGGTCTGCCTCGTAACAGCCAGATTCGGCTTGAGTTATTCATCGAGTCAGAGTGAGGAGCTGCGCATTCAACTCCATCAGATCGGCCTCAAAACAGTAATATCCGGGCCGCCATTCACCCTGCGCCTCAGCCGGGCTAAACCCCAAAACCGCAAAGTCCTTCACTTGGTCCCCAGTGGAGCCGGTCGGAAACTTCTCCCCAACGTAATGAGCCTCGCCCGACCCGATCAGCCGTTTGGCGTCCTCGGCTGATATCACGGCCCTTAGCATCCCTTGGTTTTGCGCATGCGGCTGGCAGAAGTATAGGTTGGGCATGACGGAAACATCATCGGCATGCCCGGCGGGAACTTTAATGGTA
>DATGIH010000136.1:0-2024 GCA_035295865.1 Bryobacteraceae bacterium
GGGACCGGTGTCGTGAAATCCGCCGAACTCGCGGTGGCATCGGAACGCACCAATGCAGACCAGGCTGGATTCAAAAACCAGCGCGTTGCTGAAGAGTGGATCGCGACCCATGCATTCGATTGGACGCAATTGTAGCGAAAATGTGCTGGACGCGGCGGCTACGTTTCCTGGAGAGCCCCTAGCTGCAGCCGCGGCTTAGCCCTTTCCGCGAGCTGGGCGGCATCCTGAGCTGCTTCAGGTGAGGTTTTTACGTCAAGAGCGAGTCACCTGAGGCTGGCTTCCGCGAACGCCACCTTCACCAAATTCGCCGCCACATCGTCGAATGACGCCGCCAAATCTTTGTCTTCGCCTGCGAAGCGTTGCCGGAACGGCGTCAAATCGATTGCCGCTTTCACTTCGTCCAATGTGCGGAACATCGCGGGACCCGTGCGCTTCAAATAGGCGTTCAACTGATCCACGGCGCTCTGCATGAGATCGCGCAATAGAAGCAGGTAGGTTTTGTCGCGCAGAACCGGCCCGTGACCCGGAACTATTGCGGCCGCGTCCAACTGAGTCAGATTCTGCAACGTCTGGATCCACTCCACCGGATATCCGTCGTATATGTACGGCAACGGATGCACCACCAGATCGCCGGCCGCCACGATCTTTTCGTTGGGAAGGTAAGCCACCGCGTCGCCCGCTGTGTTTCCGCGTCCCAGAAACTTGATCATGACCTCGCGATTTCCCAGGTCGATGGAAAAATCGCGATCAAACGCCAGCGTCGCGCTTTGGAACTTCACTTTCCGCAGCTCCTCCATCACCGGCAGCCGATGCGCAAGAGCAGTTTTCACCTCCGTCTTCTCTTCGGCCGTGAGGTCTCGGCCCCCGTTCAATTTTCCTGTGTCCAGCATCCTTTGGAGCGACGCAATTCCCTTCTCCTCCCGCCCCGCCGATCCCGGCCCGAACATATCCATGTCTTTTTTCGTCTCAACATGCGCGACCACGGTCAGTGCCGGGAATGCCTTCATATATTCTTCGTTGCCCAGGTTGTGATCGTTATGAAAATGCGTGTTGAGCAGGAAGGCGACCGGTTTCGCGGTCCATTGCCGGATTTGCGCAATGTCTTCGCGCGCAGCCGACGGTAAAAAGCAGGAGTCAACCACCAAAACTTGGCGTTCGCCGATGATTACCGTCGTATTTCCACTCGCGAAGCCGTCACCCGAATCCTGGTGCTCGATTTCATAAACGCCTTCAGCCAGTTTCGTTACTTTCCGCTCCGTTTCAGCCTTTGCAGACACGGCTACGAACAAGAGGATGGTGAAACACCCAGTGAGTTTTTGCACGATCAAGTAGACGGAATGCTCGTGGAATCGATAGTAGCGACGCCTGCTAAACTGGCATTTGGCTACTCCGCTCAAGTCCGCTGCCGCGCAAGTCGACGTCTCTTTGTCGCGGCTGGTAAGCGAAATAGCCAACGCCCCAGCCATTCGCGAGGCCCTCCAGCACTTTGCACGGGACAAACAAAGGATCACCGAACAACAGCTACAACTGTGCCGTGTCGCAGCCCCAACGTTTTTTGAACAAAAGCGCGCCGAGTGGATCCTGGCGCAGTTCAAGGCCTTGGGAGCAGTAGCGCGCATCGATCGCGGAGGGAACGTGATCGCGCATCCGGTGGAAAATCGGGAGGGCCCGTACGTCGCGCTCACCGCGCATCTCGACACGGTGCTGGCCCCACGCAATTTGGACGAAATTGCGATCGAGCCGGATGGCCGGCTGCACGGTCCCGGAGTTTCCGACAACGGCGCCGGGCTGTCCGCTCTGCTCGCCATCGCGCGCGTGATTCCCATGCTCGACGGTTTCGAGGAGTTGTTCCATCGCTTGGTATTTATCGCAAACGTCGGCGAAGAGGGCGAAGGCAATCTCAGCGGGATGCGCTATCTGTGCCGCCAGTCCACCACCGGCAGCAAGATCCAGTCGTTTTTGATTTTGGATGGACCCAACACGGATCACATCACATCGCAAGCGCTGGCCAGCCGCCGCTTCGA
>DATGIH010000137.1:0-5534 GCA_035295865.1 Bryobacteraceae bacterium
GAGTTCGACGACGCCGGCAAGAGGCTGCGCACGACGCGGTCGAAGAAAGTGGTCCACACGGACGCCGAATGGCGGAAGCTACTCGCCAGCGAATCTTACTACGTGACGCGGCACGGGGCGACCGACATGGCCTTCACGGGGACTTACTACCAGATGCACGATTCCGGAATGTTTCGATGCATCTGCTGTGCAAACGCGCTGTTCAGCACGGATGCGAAGTTCGATTCCGGCACCGGATGGCCGAGCTTTTGGGCACCGATCGCGGAAGGGAATGTCCGGAAACATTCGGATGTGACTTTTGGAATGGAGCGCATCGAAGTGCTGTGCACGCGCTGCGACGCGCATCTGGGACATGTTTTCGACGATGGTCCAGCGCCGACCAATGTGCGCTACTGCATCAACGAATCGGCGCTGCAGTTTATTCGCCATGCCTAGGTGGTTGCAGCGAGCGTTCGGCTGGTTGATCCTATTGGCCGGGCTGCCAGCTCGCGCCCAGCCGCCGATTCCAGCTCCGATCTTCGGGTGGCATCCGACCGGCGATTCCTCGGCGGCTTTCACAACGATCGCCTCGGGCTCGATGGCAATCGGACCGGACGGAACGCTGTTCTATTCCGAGAATGGAAGAATTCGGCGAATCGATAGTAGCGGGAAAGTTCAGACGATTGTTTCCGACCCTCAACTCGATGAATTTGGACTCCTGGCGGTGGATGGAAGCGGCAACGTGTTTTGTGTGAACTCCGCGCCTTCCGGAGTGGTGTCACGTATCACGAATGGCGCGCTCGTCCGAATCGCCGGTGGAGGCAATTCGCCCGCAGCCGATGGGATCAAAGCGACCGAGGCCCAAATATCGGTCCTGGGTTTGGCGGCTGGTCCGAGCGGCGTGTATTTTTCCGATTCGAATACCGACAAGATTTTTCGCGTGGACAGCGCGGGGATTCTGCGTACAGTTGCGGGCACTGGCGTTGCGGGCACCGCCGGCGTTGGAGGTCAAGCAGTTTCGGCGCAGCTCGAAGGTCCCAGCCGGATCGGGTTTGACGCGCAAGGGAACTTGTACATTTTCGACACGGGCGAAACGTTTCGGTTGCTGCAGGTCAATCCGTCCGGCACGCTGACAGACCTTGGATTTCCGGCCGGGCAAGATGTATCCACGATTTCGATCGGATCGGACGGAAGTATCTACTACACGGACACCGGGAGTTCTGAAATGCAGAGGAGGCGGCCTGACGGCTCTACGGCGCCGGTGAGTGTAACGAGCGGCTTTGGCTTCGAGGGCTGCGGAGCGGGACCGTTTGCTCCTCACACTTTTACGTCGCCAACGATTCAAGTGGTATCGAACAGTCATGGGCTGTTGGCCTTGATGCAGCCTTTCATTGGGCGACAGAAGATCTTGCAGATTGATTCCGCGGGAGCGGTAACAATCGTCGCAGGGGGGCCGGACGAGTTCTCGGGAGACGGTGGCCCGGCGTCAGAAGCTGGGATTGCAGCTCCGCTGGCAGTGGCAACAGACGCAAGCGGCAACGTGTACATCGGAGATTCCGGAAATCATCGGGTTCGCAAAGTAACGTTGGATGGCATCATTCAAACCGTGGCCGGTAAGGGACCAGCATTCAATACGCAGTATTGCGCGGCGCCAAAAGATGGATACCTCGACCGCATTTCCGGCGTGGCCGTGGACAACGACGGTGTCCTCTTTATCGCCGATCCAGGGGCCAATCGCGTGTGGCGGCAAGACTTGGGCGGAAAGCGGATGGAATTCGCCGGGAACGGACAGAACTCGAGCCACGGCGCCGCGATCGGCGCCAAGGCGATGGACGTGCCGCTGGACAGCTTAGGACAAGTGGTGGTGGATAAAGCGCAGAACTTGTGGATCGCGAGCGGCAGCAACGGCCTGGTGAAAGTTTCGCAATCGGGAGTGATTTTGGATGTGGTTCCGCTGACGCCGATCTCTTCCATCACGGTGGATGCGTTCGGAACCGTGTACGTGACCACAAACGAGCGGGCTTATCGAATCGCGGCGGATGATTCGCTGGTCCCGATTGCATCGATCACGGAAACGCCGACAGGGCTCTTTGGTCCCGGCCCTCCGGGTGGACCTCAGTACATCGTTGGCATTCCGCCTTACAACGGTCCGGTTTCGGTGACAACAACGGCGGATGAAAACGAGACGGTCTATTTCATCACGACGGATTTGATCGAGACGATCGGTTCCGGGTGCGTGCGGGAATCGGCGAAGTACGATCTCGGCGCGTTCTTTGGGGATTCCGCGGTTCATCCGGGCGCAGGAGTTTATCTCGCGGACCAGAACGGAAACATGATCTGGCGGATGCCCACGGCGCATCCGAAGGGCGGCACGTCCATCGCCTTGGGCACAGCGAGCGTGCGATCTCTGGGTTCCGGTTTGGTTCTGGGGAACCCGGTGGGGTTTCAGGCGGGCGACGATGGAATGGGTTTGACGACGTACAGCTACGTCAGTGATGCGGTGGCGCCGGGCGAATTGGTTCGAATTTCGGGAACGTGTTTGGGCCCACCGGATGCTGTTGAGGCGACGTTTAACGCTGCGGGAGAACTTCCCGGTTCGCTCGCCGGAACGCAAGTCTTCTTTGAAGGCGCGGCAGCTCCGCTGCTGAGCGTAGCGCCGGGCGAGATCGTCGCGGTGACGCCCTACAAGCTGGCGGGAACATCGCAGACGAACATCACGGTGCGAAATGCCTACGGACAGTCGCGCGCAGCGCTGAAGGTGGTTCCGGCTGTTCCGGGCTTGCTGCACCGCGCGGACTCGGCAGGCAACGATACGGTGGTGGCGTTGAATGAAAATGGGGAATTGAACTCGAGCGCGCATCCTGCGGCGGTGGGATCGGTGGTGGCGATCTTCGGGACGGGATTAGGGCAGACGAATCCGCTTTCGCGCGATGGGGTAAAGCGCAGCGGACTTTTGAAAGCGACCGCCGATGTTCAAGTGCGTATCAACGGTGAAGCGGCGCCGGTCCTGTTCGCCGGCGCCACTCCGGGCTTGGTGGGTTTGGATCAGATCAACGTGCGGGTGCCCGCCACAACTACCGGACAGGTCTCGGTGACAGCGGCGGGAGCAAATCGTCCGAGTGGTGTTTTGTGGATCGGGCAGTAAAACGCTGGCATGCCTAGGATCCGGCCGTCGGTGTGGGCGCCGGCGCGGGGAGAACGGCTTCGAGGCCGGAAGATGCGCCGGAAAGATTGGTAGTGATTTGATCGATGGAGGTTTTGAGATCCGACAGCTGCTGCGGGTTAGCACCGCCTTGCGATTGCAGCGAGGCCACCTGAGCGCTAAGCGCGGTGATATCGGTGATGGCGGAGCCGATGTCGCTCGAAACTTTCTGCTGAGCGGTGGTCAGGGCGGCCAGAGAGTTCTGGATGTCCGTAAAACTGGTCGATTGCGTACTCATGATTCGTTCTCCTTGCTTGTGAATTGCATCCAAGATGATCTGAGCCTCGCGACTCAGTAAATATTGCGAAGACATTCGATTGATTCTTAGCGCTGGTTACTGAAGTCTTTCGGCGACGATATTCAGAGCGTATTGATCGCCGCTGCAGGTTCCGGCGGTGCGCGTGGTTGAATAGGTCACAGCGCCGCTCGCTACCATCAGAGACATGGCTCCCGTGGCTCTGCCCAGGGCGGTCAACGACAATCCAGTGATGGTGCTATTGGTAGTTGATCCGGCGCTGTCGGTATAGCCAATGGTGACTGCGAGTGAACAGCCTGTTCCTGAAGTTGCCGCCGTGGTGGCTTGCGCTATGGTGACGACGCGATAGAATCCCGCGGCTGGAGTCGCTATCAGATTCGCAGACCCGAGAGAAGCCGTTTGCGCGGCCAGCGCCACACTGCCGGTGATCGCCGGGGACAGAATGCAGTTGCCGGAGCCGCTGATCGCATGCAGATTGTCACAAGTACCCACGCCTGAATTAGCCGGGAGCCTCCATACAGTGCCGTCGTAAAACAGAGTGATCGCACGCCCGGCCACGATTTGGCCATTCGTCGGATCGGTTAATCCGTCCGCCTGCTTGATGTTCCTGATGCCCACGTTGTCCACGTTCAAGGAAGCCGAACCGGAGTTGGTGGTGTCTCCAGTCAGTGTCAGATGCATGCCAGCGGTGTAAGCCGTGAGCTGCGCGGATGCGCTGAGACTGCATGTATAGGCGTCAGTGCCGTTGGTGGAGTTGCAGAAGTCCACCTTCCCCGCCTGTGAATTCGCGATGGTGAGCGCCACCGCGGTGTTCAGGCTCGGAGTGCAATCCACGCGGTTGGCGCCGGTGTTGTTGGTGCACACTTGCAAGATTCCGGTGCCGGAAATGAGGTTCAAGGTGGGTTGCGTCCCTTGTACGGTGCCGTTGACATCGATACTCAGGCCGGAAATTCCAGCGCCGTTGCAGTTGGTACGGCCATTGGTGGGATCATCCGTGCATCCGCCGCCGGTGAAATTTAAGGTAGCTTCGACGGGCAAGACGGTTCCAGCATTTTGTAGATGAGCGATCGAGCCGTTCGCGCCCGCCGTTCCCGGCGGACCTTGCGCTCCTGCCGGACCGGTAGGCCCGGGAATGCCGATCTGCTGCGTCCATGCATTTGCCGAAGTGCAAGTGTAGAGGTTTGCACCCGCGGGAGCGCTGGTTTGATAAAACGCTTCGCCGACCGTACACGTAGCAGGAAGAACAGTCCCGGACTTGAATGGTTTGGTGGTGGTGGCGCCCGTGAAGTCGACCGTTTTGCTTTGGTTTTTGAGGTCCACCAACGTTTGTCCGAATACCGTGCCGGCAAGAAGCATGCACGCAAGAAAAGCCTGCCTGTAACGCATCGAGTGATTTGCTCCGTGAGGAATTCTGAACTACCTCAGGTGTAGCAGGGGATTTTTTGTGGCGACGGCAGGGTTTAGGTAAATGGCTGAAACTGCGCCGAAGATTTTCCGGACTTCGAGGTTACCGATGAACTGGGGCTGGGCGTAAATTAGTAAACAGCGCGATTTGGCGCACGGCTCTTCGTTGCAAGCGAAAACCGTTCTTCGGGTTTCGCCGTGCCGCCGATTAAACCCGTCACATATTCACCCACTGCGGGCCCGTGCTTGAATCCATGGCCGGAACCGCCGCCAACCAGCCATACATTGTCGAATTGAGGATGCCGGTCAATCAGAAAATCGCCACTCGATGTGTTTTCGTATTGGCACACACGCGATTCCACGAGCGGCGCATGAGCCAGCGCCGGAAAACGATCAGCGAGAAACGCCCGGGCATCTTCTATGCCGTTCACCGCGCGGTCGCCCGTGTCCGGATCGAACGCCGGGCCATGACGATCGAACGCCAGCTTGAACCCTCGATTCTCGATGTCCGGTAACGTGTACGCGCCCCGCTCGTCGCTGAAATCGAGCCATACGGGCATCTGGGGCGGCGCGAATCTTCGATCACCCGGCGCGGTTCCGAAAAAGAAAACTTCCTGGCGCGTGAGCCGGATCCTGCCATCCAAAATATCGGGAAATATTTTCGGCAACCACGGTCCCGAACAATACACGAAA
>DATGIH010000138.1:0-15324 GCA_035295865.1 Bryobacteraceae bacterium
CGGAAAACTGCGACAGAGGCGTTTCGGAAAACTGCGAAAGAGGGCCAATGAAAGGCACCATTCTGGTGGTGGAAGACGAAGAGAAACTGCGGCGTGTGGTGGAGCTGCAATTGAAGGGCGCTGGATTCGAGGTAGATCAAGCGGGCAACGTGGAGGATGCGATGCGCGTGGCGGATCGCGCCGATGTGATCCTCACGGATCTGCGCCTTCCCGGCGTCAGCGGGCTGGAACTGCTGGCGAATTTGCGGCGCCAGGACTCGCATACCCCCGTGATCGTGATGACGGCGTTTGGAAGCATCGAAACGGCGGTGGAGGCCATGAAAGCGGGCGCCGTGGATTTTCTGCCCAAACCATTTTCGCTCGATCATCTGATGACGGTGGTGAACAAAGCGCTGGAGCTGCGGACATTGCGGGACGAAAATCGCGAACTGCGCGCGGAGCTGAACCAGCGTTATCAATTCGACAACATTGTTGGCCGCAGCGAAGCTATGCGTGAGATTTTCAGCACTGTGACGCGCGTCGCGCCCACACGTGCGACCGTACTGTTATGCGGCGAAAGCGGCGTCGGAAAAGATATGATCGCCCGCGCGATTCATCACCATTCGCCGCGGGCCGATCGGCCGTTCGTCAAAATCAACTGCACCGCGCTCCCGGAAAATCTGATGGAGAGCGAGCTTTTTGGCTACGAGAAGGGCGCTTTCACGGGCGCGAATGTTGCAAAGCCCGGCAAGTTCGAACAGGCGGACACCGGGACGGTGTTTCTGGATGAGATCGGCGACGTACCGGCATCCGTGCAAGTCAAACTGCTGCGGATCTTACAGGAGCGTGAGTTCGAGCGTCTCGGCAGCAACAAGGTGAAGCATATCGACGTTCGCGTGCTCGCCGCGACCAACGTGGATTTACGCGCGGCGTTGGAGCAAGGCACTTTTCGCGAAGATCTGTATTATCGGCTCAACGTGCTGCCCATCAATATTCCGCCGCTGCGCGAGCGCAAGGAAGACATTCCCTATCTCGCGGGTCATTTCGTCAAGAAGTTAAGCAAGGATTTGGGAAGTCCGGTGCAATCCATCTCGGATGCAGCGATGCAGCGGCTGCTGGATTATCACTGGCCTGGCAATGTCCGGGAGTTGGAAAACGTTTTGGAGCGCAGCATGGTTCTGGCCAACGGATCGGTTCTGGAGGCCGGCGATATCAAGCTGGACACCGCGCCATCGGCGCGCTTCAGCGTGGCGGATAATTTTCTGCCGGAGGGAACGACGCTCGATCAATACGAACAATCCATCATCCGGGAAGCGTTGAAACGCGCGAATGGAAACAAGAGCCAGGCCGCGCGAATGCTCGGGCTGACGCGAAATGCGTTGCGCTACCGGCTATCGCAGATGGGTCTTGAATCGTAGGAGCCGAAATGCCGCATCATCTCGCTCAGGTGAATATTGGCCGCATTGTCGCGCCGCTCGATTCGGAAGCCATGGCGGATTTTGTTGCGCAGTTGGACGAAATCAATGCGCTTGCAGAGCGCAGCCCAGGATTCGTCTGGCGATTAAAAGACGCGACCGGTGTTCAAGCTTACGAAGATCCGCTGATCCTCGTGAACATGTCGGTTTGGGAGTCGATCGAAGCGCTTCGGCAGTATGTCTACAAGAGCGCGCATTCAGCCGTGCTGCGCGATCGGGCGAAATGGTTCGAGAAACCGGCCCAGGCGCATCTGGCGATGTGGTGGATCGACGCGGGACACGTGCCGAGTGTGGAGGAAGCGCGGGAGCGGTTGGAGCATCGGCAAAAGTTCGGGGATAGTCCGGTCGCGTTTTCTTTCGGCAAGGTATTTCCCGCGCCGGCAGGGATTACTATGCGAGCGTGAGATTCGCTTGCGCGCGCAGCGTCAGATCGGCGAATGCGCCTCGGCGGAGTTTCACGAACGCGGCGGCGGCGATCATTGCGGCGTTGTCTGTCGAAAGTCCCGGTGTCGGGAAGTAAACAGGACATGCGAAATTCGCGCTCTGCGCCGCTGCGCGTAGCCCGGCATTGGATGCCACGCCACCCGACACGATCAGGCTTTTTGCGCCGATTTCCTCCGCGGATGACGCTGCCCGCCGCATCAACTCTTCAATCACGGTGCGTTGAAAGGACGCCAGTAGGTCGAGCGTGGTTTTTGGAGTGACGCGCAACCAATCTGCGATCGACGGGTTTTGCAGCATGCGGCGCGCCTCGATTTCACGCGTAAGATCGCGCTCCTCGGTCCAGCGCAAGACGGCGGTCTTCAGTCCACTGAAACTGAAGTCGAGCTTGTTGCCCTTCATGTTCGCGAGCGTGAACTTCACCGCGCGCGGATTGCCGTGGGGTGCGAGTTTATCGATGATCGGACCACCCGGATAACCGAATCCCAGTAGCTTCGCAACTTTGTCGTACGCCTCGCCTGCGGCATCGTCACGCGTTTTTCCGAGTAGCCGGTAAGAGAAGCCTTCGCGAACTTCAAACAGATGCGTGTGGCCGCCGCTAACAACCAGCGCGACGGCAGGCAGCTCGATAGGATTCGCGCTCGATTCCAGTATGACGGCGTGGATGTGGCCCTCAACGTGATTAACGCCGATCAAAGGCAAATTTCGAGCGAGGCAGATCGACTTGGCGTAAGTGATCCCGACGAGTAGCGAACCCACCAGGCCGGGGCCTTCCGTAACGGCAACCGCCGCGAGATCATTCCAACGCGCACATGCGATTTCCAACGCGTTCCGCACCACCGGAACAATCGCGCGCAGATGTTCGCGCGAGGCCAGCTCGGGCACCACGCCGCCATACTTTCCGTGCGTCTCCATTTGCGAAGCGACTACCGACGATAGAATTTTGGCGCCGTCTTCCACAACTGCGGCGGCCGTTTCATCGCACGAAGTTTCTATCGCCAGGATTCGCACTGGTATGGTGAAGTTTGGACCTCTCCCCCTTCGATTATCACTTGCCCGAGAGTTCGATCGCGCAGGAACCGTTGCGCGACCGTGCCGCGTCGCGCATGTTGGTGCTGTATCGCGCGGAAAAACGCTGGGAAGATCGAATGTTTCGCGAGTTGCCCGCGTTTTTGAATCCGGGCGATTGTCTGGTGTTGAATGACTCGAAGGTGCTGCCCTCGCGGCTGATCGGCAGGCGTGCGAATTCGGGCGAGGTTGAGGTATTGCTGGTGGAACCCGTTGGTTCAAGCGATCCCAAAACCTGGACCGCGCTGGTTCGTCCGGGCCGCAAGATCCGAATTGGCGATCGAATCTTTTTCGGTGACATCGAAGCGGAGATTGTCGAGCACGGCGAATTCGGCGAACGCACGGTGCGCTTCCCGGAAAATCTCAACGTCATGGATTGGCTGGAAAAGTCCGGGCACATTCCACTGCCGCCCTATATCAGGCGCGCCGATACATCCGAGGATCGCGAGCGGTATCAGACGGTGTTCGCGGCCGAACGCGGGTCCATCGCGGCGCCCACCGCTGGCCTTCACTTCACCCCGGAGATCTTGAAGGCGTGCCTGTTGGCCGGAGCTCAGATCGCGCACATAACCTTGCACGTCGGGCTGGGAACGTTTCAGCCGGTGCGCGGAGACACGCTGCATTCCGAAAGATTTTTTGTCTCCGAAGAAAACGCCGCCAAAATCCGCAAGGCTGTGCGCGTACTCTGTGCAGGCACGACGAGTGTTCGCGCCGTTGAGAGCATGTTCCTGGGCAGAACCGCGAAAACCGACCTCTTCATCCGTCCGGGCTTCGAATTTCAAAGGACCAACGCAATGCTCACGAATTTTCATCTGCCGCAATCCAGCCTGTTGATGCTGGTCTGCGCGTTCGCCGGACAGGAATTCGTGTTATCCGCATATCGTCATGCAGTGGAGGCGGGCTACCGGTTCTACTCGTACGGCGATTGCATGTTGCTTGTCTAGTCCAGCGATATGATATGCACTGGGCACGATGCAAGAATCCAGCGCAGACACCGCGGCGGTACGATCCGGCGAGGAGCTCAATCGGGCTGCGCTGTCCAACTATCTGGCGGATAAGCTGGACGGCGCGGCGAATCTCACCATCGAACAATTCCCGGGCGGCCACTCCAATCTGACGTATCTGTTGCGCACGCCGGCGCGCGAATATGTGCTGCGGCGCGGACCGCTCGGCCCAGTGGCGCCGAAAGCGCACGACATGGCGCGCGAGTACATGGTCCTGAAAGCCGTGCATCCGTTCTTCGGCCCCGCGCCCGAAGTTTTTCACCTGTGCGAGGACACGTCGATCATCGGCGCAGTGTTTTTCATCATGGAGCGAAGGCGCGGCATCGTGGTCCGCGACCGCATTCCGGAGGAACTGGCGGCCTTCCCCGAATATCCGGCGCGAGTGAGCCGCGGCTTCGTGGATTGCCTGGTGGAACTGCACTCCGTGGACATCGAGAAGCACGCCTTGGTTTCGCTCGGCAAGCCGGCTGGGTTCCTGGAGCGTCAGGTACGCGGCTGGTTCGAACGTTGGAAGGGCGCGAAAACCCAAGAGATTCCAGCGATGGACCGTCTGATCCAGTGGCTCACCGATCATCTTCCTGCCTCTCCCGCGGCGACGTTGGTCCACAACGATTTCAAGCTGGACAATTTGATGCTGGACGCAAAAGATCCGGGACGTGTAGAGGCGGTACTCGATTGGGAGATGGCCACAGTTGGAGATCCGCTGGTGGATTTGGGATTGGTGCTCTGCTACTGGTCGCAGCCGAGCGATCCGGGCGGCGTCAAGTCATCGCTCACTTCGCAACCTGGATGGTTCACGCGCGATCAACTCATCGGGCGTTATGCCGAGCGCACCGGACGCGACGTCTCGCGCATCAACTATTACGAAGTTTTCGCGCTCTTCAAGCTCGCCGTCGTGCTGCAGCAGATTTACGTCCGGTTCCATCGCGGACAGACCCAGGATGAGCGCTTCCGCCATTTCGACAAGCGCGTCCAGAGCCTGATTGAGGAAGCGATAGCACTGATATAATTCCTGCAACATGGCCAATCTGGAGACCGTCTACACCGCCGCCGAGCGCGTTGCAACCATTACGCTGAATCGTCCGGACAAGCTGAACGCATGGACCGCCGTCATGGATCAGGAAGTCCGCGCCGCGATGCAGGAAGCGGAGCGCGATCCCAACGTCCGAGTGATTATCCTGACCGGCGCTGGCCGCGGATTCTGTGCCGGAGCGGATATGTCACTGCTCGGCGCGCTGGCGCAAGGAGGAATCGGCGACGCTGAAAAAGTGCTGCGAAATTCGAGCAACGGCGAGCGTGCGAACGTCCGGCCGGATTTTCAGAAGAAATATTCGTACTTTCCTTCGATCCGGAAGCCGGTGATCGCAGCTGTGAATGGGCCGGCGGTCGGTTTGGGATTCATCCTGACGCTCTATTGCGATCTGCGTTTCGCGTCCGACACCGCGCGCTTCGGAACCGCGTTTGCCAAACGCGGGCTCATCGCCGAATACGGGCTGGCGTGGATGCTGCCACGGCTGATAGGCCCATCGAACGCGTTGGACATGCTCTTTTCCGCACGTCTGGTGGATGCGAATGAAGCGCTGCGGATGGGCTTGGTCAACCGCGTATTCCCGCAAGACAGCTTTACCCAAGGCGTGCACGCGTACGCACAAGAACTGGCGAACAATGTCAGTCCCAGGTCGATGGGAATCATCAAGACCCAGGTTTATAACGCCATGTTTGAAACACTAGGCGAAGCGTTTGAGAATTCGGAGGAAGAGATGATCAAGAGCCTCCAATGTGAGGACTTCAAGGAAGGCGTGGCCCATTTTGTAGAGAAGCGCCCGCCCGTGTTTACCGGCAGGTAATCCAATGAATTTCGAATTTACCGACAAAGTCAAATCGCTCCAGAAGCGGCTTGGCGCTTTCATGGACGAGCATATCTATCCGAATGAGCAACGGTATCAGGACGAGCTCAATCCGGACGATCGCTGGAAGCCTTCGCAAGTGATCGAAGAGTTGAAGCCCAAAGCGCGCGCGGCCGGTCTTTGGAATCTCTTCCTGCCCGACAGCGAAGACGGAGCCGGACTCACCAATCTGGAGTATGCCCCGCTGTGCGAGATCATGGGACGTTCCACGATGGCGGCCGAGGTTTTCAATTGCTCGGCGCCGGATACGGGCAACATGGAGGTGCTTGCGCGCTATGGCACGGCTGAGCAAAAAGATCGTTGGCTGAAGCCGCTGCTCGCGGGCGAAATCCGGTCGTGCTTTTCCATGACAGAGCCGGCGGTCGCCTCGTCGGATGCAACGAATATCGAAAGCAGCATCGTTCGCGATGGCGATCACTATATCATCAATGGCCGGAAATGGTGGTCTTCGGGTGCGGGCGATCCACGCTGCAAGATTTCGATTTTTATGGGCAAAACGGACCCAACCGCGCCGAAACATAAACAGCAATCCATGATTTTGGTGCCAATGGACGCGCCCGGTGTGACGATGGAACGCATGCTTACCGTGTTCGGCTACGATCATGCGCCGCACGGTCATGCCGAGATGACCTTCCGGAATGTTCGGGTGCCGGCGTCCAATTTGCTGCTCGGCGAAGGACGCGGTTTCGAAATCGCCCAGGGACGGCTGGGACCGGGGAGAATCCACCATTGCATGCGGTTGATTGGCGTGGCGGAGCGCGCGCTCGAGACCATGTGCCGGCGCACCGAGTCGCGTGTGGCTTTCGGCAAGAAAATTTCAGAACAAGGGACCATCCGCGCGGATATCGCGGATTCGCGCATGGAAATCGAGCAGGCGCGGCTGCTGGTGTTGAAGGCGGCATACATGATGGACACCGTAGGCAATAAAGCGGCGCGCGGAGAGATCGCGATGATCAAAATCATTGCGCCGAATGTTGCATTGCGAGTTTTGGACCGTGCGATTCAAGCACACGGCGCCGCCGGCGTTTGCCAGGACACGTTTCTTGCAAGTGCCTGGGCAAACTCTCGGACCTTGCGGCTGGCCGATGGTCCCGACGAAGTGCATCGTGAATCGGTCGCCAAGCTGGAGCTGGAACGCGTGCTGGGAAAAGCTCGTGCCTCCGCGCCGGCGAAATGAGCACGCTGGTCCTCATCCGCCACGCACAAGCCAGACCATTCGAGAAAGATTCAGACCGTTTGTCGGCCGTCGGCGAACAGCAGTCCATCGCCCTCGGCCAATTTTGGAAAACGCGGGGCATCCGGTTCGACGAAGTTTACTCGGGAACACTGCGGCGCCACACGCACACCGCCGAATTGGCCGGTTTCACCGATTTCGTGACACGGCCGGAGTTCAACGAGTATGACGCAACGCGCATTCTCGGCGCACTGCAACAAGACGAGCCGATCTTGGACAATCGCAAACTCCAGCGCCGTTTCGAGGAAGCAATGCCGCGGTGGATAGCAGGAACACTCCACATGGCGGGCCTTGAAACATGGCAGGCATTCCGCGAGCGCATACAATGCGGGCTGCGCGGCATCATCGAAAAAGATGGGCCCAGCCGACGTGTTGCCGTTTTTACTTCCGCTGGACCTATCGGCGTCGCGGTTCAAACGGTATTAGGGGCTCCGGACCGAATGGCCATAGAACTGAACTGGCGCATCCGCAACTGCTCGCTGACTGAATTCGTTTTTACGCGCTCGCGGGTGTCGCTCGATTCCTTCAATGCCACTCCGCATCTCGAGGAAGTGACGTTTCGCTGAATTGCTACACTAAATTTTGATCCCATGAAAATTCACGAATACCAGGCCAAGGCGATCCTGGCCAAGTACGATGTCCCTGTGCCGAGAGGCGAAGTTGCGTTCACCGTCGATGAAGTGGAAATGGCGGCGAAGAAGTTGGGTGGAAGCGTGGTGGTGAAGGCGCAGATTCACGCAGGCGGGCGAGGTAAAGGCGGCGGCGTGAAAGTGGCGAAGGACGCGAACGAAGCCGCTGAAGTCGCGAAGAAAATCCTTGGGATGAGGCTGGTCACGCATCAGACCGGACCCGAGGGACGCATCGTGCAGCGCGTGCTGGTGGAAGAAACGCTACCTATCGAGCGCGAGCTGTATCTGGGAATTGTTCTTGATCGCGCGCAAGGCAAGCCAGTTTTCATGGCGTCGGCGGCCGGCGGTATGGAGATCGAAGAAGTCGCCGCGAAAACGCCGGAGCTGATTCTCAAAGAAACGCTCGATTCCGGTTACGGACTCGCTGCCTATCAAGGCCGCAATCTCGCCTTTGGAATGGGCATTCCGGCGGCGAGCGTGAACGATGCGGTGAAAGCGATGACCGCCCTCGCCAAGGCTTATCACGAAACCGATGCTTCACTAGCCGAGATCAATCCGTTCATCCTCACCAAGGACGGAAAAGTCTACGCGCTCGATGCCAAGATCACGCTTGATGACAATGCACTTTATCGCCACAAAGATTTAGTGGAGCTGCGCGATTTGAACGAGGAAGATCCGCTCGAAGTAGAAGCGTCGCGCTTCAGTCTCAATTACATCAAGCTCGACGGCAACATCGCGTGCATGGTGAATGGCGCAGGCCTCGCAATGGCCACCATGGACATTGTGAAATACGCGGGTGGAAGTCCGGCGAATTTTCTGGATGTGGGCGGCGGCGCGAACGCCGAACAGATCAAGAACGCGTTTCGTATCCTGCTTTCCGATCCGGGCGTGAAAGCGGTGTTGATCAATATTTTCGGCGGGATCCTGCGCTGCGACGTGCTCGCCACCGGCGTGGTGAATGCAGCGCGTGAACTGAATGTCCAGGTGCCGGTGGTGGTCCGGATGGAAGGAACGAACGTAGAAAAAGGACAGGAGATTTTGAAAACTTCGGGATTGAACTTCCCCATCGCGAACGGAATGAAGGATGCGGCGGAAAAGGTGGTTCGCGCCGCGGCGGGGAGCATCTAATCATGAGCGTTTTAGTGGATCGAAATACGCGCGTGCTGTTCCAAGGCTTCACCGGACGCGAAGCCAGTTTCCATGCCCAGGCAGCGATCGATTACGGAACGAACGTGGTTGGCGGCGTGACGCCGGGCAAGGGCGGCCAAAAACATTTGGGTTTGCCCGTGTTCAATACCGTGGCCGAAGCGGTGCAACAAACAGGTGCGAACGCATCCGTCATATTTGTGCCGCCGCCCTTCGCGGCCGATGCCATCATGGAGGCCACCGAAGCGGGGGTGTCTCTGGTAGTTTGCATTACTGAGGGCATTCCGACATCCGACATGGTGCGCGTGCGCGCGTTCATGCAGGATCGGCCCACGAAGCTGATTGGTCCGAATTGCCCCGGTATCATTTCGCCGGGCAAGTGCAAGATCGGAATCATGCCGGGCCATATTCACAAGCAGGGGAACGTGGGTGTGGTTTCACGCTCGGGCACGCTGACTTACGAGGCGGTGGGGCAGCTCAGCAAACTGAACATCGGACAATCTACGTGTATTGGCATCGGCGGCGATCCGATTATCGGGACGACGTTCGTCGATGCGATTCAATTGTTCAATAATGACGCGGATACGCACGCCATCGTGATGATCGGCGAGATTGGCGGGAATGCCGAAGAAACCGCGGCCTCGTATATCCAGAAGCACGTGAAGAAACCCGTAGTCGGTTTCATTGCCGGACAAACCGCGCCGCCTGGCCGCCGCATGGGTCACGCGGGCGCAATCATTTCCGGTGGCTCGGGAAAAGCCGAAGATAAAATGAAGGCAATGGCGGAGGCTGGTATCACGGTGTGCGCCAGCCCGGCCGAGATAGGGGAGAAAATCAAGAGCCGCTTGTAAGCGGCGTAAATTTCAAACGAAAATGGCGACTCAACAAACATTTGCAATCATCAAACCCGACGCGGTTGCTTCCGGACATACCGGAAAAATTCTAGGAATGATCGAGGCGGCGGGCTTCCGCATCAAAGGCATGAAGATGACGCGCCTTTCCAAGCTGCAAGCCGAAGGATTTTACGATATTCATCGAGAACGTCCCTTTTTCAGCGGACTGGTGACGTTCATGTGCGAAGGTCCGGTGGTGGTGATGGTACTGGAGCGCGAGAACGCGATCAAACATTGGCGCGAAGTGATGGGCGCGACGAATCCGGAGAAGGCCGCTGAAGGCACCATCCGAAAACATTTTGCGAAGAACATTGAACGGAATGCCGTACACGGTTCGGATGCGCCCGAGACGGCCGCCGTGGAAATTCCGTTCTTCTTCGCCCTGTCGGAATTGCTGTAGCGCCGGCCTACCAACCGGTTTTCACCATCCGATCGAGGATCTCCTCGCTGTAATCGTTCATCTGCGCTGGTTTGCGTTTGAGCGGCGCGGGGATCACCGCGGCCAGGCGCGCCGATTGCTCGCGATTCAGCTCGGATGCGTGTACGCGATAGTAATGTTCCGAAGCAGCCTCGGCGCCATAGATGCCCGGGCCCCATTCGATGACGTTTAAGTAAAGCTCCAGGATTCGGTCTTTGCTTAGAAAAGCTTCCGTCATCGGAACCAGCGTGAACTCCACGCCTTTCCGAACAAAAGATCGCTCGGTCGTTAGAAACAGGTTCTTTACCAATTGTTGCGTGATCGTGGACCCGCCGCGGCCCAATTTGTGGCGTTTCAGGTCTTGTTCCAGCACCTTTTGCATCTCCACCCAATCGAATCCATGATGCTTACGGAAGCGCCCGTCTTCCGCAGCCACGACGGCGTGCTGAAGATTCGGCGAAATCTGCGTCATGGGAACAAACTGGTAGCGCTTCTTGTAGGGCTTGTGGCTGCGAAAGGCGGAGATGCGGCGCTCCATCTGTACCGATGTAGTTGGAGGATCGATCCAGCGAAGGGCCAGTACGCAGATTGCGCACCAGCCATAGAACGAAACAATCAGTAGCACGCAGCCGATCAGGATCTTGCGCAGCCACTTGGATGTTTTCTTCGCGGGTGGCCGCGTGCCCGCTGTCCGTCTCTTAGCGGCACGTTCCATCCGCATGCTCACTGCTATCATACGAACTTCAACGATGACAACTGTTACTCACCTGGAATGCAGCCTCTGCGGGAAGAAGCGAGAGGCCGGCCACGCGCACAATTTGTGTGAATGCGGCGGACCGCTGCTGGTTCTTTACGATTTGGACCGTGCGAAATCCACGTGGAGCCGTGAAGCCGTCGCGAAAGGTCCCGCGAGCATGTGGCGCTACGCGCCGGTGCTTCCGGTGCGCCAGCCAGCCGATATCGTCTCGCTGGGCGAAGGGATGACGCCGCTGCTCAAAACACACCGCTTGGGCCAACGCTTGGGCGCCCACGATCTTTGGGTGAAAGACGAAGGCATCAATCCCACCGGATCGTTCAAAGCGCGCGGTCTCTCCTGCGCGATTTCCATGTGCGTGGAGCTCGGGATCCGCAAAGTTGCGATTCCATCGGCGGGAAACGCAGCGAGTGCGCTGGCAGCTTATGCCGCGGCCGCAGGCATCGAAGCCTACATCTTCATGCCGCGCGATGTCCCGCTTGCGAATTACATCGAATGCAAAGCGTTTGGCGCGCACGTGACTTTGGTGGATGGTTTGATCAGCGATTGCGGAAAAATCGTGGCTGAACGCAAGGACGCCGAAGGCTGGTTCGACATCAGCACGCTGAAAGAGCCATACCGCATCGAAGGCAAGAAAACCATGGGCTATGAACTGGCGGAACAGCTGGGTTGGAAATTGCCGGACGCGATTTTCTATCCGGCCGGCGGGGGCGTGGGCTTGATCGGGATGTGGAAGGCGTTCGGCGAAATGGAAGCGCTGGGTTGGATCTCGAGCGAGCGTCCGAAAATGATCGCGGTGCAGACGGAAGGATGTCAGCCGGTAGTGCGCGCATTTGAGCGCGGCGAATCGAAAAGCCAGTTTTGGGAAAATGCCCACACGGTAGCCGCGGGATTACGCGTCCCAAAACCGTTGGGCGATACTTTGATGTTGGAAGCGATTCGCAAGAGCGGTGGGACAGCCATCGCGGTCACCGATGCAGAGCTGCTCGACGCGACTCTCGAACTGAGCCGGGCGGAAGGAATTTTCGCCGCGCCCGAAGGCGGCGCCTGTGTCGCGGCCCTGGGGAAACTCCTGGCAAATGGCTTCTTGAAACCCGAGGAAAAGATCGTGATTTACAATACCGGCGCCGGATTGAAATACCTGGAAGCCTTCTCCACGCGCTTTCCCAGAACCACGGCGTCTGAACAAGACAAGCTCGGTGGGTTGATTACGCCCCGATAAGCAACTTTTTTTGACACGATAGCGGGCTTTTGGCAAACTAAAGTCGTGAGTATTGGCGGTCAGTCCTACCCGTCGGTTTTCGCCCTGTTTCTCACCCCGAATCCGCGGTCATGAACCTGCCCCTTAGCGCCAGAACTTCAAGGAGAATTCAATGAAACTTTTTGTCGGTAACCTCCCCTATTCGGCAACGGAGGCCGATATAACAGATTTCTTTTCGCAGGCTGGAGTCACTGTAGATACCGTCAACGTAATGCGCGATCGATTCACCGGAGAAGCGCGCGGCTTCGGATTCGTCGAGATCAACGACGACAACGCCGCAAACCACGCGATTGAAGCTTGCAACGGACGCGATCTGATGGGCCGGGCGTTGGTGGTCAATGAAGCTCGTCCCATGGTGCCCCGCGAAGGACATGGCGGTGGCGGCGGCCGTCGCGAGGGCGGCGGACGGCGTGAAGGTGGCGGCGGAAGGCGCAGCCGCTAAAAGCCAGTCAGGCTTCGAGAATTTTCAGAATCGCAGCTGCATCGTTCGGTACAACAACCGGTTTGTTACCAAAACGCGATTGAATCGATTTGTTTTCCGGATCCTTAAGCTGGCCCGTGTGATATTTGTAAATGTAGTCGGGATCCTTTAAAACATTTCCTGTCAATACCGCTACGACATCCGCATCCCGACGGATGACCGCCGATGCCGTGAGCTTCCGAATACCGGCAAGCGTGGCCGCCGACGCGGGTTCGCACCCGATACCGCAGCGGCCGATGATTGCTTTGGCATCCGCAATTTCCTGCTCGCTGACCTTTTCGACAACTCCGTTCGACTCGGAAATCTCTTGAAGCGCCTTGGGCCATGAAACCGGATCGCCAATTTTGATCGCTGTGGCTAAGGTCTGCGGCTCCGGAACGCTATGAAACTCGCCGCGTCTTTTTAGGAATTCATAAAACGGGGCAGCGCCTTCGGCTTGCACTACCGCGAGGCGCGGCGTCTTTTGGATAAGTCCAAATTGCTTCAGTTCGCGCAGGGCTTTTCCAAACGCAGACGTGTTGCCGAGATTGCCGCCGGGAAGGACAATCCAATCCGGCGGATTCCAATCGCGCGCGTCCAACATTTCGAAGATGATGGATTTCTGCCCTTCGATGCGGAATGGATTGATGGAATTGAGCAGGTAAATTCCGGCGCGCTCCGCGAGTTCACGGACGAGCGCGAGAATCTGATCGAAGTTCGCTTCCACTTGCAACGTGCGTGCGCCATATTCGAGCGCCTGCGCCAGCTTTCCGTAGGAAATATTTCCGTGCGGAATGAAAACGATTGGATCAAGGCCGGCGGCGCTTGCATACGCGGCCATCGATGCCGAGGTATTGCCGGTGGAGACGCATGCCACTCGATTCTTGCCCAGCCGGATCGCCTGCGTTACCCCGCAGGTCATTCCGTTGTCTTTGAACGATCCGGTGGGATTGTACCCCTGATGCTTGAACGTGAGACCATCCAGCCCACCGTATTCAGCCGCGCGCGGCCCATCGAGCAGCGGAGTGTTCCCTTCCCGCAACGTCACGGCTTTGTCTGAGAATCCGTCGAACGGCAGCAACTCGCGATAACGCCAGACGCCGCTTTGATCGATCGGCTGATTCGACATCCGCCGCTCGCGCCAGGATTTCCGAAGCGCTTCGGGATCCCCGGGATTCCCGCTGAAACGAACTTCGAGCAGCCCTCCGCACCGGGTGCAATTATAGATCGCGTCAGTCAAAGGAAAGGTCGCGTGACACTTCTGCTCGAAGCACGCCAACTCGGCTAGCATGATTAAAGTATCCACGATATGCTCGCGGTTCGTCTCGAAAAAGGTGTAGTTCGCATACGCGAGCAGACGCGTCCGCGCCGTCCGGAAGGATTCGCGCTAATTCGTCTTCTTCAAGGCGGAATCTGCAACACCGATCTTGAGCTTCAGCGCGGCTATTACGGATTTGAAGGCACGCCAGGCCACGAATTCGTTGGGGAAGTCGTAGAGGCGGATTCTCCCGATTTGCCCGGCGAGCGGGTGGTTGGTGAAATCAACTTGGCGTGCGGACACTGCGAGTGGTGCGCGAAAGGATTGGGCCGCCATTGCCCCAATCGCACGGTTCTGGGAATCGTGAAGCATCCGGGCGCATTCGGTGAACTGCTGACTTTGCCGGAACGCAATCTACATCGCGTGCCGCGAACCATTCCAACGGAACACGCCGTATTTGTCGAGCCGCTGGCAGCCGCGTGCGAGATCCTGGACCAGGTGAAGATTCCGCGCGGCGATCGCGTGGCTGTGCTGGGCGATGGAAAACTGGGATTGTTGATCGGCCAGGTTCTAAAAGCGCACGGCGTCGAAGTTCACCAATATGGGCGGCATAAAGACAAACTGCGGATCGCAACCAAGGCCGGCATCGATGCGCGGATCGCGAAGAAGCTTCCGCGTGCAGAGTATGGCTGGGTCGTGGATGCCACGGGATCGAGCGAAGGATTGCAGCAGGCCGTTAACATGACAAAGCTCCGCGGAACTGTGGTGATGAAATCCACCGTACATGGAACCACTGGAATCAACTCAGCGTCCGTAATCGTAAACGAGATCAATTTAGTGGGCTCGCGCTGCGGGCGCTTCGAACCCGCGCTTCGGCTGCTGAGGAAAAAACTGGTGGACGTCGAAAGCCTGATTTCCGAGGTTCTTCCGTTGCAGGATGCGCCGCTCGCGTTCCGTCGCGCCGCCACGCCGGGCGTCCTGAAAGTGATCTTGCAAGGGTAGATGCGCGCCGTTCAAGGAACAATATTTTTTGGCTGGTGCCTTGCCGTCGCGTCGGCGCAGGCGCCGCAAGATGGTTACCGGGTGGTCCATGTCTATCCGCACGACCGAACGGCTTTCACGCAAGGGCTTGAATTCCGCGCCGGATTTCTTTATGAAGGCACCGGATTGGAGGGCCAATCCGCTCTTCGGAAAGTGCAACTCGAAACCGGAAAAGTGCAGCAGCAAATCAGCCTGGCGCCCGAATTCTTCGGTGAAGGGATCACAGTGCTGAACCAGCAGATCATTCAGCTCACTTGGCGATCGCAAATCGGATTCGTGTACGATCAGTCGTCGTTTCGCCGATTGCGCTCCTTCAAATATCCGGGAGAAGGTTGGGGCCTGGCGAATGACGGGAA
>DATGIH010000139.1:0-8689 GCA_035295865.1 Bryobacteraceae bacterium
GTCAAAAGCGAAATGCATATCTTCGCCCGGCTGCAAATTGCCTAGGCCCGTGAATCCGTCCGCTAAATTGCCGGAGCCCGAGTTCTCCGCGAACGATTGATTCTCGAAAGCGGATATCGCGATTTCGTACGTTCCCGGCGCGAGCATTCCAGCGCCGAGGGCGACGTCGAAGCATTGATTGCTCGCCGGATTCGTATTCGCGCCGGCCGGGCAAGTCACACCGAACAAAGTAGACGCCAGGAAATTCCCACTCGAATCGAAAAGGCTGAGGTAAGGTTCGAACCCACCGGGAAGAATGGTGTTCCCGGCTCCGTTCGTCCCGCCGCCGTAACTGAAGGTGACGGCTTGAACCGTGGAAAGAACTGGAACATGAAATGTCTCCACCACTGCGGCCCACTGCGCATAATCCGCATCGGAGTTTGCAGCACCGAGTGTGCATGCCGGTCCACAATCCGTGAACGTTGCATCCGTGCGAAGGTCGCCCGAGTAGGATATCGTATTGGCCTCTGCGTTGGATACTGTGTAAATACACAGGGTCAGCAGGCTAATGAAAAAACGACATAGTAAGTTCACCAAGAGAGTATACACGTGAACTTATTACTATCAACCTGTTTTTATCGGCTGAGCTGGCGAGGCAGTACTAGAGAGGCGCCTACTAGTAACGCGTTTATTCGTTGACTTGGAACGTCCCGACGAACGAGCCGCGATTGCCGCTGTATTTCCACACCGTGCCGAGGCCGTCGCCGCCGAAATCGTTGGATACGGTGTAAGCCGCCATCGCATGCTCCACCGGGGTAAGCGGCTGATACCAGACCGATTCGTTGTGGCAAACCTGATCCGCATCCGTCATCGCGCGGGTTTCGAGCTTGACCATTTTTCCCGCCGTCATGACGGCTTTGCGCGTGTGGACGTTGTTATCCGCCACCGAGAACTCGATCGGCTGATACTCGACGTGCACTACGTCCGCCAAAAGCTGCCCGCCCATTTTGTGTGCGAACGCTTTGAGCGCCAGACGCTGTTCCGCATTGGCGCGCTCATCGACGATCAGCACAGCCTTTACCGGATACACGGTGTCGATCACGTTGCCCAGGGTATTGGACGCGCGAACCGCTCCCATCACCGAAAGGCCGTCCAGGTTGACGCCGTCGAAACTGCCCTGTTCAATCTTCCAGCCCATCACGGCCAGATCGCCGGTGAGTCCGACTTCGGCGTTAGCGAAGCAAGGTCCGGTGTAAACGTCGGCCGTGCGCGCTTCAATATATTCGCCGCGGACGTGATTGGAAGGAAGGCTCGCGCTCGAAGCAAGCGAAGCAGAGATGCACAGCGTCGATACTGCACAGAGGATAGTTCTCATGTTGCGATCTCCTGGTAACAAGTTCTTTCTTAAGTGTAACACCCGCAGTCTAGTATTCGACCGAGATCATGAATAGCCCACGTGACGGCGCCGTCGGGCCTGGCGGAATTGCGCAGCCTGGTTCCAAGCGGGCCCGAACCCCGGGCTGATCGATGTTTCCTTTGCCGACTTCGAGCAGGACTCCCACGATGTTCCGCACCATGTGCTTCAGGAATCCGCTGCCGGTGACGCGGTAGATCAGCCGGTCTTTTTCTTGCGCCAGGCGCGAGCAGAAAATGGTCCGGACTTTGGAAACGCCCGGCTCATCGCGCTCGTCAGATGCCGCGAAGGCTGCGAAGTCGTGCTCGCCTTCGAGCAGCGGCGCGGCCGCGATCATTTCGTCCACACGCAGCGGATAGGGATGATGGTAGACATAGCGCCGCTCGAACGGCGGACAAATCTCGTTGCGAAAAATACGATATTCGTACGTCTTCGCCTTGGCCTGAAATCGTGGATGAAAATCCGGCGCTACCTCCTCCGCTTGCGTGATCCGAATGTCGCGCGGCAGCAGCCGATTCGCCGCGCGCTTCAAATTTTCCACCGGGATCGGATTTTCGAGCGTGAACGCCGCCACTTGCGCCAGCGCGTGAACGCCGGCATCCGTGCGCCCGGACCCTGCTACTTGAACCGGCTTCCCTTCGATTCCAGAAATTACTTCTTCGAGCGTTCCCTGGATGGTCGCAAGGCCGGGTTGCACTTGCCAGCCGTGATAATCGGTGCCGTCGTAGGAAAGCTGGATCTTAATTCGCCGCATGGACCGGCCGCGATCCCGGCTTCACTACCGGACTGCCCTCGCGGCACAGCGGACAATCATCGGGCTGGTAGGCGGTTACTTCCAGCGTCTTCAACGCGACGCGCGGAACCCCGAGATCCACCGCGCCGCCACTGCGATCGATAATCGACCCGCCGGCCAGCACGCGCGCGCCGGATTCCTTCAGAATTTCCACCACTTCGCGCAGGCTGCCGCCGGTTGTAATGACGTCCTCTACAACCACGGCCGTTTCGCCTGGTTCCACGCGGAAACCGCGGCGCAAAACCATCTTCCCGGATGCGTCGCGCTCAGTAAAAATGAAGCGCGCGCCCAGTGCCCGCGCGACTTCGTGGCCGATAATCAATCCACCGATCGCGGGCGAAGCTACGATCGCGATGTTGAGCGTCGGTTCCAGGCGTCGAAATTCGGCGGCCAGCAACTGTCCGAACTGCTCGGCATGCCGCGGATGTTGCAGCACTAAAGCGCACTGCAGATACTCCGGACTATGCAATCCGCTGGTGAGACGAAAATGACCGCGCAGATACGCGCCCGTGTCATAAAAGGCGCTCAGGATAGAATCGGATTCGGACGGCACATGGTCAATATACCAATCCGGACTCTGCTGGTCGTCGTGTTTAGCGTCGCGCATGCTTCCGCTGCGACTCCCTAGAAGCAGATGGCGGACGGCAAACAATGGACAATGCAGAATCTCGACATGAAGACCGATTCGTCATACTGCTACCAGGACAACCAAGCCAATTGCGCCAATTTCGGCCGTTTATACACCTGAGAGTCGGCGCGGCAAGCTTGCCGATCGTTGGGTTATGGATGGCGATTGCCGTCGAACGAGGAATGGCGGCAACTCGCGAAGCAATATGGAGGGCTGCTGGATGAGTCCGAAGCGGGAGCCAAGGCGACATTTCAGCGACATCGGTAAGAAGAGAGCGTTTTCCGTTCGTTGCATTCGGAGTAACGTTCGTCCCACATGAAATCCCGGTAATCCCGTTTTGCACGCCGGACGGTTCCAGTCTGGTAATTTTTGCTGGCGTGTATCATGCCATGCGCGCGAAATAAAGTGTTTTCAACTTTGGCGACAGTCTTGCATTGATGGACAGCGATGAAATCAAGCAGAGCTCAGGGAGCCAGGGTCGAACCTGCTCACTATCCGCGTTTCAATCTCCAATCTGTTACTTCTAAAGACTCTCCCCAACTCGACACCCCACCCGACCGGCTCCTTGGGCTTAAAGCTCGATCTCATCACCGTTATCAAGCGTGACAACATACTGACACGCGACATTCCATCGGCACAATCCAGACTACAGTAGGAAGATGCTTCGCATCGTCTCGCTAATCGCGAGCGCCACCGAAATCGTGCATTCGCTTGGTTTGGGCGCTTATCAGGTGGGACGAAGTCACGAATGCGATTTTCCCGAGGAAGTCCGCGCTTTGCCGGTCTGCACCTCGCCCAGTTTCCCCGTGACTGGCGATAGCGCTGAGATTGATCGGCAGGTGAAGCAACGTCTCGCCAACGCGCTGTCTGTTTATGAAGTTTTCGAAAACGAGCTGGAACTCCTGCAGCCCACGCATATCGTGACGCAGACACAATGCCGCGTTTGCGCCGTCACGCTGGATGATGTTGAGCGCGCTCTCGTGGGTTCCATCTCCAGCCGTCCCAAATTGATAGCGCTGGAACCCAATGCGCTGGATGATATTTGGAAGGGAATCAGAGACGTCGCTTCGGCGTGCGGTGCTACTTCGAAGGGCGAGGAGCTTGTGTCCGCCCTTCGTCAGCGCATGGCTAAGATCTCGACACTAGCCGCCCAATCCGCGCGCCGGCCTCGCGTCGCCTGCATCGAATGGCACGAACCTTTAATGGCGGCCGGAAATTGGGTTCCGGAGCTGATCGATTTGGCGAATGCCGAAAATCTATTCGGCAGAGCTGGCATGCATTCTCCCTGGATGAGTTGGGAGGAGTTGGTTGCGGCGGATCCGGATGTGATCCTGAGCCTCCCCTGCGGGTTTGATTTGAAAAGAACCCGCGAGGAGATGTACTGGCTGACCGATCGTCCGGGATGGTCCGAGTTGCGCGCGGTGCGAAGCGGCGAAGTGTACCTGGCGGATGGGAATCAGTTCATGAACCGGCCGGGTCCGCGGATTGTGGAGTCGCTCGAGATTCTGGCGGAGATTCTGCATCCGGATGTTTTTGAGCCGCGGTGGGCAGGTCTGGGATGGGAGCAATTTGTTACACTGGAATCCACACATCAGGATGTGTAAACCATGCCGACGAATTTAGCTATCGACGACAAGCTCATCGAGGAAGCCCGTAAGGTTGGCCACCACAAGACCAAGAAGGAGGCCGTTACCGCTGCCCTCTCCGAATATGTGACCCACCGTAAACAACTCGAGATTCTTTCCCTATTTGGAACTGTCGATTTCGATCCCAACTACGATTACAAAGCGGACCGCAGGAAAAGAAGGTAGTGGAAGTACTTGTCGACACAAGCATTTGGTCCATAGCGCTGCGAAGGAGAGGGAAAACAAGCGACCTCGAGCAACGATTGGCCGCGTTACTGGCGGACTTGATCCGCGACCAGCGCGCGCGACTCATTGGATCCATCCGGCAAGAACTTCTGTCCGGCATTCGTGATTCGAACGAGTACGCGCGTCTTCGGAAATATCTTCGAGCCTTTCCCGATGAGGCGCTTCACGCATCGGACTATGAGGAAGCGGCTTCCTGCTTCAATCAATGCAGAGCGCGCGGCATCGCGGGCTCTCCGGACGATTTCTTAATTTGCGCCGTGGCACTCGCTCGAAAGTGGCAAATCTTTACGACCGATGCCGACTTCAAATCCTACGCGAAAGTAATGCCAATACTCATGTACCCAGTTGAAGACGGACCGTCGTAATCGATGCTCCTCTTTAGTTCCCTCGTCTTCCTCGCCTCCGCCGCGGCCGGATTTATCGGCTCACTCACCGGACTCGGGGGCGGTGTCGTCATCACACCCGTCCTCGCGCTGCTGTTTCACGTAGACCTGCGCTATGCCATGGGCGCTTCGCTGGTTTCGGTGATCGCAACCTCATCGGGAGCCGCATCGGCCTACGTGCGGGAGGGATTCTCGAACGTCCGCATCGGAATGCTGCTCGAAATCGCTACGACCTGTGGCGCGATTACCGGCGCGATTATTGCCGCCCATACTCCCACCACCGCGCTCTCCATCATCATGGGCATCGTCTTGCTGTTTTCGGCTTATACCTCCACGCGGCCGCATCCGGATCATGAGGCAAATCGCGCGGACCCGCTGGCGCGCCGGCTGCGGCTGAATGGCGAATATCCATCCGAAAGCGGCTTGAAGAAATATGAAGTGCAAGGCGTCAAAGGCGGATTCTCGTTAATGTTCGGCGCAGGCGTCACCTCCGGATTGCTCGGCATCGGGTCCGGCGCCTTGAAAGTGATCGCGATGGATCGGCTGATGCGCATTCCGTTCAAGGTTTCAACCGCGACAAGCAATTTTATGATCGGCGTAACGGCGGCCGCGAGCGCAGGCGTCTATTTGCGCCGCGGATGGATCGTTCCGGATGTCACCATGCCGGTGATGCTCGGCGTTCTTCTCGGATCGTTAGTGGGTGCGCGATTGTTATCGGGCGCGCCAGTTAAGGCCTTGCGATATTTGTTCGCTGCCGTGGTCGGAGTTCTTGCGATTGAAATGATCTACGGAGGCATCACGGGACGCCTATGAGAATGAACGACGAGCGCCTAGATCGGAGCGTCGGCATCGTGCTCCGCACCGGGGTGATTCTCGCCGCCGCGCTGGTTTTAATCGGTGGAATCGCGTTCCTCGTAAGCCAGCATCAACCAGTTCCCGATCGGCACAAGTTTCATCCGGAAGCCACGCCGTTTACCATCGCCGGAGTATGGCAAGGCGCGATCCACTTAGAACCCGCTTACTTAATCCTGCTCGGACTTCTCGTGCTGATCGCGACGCCGATCGTCCGGGTGATCACCTGCCTCGCCGGATTCGCGCTGGAGCGGGATTGGCTCTATGCCACGATCTCACTCATCGTACTCACGTGCCTGTTGGGGAGCATCATCGCATCCGGGCTCTAGCGTGTAACTATTTGTCAGCGGATTCAGTCTTTTCTGCTACCATCGATTAGATTTCCTACCAAAGGACGGTGACCGGTGAGTCTGAAAAAAGATCCCGAGAAACGCAAACCGAAATCCAATTTTTCACGCCGTGGTTTCCTACAAGGCGTCGGTGTCACGAGCGGCGTTCTGACCACAGGCGTTCTCGAAACAGAAGCCGAAGCCCAGAGTGCCAAAGTCGTTGGACCCGGCGAAGTTCCAATTACATTACAGATCAACGGCAAGCCATACAAGACCAGTGTTGAGCCGCGCACAACCCTGCTTGACACGCTGCGCCATCGGCTGGAACTCACTGCCGCCAAGCGCGTCTGCGATCGCGGAACGTGCGGGGCGTGCACGGTGAGCATCGACGGAAAAGCGATGTATAGCTGCACCGTGCTCGCCATCGATGCGCAAGGCCGGCAGATTCAGACGCTGGAAGGTCTGTCGCAAAACGGCAAGCCCCACGCGGTATCGAGAGCGTTCGTCGCGAACGATGCCCAACAGTGCGGATACTGCACGCCAGGCTTCGTGATGGCCGCCAAAACGTTCCTGGATCATCATCCGAATCCGACTTACGAAGAAGTGAAAGCCGGATTGGGCGGGAACCTCTGCCGCTGCGGAACTTATATGGGCATCCGTCACGCTGTGCTGGACGCCGCGAAAGAAATGAAGGGAGGCAAGAATGCCTAACGCACCCGATTATCATTGGCCGCCGATGGGCCAGCGGCGCGTCATGGGACAGCGCCTCGACCGGTTGGATGGCATCGCCAAATCCACCGGCGCCGCCAAGTACAACTCCGACATCAAGCCGGAAGGCATGTTGTTCGGCGCGCTGCTCACGTCGCCCTACGCGCACGCCAAAGTGAAAAGCATCGATACCAGCGCAGCCGAAAAGCTTGCTGGCGTCACGGCAGTGCGCGCCATTGTAAAGGCAGGCGACGAACTACAATGGGCCGGCCAGGAGATGGCGTTCCTAGCCGCGACCACGGAAGAAGTTGCGAACGACGCGGTGCGCCTTATCAAGGTCGACTACGAAGTGATGCCGCACCTGGTGCTCGAAGAAGATTTGTCGAAAGTCGGCAATCGCGCGCGCCCGTCCGGTGAGCAGACCACCGGTGACATCGAAAAAGCTTTCCAGGAAGCGGACGCGACCAGCGAAGGCAGCTATGGGATTCCGGTTCTGACGCACTGCTGCCTCGAGCCACACGGCCAAACCATCGCTATCAAAGGCGATCGCGCCGAATATTTTCCATCCACGCAAAATGTCTATGGCATCGCGAGCGACATCGGTCGCGCGCTGAATATTCCGATAGCGAACGTTCACGTCCACATGGATTACATGGGCGGCGGATTCGGAAGCAAATTCCCGGCGGATCGCTGGGGCTTGGAATCGGCCGAGCTTTCGAAAGCCAGCGGCGGCCGTCCGGTGAAGCTGTTCCTGGATCGTGCCACGGAGCTTTCCATCGCAGGCAACCGTCCCTCGGTTTTCGCGAAAGTGAAAACGGCGGCGAAGAAGGACGGAACCATCACTGCGTGGCAATCGGAAACCTGGTCCACGGGCGGAATCGGCGGCGGCAACTTGAACGCGCAGTTGTTCCCCTATGTTTTCACTGGCGTCCCCAACCGGAAGATTAACCACACCGCGGTTTCGGTGAATGCGGGCGGCGCTCGTGCGTGGCGCGCTCCCAGCCATCCCCAGGTTTGTTTCATCACTTGTTCGGCGCTCGAGGATCTGGCGGCCAAGATCAACATGGATCCGCTGGACATGTTCCTCAAGAACCTGAACTATACTTCGCGCGCAGAACTGTACAAATATCAGTTTGCGAAGGCGGCCGAGCTGATCGACTGGAAAAAGAATTGGCATCCGCGCGGTGATTCGGGCAGTGGTCCCGTGAAGCGCGGCCTGGGCTTGGCGCTCGGAACGTGGGGCGGAGCGGGGCACGCGAGCACTTGCAAAACCACCATCCATCCGGATGCGTCCGTGGAAGTGGAACTCGCAACGCAGGATCTCGGCACCGGCACTCGCACCATGGTGGCGATGATCGCCGCTGAAACTTTCGGACTGCCGATCGGCGCCATCAAAGTGAAGCTGGGCGACAATGCGTATCCGAATTCCGGTGGATCGGGCGGATCCACTACCATCGGCGGCGTGACCTCGTCCACGCGAAAAGCCAGCGTCAACGCGCTCTCGAAGTTGTTCGAATTAGTCGCAAAGTCGCTGAATGTGAATCCGGACGATCTCGAGGCGGTGGATCAGCAGATTCGGTTGAAGGGCAATCCGGATAAAGGGATGAGCTTCGCCGAAGCCTGCCGAAAACTCGGAGTCAACAGTATTTCGGAAATGGGAGCGAATGAGCCCGCTAAGGCACCGCAGGAAGGTTTGAACACCGGCGGCGTGGGTGGCGTGCAGATGGCCGAC
>DATGIH010000140.1:0-2393 GCA_035295865.1 Bryobacteraceae bacterium
CAGGCACCGTCGTCGCCATCCGATCCTTCATCGTGCAGACGCCCCAGATTTCCGGACAAGGCGGCCAGCTTACCCTCACCCGCCTCGCCACCAACGGCGCACGGGTGGCCGTCGGGGACATCCTAGCCGAATTTGACCGGACCCAGCAGTTAGACAATGCCATCCAAGCCAAAGCCAAATTCCAGGATCTGTCGCACCAAGTCGACCAAAAAGTCGCACAAAATCAGAGCGATGCCGAGAAACGCGCAGCCGATCTGCAAAAGGCCGAGGGGGACCAGGCAAAGGCCGAGCTGGAGCTCCGCAAAGGCCCGCTGCTCAGCGAAATTGACCGGCTGAAAAACGAAGCCAAAGCCGAGGATGCCCGGGCTCATGTGGCCAGCTTGAAGAAATCCGGCAAGTTCCACGACGCGTCCGATGCTGCCGCGCTCCGCATCCTGGAACTGCAGCGGGATCGCCAAAAGGTAGCGCTCGAACGCGCGCAGCGAAACTCCGACCGGCTTTCCGTGCACGCCGACATCCCCGGCATGGTGGCGCTGCAGAACACCTGGCGGCAAGGAACGATGGGTCACGCGCAGGAAGGCGATCAGCTCTACCCCGGCCAGCCGTTGCTTCGCATCTTCGATCCGGAAGAAATGGAAATCCGTACCAGCGTGGGCGAACCGGATGGCGCGGTGCTGCTCCCCGACGCCCGCGCTCTCGTCACCCTCGATGCCTATCCGGGATTGACGTTCACCGCCCGTCTACATTCGGCAAGTCCAGTAGCCACCGCGCCCATCGGTAGCCCCATCAAAACGTTCACCGCGATGTTCCGCTTGGACAAAGGCGATCCGCATTTCCTGCCTGACCTTTCCGCCGCAGTCGTGATTTTCCCGCCTGGCGCGCAACTCCCGGATATCTCGGGCAAAGGGGAGTCCAAGCCGTGAGCAACCGGAAGCACCACACCGGGCGTTGGATCAGCGCATTCCTCGTGCTGCTTGCAGGAGTCGGTGTCTTCATGGCTTATCGCCTGAGACCCGTGAATGCGTCCACGACCTTGCCGATGGCACCCGCGCGCAAGGGCGACTTCTCGGTAATCGTTCGCTGCCGCGGCGAGCTCAAGGCCCGCGTGTCCAGGCAAGTGAACGCTCCGGTGAACGTGCCGGATCTGCGCATCGTGTGGGCCGCGCCGCCATCGAGTCCGGTGAAGGCCGGCGACGTGGTGATTAAGTTCGACCCCAGCGCAGCCAAGCAGCAGCTTCAGGAAAAGGAAGCGGCGCTGCGGCAGGCGCAAGCCACGCTCGATCAGGAAGTCGCGCAAGCCCGCATCACGGGTGAACAAGACAAGCTGGATTTAGCGACATCGAAGTATCAAGCCGAAAAAGCACGCCTCGAAGCGTCCAAGCAAGAGATCGTCAGCGCCCTGCAAGGAGAAGAAAACAAAATCGACCTCGCGCTCGCAGAAGAAGACACGAAAGTCAAAGCCGCCGCCGGACGCCTGCACGCGGCTTCGGATACTTCCAAGACTGCATCACTCACCCGTCTGCGCGATCAAGCCCAGTTCGATGTCGACCTCACCAAGAAGCGTCTCAGCCAAATGGAAATCGTGACGCCCTTGAGCGGGATCATCATCTACCTGCCGAACACCTCGCAAGGCTGGATGAACGCCAAGCCGTTTCAAGTGGGCGATCAGGTGTGGCCCGGAGCATCTCTCGCAGAAATCCCGGATCTCACCACGCTCGAAATGGAAGGCAAAGTGGAAGAGATCGATCGCGGCCGCATCGCGGTCGGTAATCCGGCGCGCGTCCGTATCGATGCCCTGCCCGAGCTGACTCTGTCGGCCAAGCTCGTGGGATTCTCACCTTTGACAGAACAGACCTTCGAGTGGCCCCCGAGCAGCAGCTTCCGCGGCTACTCCGCCATTCAAAAACCCGACCCTCGTCTGCGTCCCGGCATGAACGGCAGCATGGATTTGGAAATCGCGAAGATCAAGGACGCGATCAGCGTCCCGGCCAAAGCACTCTTCACGCGCAACGGCAAGCCCGTCGTTTTTGTCGACGGCAAAACCGGATTCCACGCCGTCGAGGTTGAGGTTCTGGCGCGCAATCCGGATGAAATCGCCATCCAGGGCATCGGCCCGGGCGCCATGGTTGCGCTCGTCGATCCGGAAAAGAGCGGACGCCAACAGTGAAGATAAAGACCATCGTGACGCCGTTGGCTGTGCTGGCGCCGCTTGCGCTGATTGCATGGGGCGGCCTGCGCTATTACAAAACGGGATCCGTGGTCCACACGGCGCCGGATGTCCCCGTCACTACGGTCAAAAAGGGCGAAGTGACTTTTACCGTCACCGCGAAGGCCGAAGTGCAGGGTGGAAAATCGGAAATGCTCGCCGCGCCGATGATGGGCGCGTCGCAACT
>DATGIH010000141.1:0-4076 GCA_035295865.1 Bryobacteraceae bacterium
TGCGCCGTCCCATGACGGTTTTCATCGTCATGCGCAAGGTTCTTTTCCAGCACCGCCGTCATCGCACGGAAGATCTTCTCAAATGGCGCCTTGGTTGTTTGGCCGCCCCGCGCGACATCGCTCGGAAGCGCGACCATCGGACAGGAATTCGCGACATCCTCGAAATGCTGCCGCGAAAGATATGCGCGCACGATCTGCGGCCCAAAATCAGCGGCATCCGCGTTCACCTGCACGCCGTCCCACGAGTTTTTCCAGTTCGGATCGGTAAAAAAGCACTGCATCGCTTCCGCGTAAAGCTCGCTCTTGCTTTCGAAATAGCTGTAGAATCCACCGCGCGTCAGGCCCGCGTCGGCCATGATGCGATCCAGCGAAACTTGATCGAATCCGAACTGGTTAAAAAGTTTCCGTGCGCTCAGCACAATTCTTTCTCGAACTTCCTCGCGATGACCGGCGGGATAAGGCATAGAGCAAGAATAATATGTTCTTGATCATATTTTCCGCGCATGCTTTAATCGCAAACATGACACGCCGGTTATCCTGGTTGGGCCTCATTGCGTTTTTCGGGATCGTGCAAGCGGAAGAAGCAACCGCGATCCACGAAGTCGTGGAATTGCAAGGGAGCCCGCACAAAGTTTACGAAGCGCTGCTCGATTCGAAGGAATTTGCCGCGTTCTCGGGACTTCCTGCCCGGATCGATCGCCAACCCGGCGGCATGTTCTCGCTGTTCGACGGCCAGATCACTGGACGAAACGTCGAACTGATTCCGGACAAGCGAATCGTGCAGGCATGGCGCGCCGCGTCGTGGCCGGAAGGCGAGTACTCGATCGTGCGCTTTGAGTTGGAACCGCAAGGCACTGGGACACGGATGGTGTTCGATCACATCGGATTCGCACCCGGACTCAAAGAACATCTCGCCGACGGATGGCAGGGCCATTATTTTGGCCCATTGAAGAAATATTTTGGCGAATAACGGAACCGCGACAGCAAGGGAGCGCTACCAGGAACGTTCGTGATAGCGCTCCCTCGGGGTCGCAGTTCGGTATAGACGCCTTACGGCAGCGCGAAGGTGTACAGCGAACTGCCCGTCGCAATCGCGATGTATTGCTTCCCATCCACCGCATAAGACATCGGCGCAGCGATGGCGCCGCTGCCGGTCTGAAAATGCCAGAGCGGTTTTCCGCTGCGTGCGTCGAAAGCGATGAAGTTGCCCTCCGCATCCGCGCTGAACACGAGTCCACCGGCCGTGGATAAAACACCAGACCACGTGGGCGACGGATGCTTGAACGACCATTTGATTTCGCCCGTCATTGGATCGATCGCTTCGAGCGCGCCCGAGTATGGCTCGCCCTGCGGCGCGGGGATATAGGCGCTGCCATAAAATGCGTGGCCTGCTTCGTAGGGCTGTGGCGCGGTGCTGAAAACGTCGCACTGCTCGCGGATGTTCACATAGAACAAGCCAGTCGCTGGATTAAAAGTGGGCGACATCCAATTCGTCACTCCGGATGCACCGGGACAAACATAGCGCCCTTCGAGCGTCGGCGAACTCTCTTTGGAAGGAGCCGGCCTGCCTTCCGCATCTTTGTGATCGCTCCAGGTAACTTTCCCGTACGGCGTCGCCGACAGCAGCTTGCCGTTGGTGCGGTCAACCACGTAGAAATAACCGTTTCGGTTGGCTTGCACGATCAGATGCTTGCCGTTCAGATCGAGCATCACCGGAACTTCGGTGGAATCCCAATCATGTTCGTCGTGCTTGGTGAATTGGAAATGCCACTTGAGCTTTCCGGTGTCCGCATCGAGCGCGAGCAGCGTGTTGCTGTAAAGATTGTCGCCCGCGCGCCCCGCGCCGCGATTCGACGGGGATGGATTGCCGGTCGGCCAGAAAATCAAATTCGTCGCCGGATCGTAGACGCCGGTGATCCACGCTGCGGCGCCGCCGGTTTTGTTCGACTCGCCTTCCCAGGTTTCCGAACCCGGCTCGCCCTTTGCTGGAACCGTGTAGAAGCGCCAATTTCTTTTTCCGGTTTCCGCATCATAGGCATCGATGAATCCACGGATGCCGTATTCACCTCCCGCCACACCCATCACAACTTCGTTCTTCACCGCGAGCGGTGCAGGCGTAAAGCTGTAGCCTTGCGTGTAGTCGACGGCCGGAACGTCCCAAACCACGTTGCCGGTTTTTGCATCCAGCGCCATCATGTGGGCGTCCAGTGTGCCCATGAAAACTTTGTCGCCCAGGATCGCGAGTCCACGATTTACTCGTCCACAGCACGGCCGGATGTCGCCCGGCAGTTGCCGCTGATAGAGCCAGATGGGACGTCCCGTACGAGCGTCGAGGGCGAATGCGCGATCATCGGGAGCGGTGCCGTAGAGAATCCCGTCGACAACCAGCGGCGTAGTTTCAAACTTGCCGGTGGCGCCGGTTTGATAGACCCACTTGGCGGCCAGCGATTTCACGTTGCCGGTGTTGATCTGATCGAGCGTGCTGAACCGGTGGCCGGAAAGATCGCCGGAATATGTGAGCCAATTTTGCGGTTCTTTGGCGGCGTTCAGAATGCGATCGAAGCTCACTTGCGCCGGTGCGAGCGATCCTCCGATGAGCAGCAGGCCTACTAATTTCGCGCGATTCATTTCGCCTCCACACTCATCAAGTAAGCCACGATATCTCCCAATTCCTTGTCGCTCAATTGCGACTTGTCGTATGCCGGCATCAGCGACGCACGCGTTTTCTTGAAAGAACGAAGCGTGTCTTTCTCCAAGAGGTAGATCCTCTCCGCCGGATCCATAATCTGAACCGTGAAGCTATCTTCGTTTAACGTCACGCCGGTGATAGTTTTGCCTTCCGCGGTGACCACAGTCGCGGTTTCGTACTCCTGCGGAAAGGATTTGGTGGCTTCCGTGAGCCCCGCGGCGAGTCGTTTATTGGGCTCGCGAATGGATTCGACGATGGATTCCATGGAGCGGGAGCTTCCCGTGCCCGTTAAATCCGGCCCCAGCCGTCCACCCTTGCCTTGCACCATGTGGCATTGGAAACAGCGAGCCGATCCAAAGAACGCATCCTTGCCATTTGCGGCATTGCCCGGTGGCTGCGCCGGAGTCTTCACTTGCACACTTCGGAGATACGTGAGCACCTGCCAGATTTCTTCATCCGTCATTCCGACGCCGATGCTTCCAATCGCTGCGGGCATTGCGGTGCCCGCGATTCCGTCTTTGATGTTGTGGAACATCTCGGAATCCGTGGTTCCGTGGCGTTTGCGCGCCAGCGTCAGATCGGGCCCGCGTCCGCCGCCGCGCGCGCCGAGTCCGTGGCAGAACGAGCAGTTGATGCGGAACTGGAATTCGCCCGCTTTGGCTGCATTTGGATCGTTGGCCAGTGGATTGTGTTCCTGCGCCAGGCCGGCCGCGCAGAGCAAGAGGAATCCGGCAACTTTGGAAGGCATCTTGATTCTCGAAGTATACGATAAGGCCGATACCGAACCGCGACCGCAAGGGAGCGCTACCACGGGGGCCGTGCGTTGCGCTCCCTCGCTGGTCGTGGTTCGGTTTACGGAACTAACCGGCCGCGTGTTACGTTTGCTAAACCATGGACCGTCTGCTGCTTGACCTCCGCCTGGCGCTGCGGCGCCTCCGCCAGAACCCTGGCTTTTCGATTGTCGCCATCCTGACGCTCGCGCTCGGCATCGGCGCCAACACCGCGATTTTCAGCATCATCAACGCCGTTCTCATCCGGCCGCTGCCGGTGGAGCGAGCATCCGAGCTGGTTTCCATCAATGAGACGCTCGGCGGCAACACCTTTCCAACGCTCAGCTTCCCCAATTACCTGGACATGCGCGATCGCAACGAGGTGCTGTCGGGATTGGCGGCCTATCGAATTCTCCCCGCCAGCCTCGGGCTGCCTGGATCGAGTCAACGGCTGTGGGGTTATTTAGTGACCGGCAACTATTTTGAAATGTTGGGCACCAAGCCGGTGCGCGGACGATTGCTGCAGCCGGAAGACGATCGCGTTCCGGGCGGGCACCCCGTTGCGGTGATCAGCTACAACTGCTGGCAGAAACGCTTCGGCGGCGATTCAAACGTGG
>DATGIH010000142.1:0-10940 GCA_035295865.1 Bryobacteraceae bacterium
CCGGCCGATGCGCGGCTCCTGCCTCCCTGCGCTCCGTCGAAGATCGTATGCGTCGGCCGCAATTACGCCGAGCATGCCAAGGAGCTTGGAAATGAAGTTCCGGCCGAGCCGCTCATTTTTCTGAAGCCGCCGTCTTCCTTGATCGCTTCCGGTGACGCGATCGTGTATCCAAAATTGTCGCAGCGCGTGGATTTCGAAGGTGAGCTCGGCGTAGTGATCGGCAAGCGGGCGCGCAATGTAGCAAAAGATCAGGCGACCGATTACATCTTGGGCTACACCTGCGTCAACGACGTAACGGCCCGCGATCTGCAAAAGAAAGACGGACAGTGGACGCGCGGCAAAGGCTTCGACACGTTCTGCGCCGTGGGTCCGTGTCTGATTCCGCGCGAGGCAGCGGATTTCAAGAGTTTCCGCGTGCGCACTTTGGTGAACGGCGAGACCAAACAGGATGCGCCCGTCACGGACATGCTGTTCGACGTGAACGCCGTGATTGCTTATGTTAGTGCGTTTATGACGCTCGAGCCCGGTGACCTGATCGCCACCGGAACTCCGCCTGGCGTCGGGCCGTTGCAGCCCGGCGATAAAGTCCAAATCGAGATTGAAGGCGTTGGCGTTCTGCAGAACGCTGTAGTAGCGCAACAATAAGAAATCGGAATGCTGGAAAGTTTGCGGGGCTCGGGGCTACTTCAAGCCGCCCTGTTGGGGGTGGCCGCAATCGCGCTGATTGGGCTCGCGGTCTATGTGGCCACACGCTTCCTGCGGCGCAATCCCAAGGACCGCGAGAAGCGCCGGAGGCTGCTTGTGAACCAGCAGGGGCGGTTGGGCGATGCCACCATCACCGAAGTTTCCGGGAACAACATCTACTACGAATACTCAGTGCGCGGCGTGTTGTACACCGCATCGCAGGATGTCGAGGATTTACGCCAGCAGACCCCGGACCACCTGGAGCGGGTGATCGGTCCGGTGTCGTTGAAATATTCGCCGAACAATCCCGCGAATTCGATCATTTTGTGTGAAGAGTGGTCGGGACTCCGAGGGGCGCGTTCCACGCCCGGGCCGGGTACGGACGGCTCGCGGCTCGAAGCCCGCCACTGAGCGCGGAACTTTCTCCACAAACTTCTTGTCTATATTGCCGTGGCGATGCAATTGGGCGGCAACCGGGCGGCGGCGAATATCAATGTCACGCCGATGATCGATATTCTTCTGGTGCTGCTGATCGTGTTTATGCTGCTGCCTACCAAAACAGTCGGATTGAAATCCGACGTCCCGCAGCGCGCCGCTGAGAATCAGCCGGCTCTGCCCGATCCGATGAATCTGGTGCTGCGCATCCAGAAAGATCGGTCCATGGATATTAATTCGCAGCCCGTGATCTTTGCCGATTTGCACGAACGGCTGCGGGCTTTGTTCGCAGTTCGGCCGGACGGCGTGCTGTTCATCAACGGTGCGCCGGAGCTGGAGTTTGCGGATGTGGCCGCTGTGATCGATGTCGCCCATGGCGCTGGAGTAGGCCGGATTGGCGTGCTGACGGATAAAATCGATCCCAATTCACCGGGTTACCATTGAGATATGAAGAAAGTCTGGGCATGGATCCTCTGTCTCGGGTTCCTGCTGCTGCTCAGTCTCGGATTTACCGAATACGGCCGGGCCGCCAATCTCGCGCTGATTTCCGTTCGACTGGTGCTGGTCGGCGTTTTGTCGATTTTGTTTGTGCGGGAGTGGTGGAAGTACCGGCACGATCTTGCGGGAAAAAGCCAAGTCATTCCCGACGCGGGCGACAAGGTTCTTCGTCGAGTCCGTCGCTGGTTTTATGATGAGCCGCGCTAGCGAAGACTAGCGGATCAGGTATTCCAGCAACCGGTGCGCCACTTCGAACATCTGCGGGGCGGCGATCGCGAACAAAAATCCAGATGTGCACACAGCCACGGCCCAGATCGGGTTGCATATCCGATCGGATTTTTCGGGCGCCGGAAAGCCGGCCAGCAGGCGATGGATGCGCACCTCCAAGTCCGCCGCATCCGCTACCAGTGGAGTAATCAGCGGCGCCGTTTGTAATGGGACCCGCATCCGGGCAACCGTGACCAACGCGCCCGCCAGCGAGAGTGCTCGGCCTGGATCTCCGGCAACCGCGCGATCATCCGCGGACCATTCGGTGTATTTCGCCCATGCGGTCTCAAGCGCGGCGAATCCACCCAGCATTCGAAGTGGAAGACCACACGGCGCAAGAAGCACCAGCAGGCGCTTCAAATTATCGCGTGATGATGCGTGAGCTTGCTCATGTCTCACGGCGGCGGCCAGTTCTGGCTCGGAGAGACCCCGAATGACATCGGGCGAGATCAAAATCCGTGGACGCAGAATACCGGCGACGGCCATGATTCCGGAAGAACGTTCAAAATAGCGCGCGGATCGCCTCGAAAAAACTACGGCGGAAATCCCTCGTTTCGCTGCCAGAACGCAGCCCAGCCCGCCGAAGAACGCCATAGCAAGAACCACCAGCCCCACTTCCTCGGAATTCGTTCGCGGCTCAAGCGAGAAATAACTGGGGACGCAAATTCCGCCGACGATCAGAAGCGCGGCGGCCGCGGGCAGTAATCGTGCGCCCAGCAGAAGCGAGGCCGCTGAACCAGCACGGCGACGTTCGGCAAGCTTGAGCAGACGGGCCGCGAACAGGTTTATCGCGCACGAGCACACAAGTTGGATCAAAAAGAAACAGCCGAGCGATAGCACGAACAGCCGGAGCGTGTATGGCAGGATCATGCTTTCGCCCGATCCAGCTCTCGCCGCTTGGCCCGGATCTTTTTTTCCAGTTCATCCAAAAGCTTTTCGTTTTGCTCGCCAACTGCATTTACCAGGCAGGAGATCAGCAGTTCCCCCGCCGGCTGCGGACGGCCGAGATAATCGGCCATAAAATCCACCGCGGCTTGCTGATCGCATTGCTCGCGCGACCGGCGTGGCGAATAAAGGTAGGCCCTCTCGGATTTGCGACGATCCAGGAAGCCTTTTTTAAAAAGCCGATCCAGCGTCGTCATCACGGTGGTGTAGGCCAGCGGACGCTGCAGGGCCTCAGCCACCCGGTGCACATTGCATTCGCCCTGGAGCCAGAGAATTTCCATCACGGCGATTTCGAGATGCCCCAGACTGGATATAGGCAGCGCCTTTTGTTGACCACCGGCTCTCTTCAGAAAGCGAATCATTTTCTGTACAGCCAGCATTCTAGCAAGATATACTGTGGCTGGGTTCCGGGATTGCCTAACTTCTTGAAAACCCAACTCGCGTTGGCAGGCGCGATCGATGAACGAACATGTTCCCGGCGATTGGCTGGAGCTTTACAGTAAGGGCACGCTGCAGGAAGATCGGCTCGCCCAGGTGGAAGAACACTTACTCATCTGCGAACAATGCCGCACGCGTCTGACGAAGCTGGACGATGCCTGGGGATTAAACGGTTAGACCCTCCGCAAGCACTGGTTGAACGCAGATTCCATGCATTACAATCATAGGTGTAACCACACAACCTGGGAAACTTCACTGAAGCTTGACGAAAACCTGCCGATAACCCATAATGTGGGAACAGGTTGCCGTTAAATTTTCAAGTGAAGCATTGGAACCTTAGGCATCTATGCATCATCGTCAGCCCCGTGTCATTTGCCTTTTGACCGTAGTCGCCCTCGCCAGCGGATCGCTTTTCGCGACGACGACCACCACTCCGCATAAGAAAAAACGCCGCGCGCACAGTACAACGGGCACGGCAGCGAGCGCGAAAACAACCGCAGCCAAGACGGCGCAAACCAGGACGGTTGTAGCGCATCATCCTGTAAGCCATCTTTCCAGGCTGCCCAAAAAGCGCTTCATCAACAATCCCTGGACCTCGCCGACGTTCGCGGATTCCACGGTCGGTGATTCGGTGGACGGAGAAGATCTCGTGGTACGCCGGGCAGCGGTGCAGGCGCTCGGTCCCTACAACGGAACAGTCGTGGTAGTGGATCCGACGAACGGCCGGCTGCTGACCATCGTAAATCAGAAGCTGGCTTTCCAAAGCGGATTCCAGCCCTGCTCCACCATCAAGGTTGTCGCGGCCCTCGCCGGGCTGAACGAGGGGCTGATCGAGCAGAACACCTTGCTGCGAGTTGGCCGGCGGCGTCCCATGGATCTCACAGAGGCACTGGCGCATTCCAACAACGCATTCTTTTCCGCAGTCGGATTCAAGCTCGGATATGACCGCATCATCCATTACGCGCAGCTTTTCGGATTGGGAGAGAAGGCGGGTCTGGATTTGGAAGGTGAGCAAGCCGGGACTTTGGCTAGCGCTCCGCCGAGCGACGGGCTCGGCATGATGACTAGTTTCGGCGAAGGCATTTACATGACACCGCTCGAACTCGCTGGCCTGATGATGACGGTCGCGAACGGCGGCACCCTCTACTATCTGCAGCATCCGAAAGCTTTGGATGCGCCCGATCAGTTTGTTCCGAAGGTGAAACGCCAAATCGACGTGCAGCAGTGGCTGCCGGTGATTAAGCCGGGAATGATGGGAGCGGTGGAGTACGGCACCGCGCGGCGCGCAAACTACAATCCGGATGAGCCGATTTTCGGCAAAACCGGCACCTGCACCGATGGCCGGTCGCCCACGCACCTCGGTTGGTTCGGATCCTACAACGAAGTCGGCGGAAACAAGCTCGTTGTGGTTGTCCTGCTTACTGGCGGCGGCAAGGTGAATGGTCCCGTAGCCTCGGGTGTTGCCGGAGCGGTATACCGGAACCTTTCGGGCTCCAGCTACTTCACCTCGACTCACGGAATCTCCCCGGTGGCGCTGATCTCGACCCAAAGCTGTTGCCGGTAGCGCACGCTTCAGCGTGCCGCGTTCACACTTTTGTGAACGCCTTTTAGAAAAACGGGTTCCCAGAAGTTCGGACACAGCACGCAAAGCGCGTGCGCCACGATTACCTCAAAAATGATCCCGGAGTTCAGCGAACCGCGACAGTTGCAGCAATTTCCCCCGCCCGGTCTCGCGCACCTCTTCGTGCTCCAAACTCCAGGTGTGAGGATGCGGCACGAAAACCGCATTAATCCCCACTTCGAGCGCCGGATTGATGTCCGACTTGGGTGAGTTGCCGACCATCCAGGTATCGGCAGCTTGCAAGTCCCGCTCCTCGATCAGCGAGGCATAGGCTGCCGTGTTCTTCTCCTTCACGATGGCGGTGTGCCCGAAATACACCGCAAGCCCCGAGCGGTCGAGCTTCAGCTTCTGTTCTTCCGGATTGCCTTTCGTGAACAGCGTGAGATCGTGCCGGGAAGAAAGATAAACCAATGTGTCTTCCACTCCGTCGATCAATTCCATCGGATGGTGGACGATGCGCTTGGCGAAGCCGATGATGCGGGGAAGGTCGTCCGCATGGATTTCGCGCTCGCATAACCTGCGGTAACATTCCCCCAGATTGCGCACGAAGTTTTCCGCGCCATATCCGTGGATTTTGGTATTGACGATTTCAATTTCGTCCAGCACCGCGCGCACTTCCACCGGCGACATGCTGGAGTGAGAGAGAAAGTCGTAGAACTCATCGAAGGCGCGCTCGAAATAGATATTGTTCTCCCAGAGCGTGTCGTCCGCGTCGATGATCAGGTGCTGCCGCGCGTCGATCTTCACACGCCGCTGGGCCACTTGGAATGCCCGTTGGTGGGGGCGACAACGCGCGCATGATGCATCTGGCGGCGCTTCATGGAATAACTGGGAAAGAACTCGGCCAGCCTTCGCATCCGGTCGGCTTCCGAACGCATCGCCAGCATCACCTGCCGGAAATCGAGATCCGGAACCACTTGCGCCAGTTGAAAACTGAGCTGAGGATCGGTGAGCACAGGTTCGTCCATCCGGCTGGAGGAATCCAGCCCGCGAACTTCCTGATACGCGTCCATCACCCGCTTGCGGACTTCCGCTGCGACGGGTTCCGACTCTTCGTCGTCGAAAAACTCCACCGTGCCTCGCAAGTAGGGCTTTTCGTCGTTCAGCATCATGATCTCAAAGCGCCGCCGGCCCATCGTTTCCAGATCCATGCGCCCATCCGGATACTTTTTGAGGACCTTTTCCACGGTGGCGGTGCAGCCCATATTCACGATGCCTTTTTCGCCGGCCAGGACCACGCCAAACTCCGTTTTGCCGCGCAACGCATCTTCAATCATTTGTTTGTAGCGTTCTTCGAAGATATGCAGCGGAAGAGCCGTGCGGGGAAACAGCACCACGGGAAGCGGAAATAGCGGCAACAGCTCTTGCTGCATGTGTACTATTATGGCTTCTTACTCCGCGTCCATGGGAGTTCGGAACACGCCACATGATTCTAAAGCTTAAGCGCACGCCCGGCCTGTATCTGGTGGGTTTCATGGCCTGCGGCAAAACCACCATCGGACGGTTGGTGGCCGATGAGCTGGGTTGGGATTTCGCCGATCTGGACGAGGACATCGTGGCGGCACATGGCTCGGCGATTGTAGATATTTTCGACACCTTAGGCGAAGCCGAGTTCCGCAAGACGGAGCAATCGGCCATCCGCAAAAGAGTGAGCCAAATCGAACGCGGAAAGCCCATGGTGGTCGCGCTCGGCGGCGGCACGTTCGTACCGCCGGACATCCAGCAATTCTTAACCGAGAACGGAATCACCATTTGGCTCGATTGCCCTTTCGAGCGGGTATCGGCGCGCATTCAAGGCTCGGCGCACAGACCGCTGGCGCGCGATCCGGAAAAATTCAAAAAGCTTTATGAGGATCGCCGAAATGCGTATGGCAACGCGGAGTATCGCATCGAGATCGCAAGCGACGATCCGGCGGCGGCAGTTGCCGCGATTCTAAAGCTCCCCGTATTCTAGTGCCATATCGCGGATCGTCCAATCTGGCCGCTAACCGTGGCGCACGCACTCCTGCGTGCCGCGTTCACACTCATGTGAACGCCTCGAAGCTGCTTCTTCCTTATTCTGTGTTCGCGACAGTGTTTCCCATGGATCGGCGATCCATCCAAAAGGATGAAAATGCGTTTTGTGGGGCGGACCCCCAGGTCCGCGGCCGACGCCCTCGACGGCCTTTCGACTTGGCGAGTCCCAGAGGGTCGGCCCTAAATGTGTTTTCGACGGTGCGAACACGCCACGTTGCGAACGTGCGCCACGCATGATGCCGTCCTCGTTGCGCGCAGATGCGATCCGCATTTTCAAAGCCGCGCTGAAAGCAGCCGCTCCGGCCGAAGCGGTGCGCCGCCATGTGCACCTGGACGGCGACTCCTTAATCGCAGGACGGCATCGCTATCGCCTGAATGCTTTCCGAAAAATCCATGTGATCGGAGCCGGAAAAGCCAGTGCCCAGATGGCGATCGCAATTGAGCGCCTGCTCGGAAAGCGGATCGCCGAAGGGTGCGTGAATGTCCCGTACGGAACGTCGGCTCACTTGCGCCGAGTGGAGCTGAACGAGAGCGGGCATCCAGTGCCGAATGCGAATGGCGAGCGAGGCGCTGCGCGGATCGCCGAAATCGCTAAGCAAGCCGGCGCCGATGATCTGGTCCTTTGCCTGATCTCGGGCGGCGCATCCGCGTTGATGCCCCTCGCGGCCCCGCCCGTCACGCTCGAAGAGAAACAGATCGCGACCAAGCTTCTGCTCAATTGCGGCGCCACCATTCATGAAATCAATTGCATCCGTAAACATATTTCGCTATTGAAGGGCGGCGGATTGGCGCGCCTCGCCTATCCGGCAACGGTTCTGACGCTGCTCCTTTCAGACGTGATTGGCGACGATCTCGACGTAATCGGCTCCGGGCCCACGGTTCCCGACCGCACCACGGTCGACGAGGCGCGAGCAGTCTTCGAAAAATACCGCATTTGGGATAAAGCTCCAGCGGGAATCCGCGACCGCCTGAGTTCCAGCGCGAGCGAAACGCCGAAGCCGGGCGATCGCACTTTCGCCAAGGTGCAGAATCTGATCGTGGGCAGCAACCGGCTGGCAGTGGATGCAGCAGCACAAGAAGCGAAGTCGCTCGGATACAAAACGCTAGTGCTTGCGTCCGGTATTCAAGGCGAAGCGCGAGAGGTGGCGCGCGTTTTCGCCGCAATCGCGAAAGAGATTCGCACGGCAGAACGTCCGCTGAAGCCACCGGCGTGCATCATTGCGGGTGGCGAGACGACCGTGACCCTTCGCGGAGACGGAACAGGTGGACGCAACCAGGAATTGGTGCTGGCGGCCGCGATTGATATCTCGGGCCTTAACGATGTTGTCCTGCTGAGCGGCGGGACAGACGGTGCCGATGGTCCGACAGATGCCGCAGGGGCGATAGCCGACGGAACGACCATTGCGCGCGCGCAAAGTAAGGGACTGGACGCTGCTGCAATGCTCGCGAACAACGACTCCTATCACTTCTTCGACCCGCTGGGCGGCTTAATCAAAACCGGACCCACCGGAACCAATGTCGCAGACATCCAATTGATTTTGGCCGGGCGTTGATACCATGGTGTGTTGATTCCAGCGCCGAAATTTCTCCCTGTACTCGATCCGGAGTTTGTCCCGGCCGTTTTGTGGAACCGAGCTTATCGCGCCCAGGCGCAAGCTGGCGGCGAGAATCTTGCGCTTGCACTGGAACGCGGCGAGGACGCAGTCTCGGTCTACCCAACCCGTATTCTTCCGCATGTGGGCGACAACATCCCGCTCAACCAGCGTTACGTCGAAAGGCTGCTTAAGTTTCTGCTGTGGCAGAAGGGCGCCTACCGTGTCACCGTGGCGGGCAACCCCGCAATCGCCGATTACCTGCGCCGCGTGTATTCTCCGGAAGGAGAACGCGCGTTCGACTGGAAATTCATCGGGCAAAGCGTGCACGGGCGTCCGCTCACCGTGGAAACCGCGAAAATCGAAGATGTTCCGGAAGAGAAAGAATCCGCGACACCGCTCGGCCGCCATCTGGAAGGTTGCCGGATCGGCTTCGACCTCGGTGCCAGCGACCGCAAATGCGCCGCCGTCGTCGATGGCGAGGTGGTCTTCAGCGAAGAAGTGGCGTGGGATCCAAGTGTGCAAAGCGATCCGCAGTACCACTTTGATGGAATCAACGATTCCTTGAAGCGCGCGGCCGCCAAGCTTCCGCGCGTGGATGCGATCGGCGGAAGTTCGGCGGGCGTTTATGTGAACAACGAAATCCGCGTGGCGTCGTTGTTTCGCGCAGTGCCGCAGCATCTGTTCGACACACGCGTCCGCCGAATGTTTTTCGAATTGAAAGCCGCGTGGGGCGGAGTCCCGTTCCAAGTGGTGAACGATGGGGAAGTCACGGCGCTTGCCGGATCCATGGCGTTGAATGACAACGCGGTGCTTGGAATCGCGATGGGCAGCAGCCTGGCCGCGGGTTACGTGACACCGCAAGGCAACATCACAACCTGGTTGAACGAACTGGCGTTCGTTCCGGTGGACTATCGCGAGAACGCCCCCGTGGATGAATGGTCGGGCGATCCGGGCGTGGGTGCGCAATACTTTTCTCAACAAGCCGTCGCCCGATTGTTGCAGCCGGCCGGCATTCAGCTTGCGCGCGATATGGTGCTTCCGCACAAGCTGCTCGAAGTACAGCGCCTGATGGCGGCGGGCGACGAGAGAGCGCGCAAGATTTACGAAACCATCGGCGTGTATCTCGGCTACAACATTGCGCACTACGCCGATTTTTACGAGATCCGGAATCTGCTGGTGTTGGGCCGCGTGATGAGCGGAGCGGGCGGCGATTTGATTCTCGCCACTGCAAAGAAAGTCTTAAAAGAGGAATTCCCCGAACTCGACAGCAACATCCGGTTCCACATTCCGGACGAGAAAGAAAAGCGGCACGGACAAGCGGTGGCTGCGGCCAGCCTGCCCGCCATTTAACGAGACCACACACATGCAATTTCATAATTCCAATACGGACTTCTTCGTCCCCGATGGTGCCGCGCCGGATGCGGCTCTCGCGCGCACCACGCACCTGTGCATTGCCGCGCATCAGGACGACATCGAGATCATGGCTTACCACGGCATCGCCGAATGTTTCGGTAGCTCCGGCAAATGGTTCAGCGGCGTGGTGGCCACCAGCGGCGCGGGCAGTCCGAGAAGCGGTATTTATGGCGCTTACACCGATGAGGAGATGCAGAAGGTTCGGCTAATCGAGCAGCGTAAAGCCGCGTATGTGGGGGATTACGCGTGCCAGATCCAACTCGGCTATTCCAGCGCCCAGGTAAAGAATGCGCGGGAAACGAATCTAGTCGACGATCTGGTTAAAATTTTGCGAACAGCGCAGCCGGAGTTTGTCTACCTACACAATCCGGCCGACAAGCACGATACGCATATCGGAGTTTTGTTGCGCTGCATCGCGGCGCTGCGCGTCGCGCGGGACACCGTGCATCCGAAAAAAGTCTACGGTTGTGAAGTCTGGCGCAATCTGGATTGGATGGGCGACGACGAAAAGCAGGTGCTGCCGAGCTCGGCCAGGCCAAACATCGCGGCGTCGCTGGTGGGAGTTTTCGATTCGCAAATCAGCGGCGGCAAGCGTTATGATCTCGCCACCGCCGGCCGGCGTTTGGCTAACGCCACCTACTTCGCATCGCACGGCACGGACAAAGAAACGGCGCTGAGTTATGCCATGGATTTAACGCCGCTGGTGGAAGATTCCAATCTTTCAATCGAAGCGTATGTACTGCAGTTCATCGACAATTTTCGTGCCGACGTGCAGAAACGGCTCGCGTTATTCCTTTGAGCACCGGTTCTTAGTGATCGCACCAAGGCCGAACCGAGGAACTGAAGAACCGATCAACCGAACAACGCAGTACGCCGGGAACCGGCTTATTGCTTAATCGGCTTCGGAGGCGGCTTCGGCGCTTCCGGAATATTCGGGAACGTCGTCTCATCCGCATTCGCCTTGCGCACCGTCACCGCTCCGCGTCCGGTTTCCAACCGCAGTTGCGGACCGCCCGACCCGCCGGTAA
>DATGIH010000143.1:0-3331 GCA_035295865.1 Bryobacteraceae bacterium
CTCGCGTATGGCCGCTTCTACACCGCTGTGACGCTGCCTACGGGGCTCGATCTGGACAAATTGAGCTGCCGCCTACACGAGGGCGTCCTCGACATCACTGTTCCAATCAACGAGCAGATGAAGCCCCGGCAGATTCAGGTCCAAACAGGCGAACAACACAAGAGCATTACTGCCTAATTCAAGTCAATTCGGGGTGAGCCGGGTCCGCCCCTCTCACCCTGGTATTGTGCTTATGCTCGGCCGCCCAACCAGTCAGGAATCGATTGAAGCGTTACACAAGCTCCGTAAGCAGGCTGCTGCGCGCGGGGACGAGTGTCTGTCCGTCATCCTTTCGGGCGTTGAATTGTATACCTCGCTGGGGCGTGAATTCGATCTGATAGAAATCATGAAGGGCTTCGCTGACGAAATGCGCGAGTCGGTTGAGAACACACCGACCGCGAGCCAGCTTGAGGAGCTATTTCGCAGGGAACTACCGGCCGAGACCGCGGAGCGATCCCCGCACTCGAATGATTAGCTTCCTCCGGCTGCCGGGCGAAAATGTAAATCTACCGTGTAGCCCGGAAGATCAACGTGGACGATGTAAAGCACTTCGATTTTGAGGGCATTTTCGAACCGGCTGACCTGCACATCTCCGCCATGCACAGGCAGGCCCAGGGAGGCGGACTTATTGAGGATGTCTGATCGAACCAAGTCCGGGGGCCTCTTCGCAATTTCAGGGTCGTCGGCTAAATCGTTCAAATACCGCTGCAGCTTCCAGTTCTCGAAATAAGGCGGTGTAAGGCGAACCAAGATAAGACCGAGCAGGACCAGTACGGCGACCCCGGCCAGAGTCCGCCAGGTCCGCTCGCTCACCTCTTGCCAGCCTCCAATGACTCCAGTTCCCGCCACATGTCCTCATGTGGGTGCCAGTCCGCGCTGCGTGAACCGCTGATTTCCACTTCTGGCACAAATAACGTGCCGTGGCCGTATAAGCAGATGTATTCCGTGCGGGGCTGGCCGAAGAGGAGCATGTTCGGCCAGGAACCGGCGTGCATGGGCATCCGCAGTCGGCGCGCGCAGGTCCGGCAGCGATAGCGCTGATCCCAAATGACCAGATACAGAAGGCCAACGCAAAACAAAAAGAAGACCATCATCAGGGTTGTGTAGCCGAGATCATGCGCGAACGGATCGGCCGCCGCGCGGCTTCCGTCGATACGGGACAAAAAGATTGTGACGCGCTGAGGAAAGCTCATATGTATGCCATGCCACACGGCGCCAATGAGTAGTCCCGCAGCCACCAGTTTGGCTAGCAGAAGCCCCCAGTATTTCATAAAAGTTGGACTCCTTCTTTCAGCTTCGGGTTCCGGCTTGCACTTCTAATTCCAATCACGCTTTAAACAAATTTCGAACGAGGAAAAAAACATTGGCAGGACGCTCTGCCAAACGCCTCATAAAATATGGATACCACGCGTCACCGTACGGCACGTACAGCCGCACCCGGTATCCCGCCCCTACCAGTTCACGCTGGAGCTCGCGCTGGATCCCATAAAGCATCTGAAATTCAAACCCTTGCGGGCTGATGCCCCGATCTCGTACGAACCCAATTGCCTGGCGAATAATTTTTTCGTCGTGGCTTGCAATCGCTGGATCGGTTCCCTGCGCAAGCAAGCACTCCATTAATCGGACGTAGTTGGCGTCGACTTGAGCTTTTTTTGGAAATGCCACCGCCGGGGGCTCATTGTATGCCCCTTTGCACAACCGAACGGGAATTCTTTCGCTGTTCAAACCCAGAATATCCTTCTCGCTGCGATACAGGTACGCCTGGATAACCGCGCGCACGCTCTGATGCTTGGCGTGCATGGCGCGCACAATCGAGAGGGTCCGGTCCACATAGCCGCTCGATTCCATATCGATTTCGATGCGGCTGCCCAGCGTTTTGGCGCGCTCGACCAGCATTTCGATATTCGCCTGGCAAGCCTCCAGGGAGAAGTCGAGGCCGAATTGTGTAGGTTTGATCGAAACTGTCGCGCTCAGCCCCAAAGCCGCGATCTGATCCAGCGCTTTCAGGTAGGTTGCGCGCGAAACCTCCGCTTCGGCGAGCGACTGAACGTTCTCCCCCAGGTAGTCGAGCGTCGCCAGGATGTGCTCGGCATTGAGCCGTTGGCAGACCTTGAGTTCCTGTTCCAGCGTGTGCCCGGCGACGAACCGTTTCGTGATTCGGTCCGCCATCGGAGAAGTCTCGATCCATCGGCGTAGCCGAGCATTCCGCGACAAACTCAAGAGCAGGCTGCGGAGCACTAAGACCAGAATACGATGGACTGGTCGAGCTTGAGCCTCAAATCAGAATGCGTTAATGCTATTCACACGGTAGGTGCTATTTTCCGGACATTCACTGGCTTCACAGGCCCGCCTTCTTCCAAAGCTGATCCACGCGCTGGCGTACATCATCCGACATGCGGATCACGTCCGGCCACGGGCGCACGAATCCTTCTTCTTTCCACTTGCGTGTCGCATCGATGCCCATCTTCGAACCGTAGTTCGGCAGCCGGCTCGCGTGGTCCAGTGAATCGACCGGCCCCATCACGAATTCAATATCGCGCTGAGGGTCGATGTTGTTCAATGCCTTCCATGCCACTTCGCGGACGTTCTGCACGTCCACATCTTCATCCACCACTACGATGCATTTGCTGAACATCGCTTGTCCGAGCCCCCAGATGGCGTGCATCATCTTGCGCGCGTGCAGCGGATACGATTTGCGGATCGCAACCAGGATCATGTTGTGAAAAATGCCCTCGGCCGGCATGCAAATATCGCGCACTTCGGGAAGTTGCAGGCGCATCAGCGGCAGAAATATTCGCTCGATCGCCTTGCCCATGTAGAAGTCCTCCATGGGCGGAGGCCCTACAATCGTGGTCGCATAGATCGGGTTCTTGCGATGCGTGATGCAGGTGACGTGAAAAACCGGATAGTCGTCGTCGAGCGAGTAGAAGCCGGTGTGATCGCCGAATGGCCCCTCGCGCCGCAATTCGCCCAGCTCGACGTAACCTTCCAACACAATTTCGGCATTCGCAGGCACCTCGATCTCTGATGTCTCGCACTTGATCATCTCCACAGGTTTAGCGCGCAGGAACCCCGCGATCATCATCTCATCGAGATCCGGCGGCAGAGGAAGAATGGCCGAGTACATTGCCGCGGGATCGGCCCCGATCGCCACCGCCACGTCCATGCGAGCCTGTTTGCCCTCTTTCATAAGCCGCCGATAATGTTCAGCTCCCTGCTTATGCGTCTGCCAATGCATGCCCGTTGTGTGCTCGTCGTACACTTGCATGCGGTACGTGCCACAGTTGCGTTT
>DATGIH010000144.1:0-44667 GCA_035295865.1 Bryobacteraceae bacterium
CAAGCCGCGCGGAATGATAAGATTGGTGGTTTGGAACAATGGGAACGCACGACGTAAAGATTGTTGTAATCTACCCTCGGCCGCAGGATGAGGAGGCTTTTGAAAAAGCCTATAAAAACGAGCACATGCCCATGGCCGAAGCCAAGCTCAAGGGGATGACCCGGTTCGTGGCGACGAAAGTCGTGCATTCGCCCCAGGGAAAAGTCACGGCATACCGAATTGCCGAAGTGCATTTTTCCAACATCGACGATCTCAACAAATGCCTGGAATCCGATGGTGGCAAGGAAGTGGTGGCGCACGCCGCTAAGATTTCCACCGGCGGTCCTCCGTTATTGCTCGTTTGCGAGGAAGAGTCGTTCGTGTATTGGTAGGTTTCTGGTTTCTCGTTGCCCGCCTATGAAATATACTGCGCTGGTTTGTTTGTCCCTCGTCCCCTGCCTTGCACAAGAAAACAATGCTTTAGTGGATCGGGTTGGTTCCACCGGGTTCTTGCAGTTAGAGGCGCCGAGTTTTCTCGCCCACTCGCCGAATGAACAGGCGCTTGGGTATTGGCTGACGCAAGCCTCGATCGCCATTGATCCGATCATCTACGATCAGCTTTCGCGATTTGGTTTGCGGCAGAAAAAAGTGCTGGAGTTGATTGTGGCTCATCCGGATGGGGTGAATCCGGCGGCTTACGCAAAGATCGTCGCGTTCACGAAACTCTTCTGGGCTTGCCGTGGCAACCACAACGACAACACATCGCGGAAATTTCTGCCGGAATTTACTTTCGATGAGCTGAAAGATGCCGGTGTCGCCGCGCTCAAGCATGGCGCGCACGGGTTTACCGAAGAGGCGTTCGTCAAGGAAATCGGGGACTTGAAACAATCGCTCTTCGATCCTGAGTTCGAGCCGCTGATGACGAACAAGAATCCGCAATCGGGCGGAGATATTTTGCAAGCCAGCTCCAACAATTTCTATTTCGGCGTTTCGTTGGCGGACATGAATGGATTCACCGAGCACAACCGGCTGAATTCGCGTGTCGCGAAAATGGACGGCCATCTGGTGGAGCAGGTCTATCGCGCGGGAACGACGGATGGCAAGGTTCCGCCGGGGCTTTATGCGGAGTATCTTTCGAAAGCCAATTCGTTCCTCGAAAAGGCGGCAGCGGTGGCGGATCCGGCGCAAGCCAAGGTGATTCGCGAGTTGATCCGCTATTACCAAACCGGCGATCCCAAGGACTGGATTCATTTTGGCGTGGACTGGGTGCAGAACAACGCCGCCGTGGACTTCGCGAACGGCTTTATCGAGATTTATCGGGATGCGCGCGGCGCTAAGGGGACATCACAGAGCTTCGTGACCATCACGGACAACCGGATGAACTCCATGATGCAGAAGATCGCCGAAAACGCCCAGTATTTCGAGGATCGCGCGCCCTGGAAGCCGGAATATCGAAAGCAAGGCGTGAAGCCTCCTTTGGCAAGAGCCGTGGAAACGTTGGTGGAGACCGGCGATTTCCATGTCAGCACCATCGGCGACAATCTACCGAACGAGAATGAGATCCACGAAAAGTACGGCAGCAAGAGTTTTCTTTTCACGGGTAGCACGCGCGCGCTGAATAGCGCGACCGGCACCGCAGTGCTCGAAGAATTCGCGGCCAACGCCGAGGAGATCCGACTGGGCAAAAAGTACGACCAGGAAGCGAACGGGCTGCTGGTGGCGATGCATGAGATCATCGGCCACGGCTCGGGCAAGCTGAGTCCGAAGCTGACGCACGATGCGGGCTTCTATTTGAAGCAATATACTTCGACGCTGGAAGAAGCGCGCGCGGATCTGATGGCGCTGTGGAACGTTTGGGATCCAAAGCTGAAGGAACTGGGCCTAATTTCGAGCCCCGATGTTGGCAAAGCGATGTACAACTCCGCGATTCGCGTCAGCATCACGCAGCTCCAGCGCAGCCGCACGGGCGACACCATTCAGGAAGATCATGAGCGCTGCCGCCAGCTCATCGCGAATTACGTTCGTGAAACAGGCGCGGTGGTTGAGGTGCAACGGAACGGAAAAACCTATCTCACGCTGCTGGATTACGACAAAATGCACACAGCAGTAGGTCAGCTTCTGGCGGAACTGATGCGCATTAAGGCGGAAGGCGATTACGATGCCATCCAGGCTTTAGTGGATAAATACGGCGTTCACTTCGATCCAGCGCTGCGCGACCAGGTAGTGGCGCGCTATCAAAAACTGAACATCCCGACATATTGGGCGGGTATCAACGCCGATCTGCGCGCGAGTTTCGACGCGCAGGGGAAAGTAACGAATGTTGAAATTTCCTATCCGCGCGATTATGTGAAGCAACAGCTCGGCTATAGCGCGATGTATGGGAATTAGGAACCCGAACTCAGCACTTCCTGCACCTTCGCCAGCAGCGCTTGCAGCGTGAACGGCTTCTCGACGAAAGCAGTACCGGGCGCAACGTTTCGCGCGGAAAGATTCGCATCGCCCGTGAATCCCGAGACATAGAGCACTTTTGGATTGATACCCTGCTTGCGGAGACGGTCCACTAATTCGGGGCCGCCCATGCGCGGCATCATTACATCAGTGATCAGCAAATCGATGACGCCGGAATGTTCGCGGCAAAGAGCGAGAGCTTCTTCGCCGTTCGCGGCCTCCAGTGCCTGATAACCATGCCGGCGGAGAATCTTGAGCACCAGCTCGCGGATTGCGGTTTCGTCTTCCACAACCAGAATTGTGGTGAGACCAGGTTCCGCGGTTGCGGGCTTTGCCGCCGAGACCGGTTCGCGATTTCCGGGGTCGTCCGCGCTTTCGAGGAACACGCGCACCAGCGTGCCTCCTTCCGGCGCGGCTGATGCAACGATATCTCCGCCCCACTGACGGACTGTTCCATAGGCGCGCGTCAATGCAAGCGGCCACGGATCGCTGTCCTTTGCCGGCAGAATCGCTTCAAACCAACTGGACTTCGCGTCCGGGTCGAAAGCGCGCTCGGGTAGCGTGATGGCGGTCACAGCGTACGAACCGGGCCGCAAGGTCTCGGTTGCGCTGTTCAAATCTTCTCTGATTTCCAGATGGGAAGTCTCCACATTTACTTGACGCTGCTGTTCCACCAGCCATGTCAACAATTCTTCCAAGCGCTCCGCGTCAGCTTTTACGACCATTGGCCGCACGGAATGTTTCGGTGGTAGACCGAGCTTTCGTTCCACTACTCCCAGGACTTCGTTGAGCGAAACGCTCACCGCCGTGCTGCTTTGGCGGCGAGTGAAGGACAGCAGATGACCGGTCAGTCCGCTCATGCGTTCGGTGGCGTTCAAAATCTCTTGCACGTCGGCCCGCAGCGGGCTATTGGCGGGGAGACTGTTCAGCAGCTCTTCACTATGCCCCGTGACGATCATGAGCATGTTGTTCAAGTCGTGCGCCAGGCGTCCGGAGAGTTTGGACACCGCCTGCGATCGCTCGGCTTGCACCAACTGATCCTGCAGCATGCGTCGCTCGGTGACATCCATGCTGAGTCCGGTTAGATATCGCGGACGGCCCTGCGAATCCGCGAGAATCTGAAAGCTCTCACGAAGCCACACCACGCGTCCATCTGAGGCGATGGCGCGAAATTCCAAGGATTGCCCATCACGCGCATTCCGATACGCTTGTGTGACCCAGTCGCGATCCGCCTCGTGGACGCGTTGGGTCCAGAAGGAAGGCGTGCTGGTCCAATGCTGAGCCGGATATCCGAGCAACCGGGTTGCGTTGGGCGACACAACTACGAACCTGTCGTTTGCCAAATCGAGCGTCCACACGACAGCGCTCAGGTTGGTGAGTTCCGCACCGCTGGATGGTACCGCTGGTACCGGTACATCTCCGAGCCCGGATAAATCTTCGATGCTGACCAGCGCCTCGGGTGACGACTCGTCATCCCAACTTTGAATGCCGATGATTCCGACCCGAAGACGGCGGCCGGTTCTGGCTTCGGCCACCATGATGTTGGTTTGCGGAACGCCCGATTTCAAAACTTCGGCAACGCGATCTAGCACCCAGCCCGGCAGCAGGGTGTCGACACGCGCGCGCAGCGACGCTCCGCTCAGCGCGAACATCCTGCGGATGGCGCGGTTGGCGGAGATGATGGTCAAGTCCGGCGACAACACCAGAACGCCGACTGGAATGGAGGCGGCGATCTCCTGGTAATAGCGGCGCTCGGTCTCTACCAACCCGAGAAGGCGTGCGACCTCCCGGGCCTTCCACTGCTCGAGGTCGGCTCGTTCCATTAGGATCTGCCAGTAACTAGTCTCAGGTGTGGGATACAACCCGGACAAGGTACTTTCAGGTTGGATGGTACTTGGTACTATCTCGCAGAGAACAGCTACTGCTTCTGCGCCTCCGGCGCGAGCGATCTCTCCAATTCGGCGAGTTGCTTGCGCGCGTGAGCGGTCTCGGGACCCTCCGGTGCGTATTGCAGGTATTTGCGGAACTGCTCAGCGGCGCCCGCGGAATCCTGCTTCCGTAATAACACCGCGCCCAGCACCTCGTGGAGTCTTGGAAACCGATGTTCCGGATCATGGTCTATGCCGTCGCGTGCGCTCTTCCCCGCGACATCTAGATTATTGAGATAGTAGTTGCTCATTGCGTTTAATAAATAAGCTTGTGGGAAGTCCACCGGATTGAGTTTCAACGCGCGCTGCGTGTCGTCGGAGACCTCCTGCCATTTGCTCTCGCGGGACGCCATGGCGGCCAGCGCCAGGTACGGTGGAATCAGCTTCGGATCGGCCTCGAGCGCCATCGCAAACGACTTGCGCGCAGCGCCGGTATTGTTCGCGCGCTGTTGCAGGCCTCCGAGCTCGGACCACGCGACCGCATATTTGGGATAGATCTCCACCGCCTTCTCAATCTCTTTCTGGGCCTGATCCCATTTGTCTTTCTTTGCGAAGTTCTGCGCCCGTTCCATTGCCTTGCGGGCGTCTTTCGGCGCCATGGCGCTGGTGATGCTGATGGTAGTGCCCTCCACGTTAGCCAAGCGGTGCAGCAGAAGGATTCCGACATTCGGATCGTCCATCGATTTCCGGTTCGCCAGATGCAAAACGTCGGACCGGAAGCCGGGAAGCGACGCCTGCAGATCGCAACCGGTCAAATCATTCGCGGTCATGGAGCGCGATGGCGCGCCGGCGGCGGTGGGGAAGGTATCGGACGATCCACGATTGGACGAGCCGGTGGCGGGAAACCGCGACATATCGGTGTTCTCAGTGGAATCCCCCACCGTCATCATTGCGGCGCGATTGTTCAGATCGATGCTGAAATTTCCTTTTCCGTCGGTCCGGCCAATGGTGCGCGGTGACGCGTGACAGGTCAATTGAATGTTCAGAGACTCGGGCGGCGCGGTTCCGTCTTCCATGCTGACTTTTCCGGAGAGGAATAAAGGACGCTGTGAGAAATCGGGCGCCGAGGTTTGAGTCTGCGGTATCGAGCCGTTCGTTGGCGTCGTGGGACGACTGGTCGGGTTATTTCCTCCGCTAGGAGGCTTGATCTGGCCGAACGCGCACGCAGCGAGAGTCCAGCAAATCAGACAGTGGTGAAAAAACCGGATTCTCATTGGAACCACCCCGTGTTAGGCTCCATTATAGCCTTGGCCTCTCGCGCCCGATATGCGCTATTTAACATAGACCATCAAAGTCTGGCTTGACGAGCCAGGCACAACGATCGATCCCCCGGGAGCGTAAAGCGTCACGCCAAGAGGCGACGACTCTGCATTCGCATTCGATGGAATCTCAAAAGTGGCAGAGTAGATTCCCGGTACAAAACCATGCAAAGGGGCTACGCTGGCGCCGTACTGAGTGCCGATCGCACTCGGCGGGTTGCCGGCTCCCGTGAAGAAAACGGTCACTCGGCTTCCGGGCTTTGCCGGATTCGATGGAGAATTCTGAGTACCATCCTGATTGCGCGCATTGGCCGCACCGGTGCCGGAGGCGTTCGCCGAAAGCAGGCCGAGCGCGGTGGGCGCGACATCTTCCTGCAACGCGTTGGAAAGTTTTCCGTTCCAATTCACTTGAATGCTGGTCGTGGTGTTGGAGTTAAACTCTTGAGGCGCGATGCACTCGATCTTGCCGGTGGAGATCGCGATGAGCGGAACTGGTTTCCCGTCGAACAGGACCTGCGTCTTTCCAAGCGATGTTCCCAGCGGTTGCCGTTCATTCAGCCCGATGTTGATCGCTTGCGGGGGTTTAAAATCCGGTACGGTGAGTTCGACAATTTCTCCAGCCGCGATTGGACCAGGCAACAGACTGAACGCATTTAACGCTGAGGTCAAATCCAATGCGGGACGATCCGCCGAGACGTTCAAAGCGCCCAGCAGCACTTTCGTGAACGGATTGGCGGGCGGATTGGGAAAACCGGAATAGGTTTGGGTCTGCGCACCAAATCCGGTAGCGCCGGAGATTGCGACCATTCCATCCGTGTCGAGCGCCAGTTTTGGCGAAGAACCCGCCGCCACGTAAGAAGAGTAGAGCAAAGAACTTCCGTCGTTGGACAACAACGAGACAAACGACTTGTAGGTTTGCACTGCCGGTGGGCCCTGCTGCGGATGCACTTGAGGAAAATCGACCGAGTCCGTTTCCCCTGTGACGAAGATCGCACCGGAAGGAGTTACGGCGATATCGGTGGGCCGATCGTAGCAAGATCCGCCGAGCAACGTGGAGTAAAGCGTCGACTTGCCGTCTAAACTGACTTTCGTGACGAACACGTCATCCACCAAATACGAATAAATGGTGCCGATCATTCCGGTGTCGAAAGCCAGCGCAGGATAGGGGCAGCCGGACCCTTTCAACATTGTTTGAAACGCTCCGGATGTTGCCGGAAAGTCGCTGGCGGAGGTGTTGCCGATTACATAGATGCCGGAGGAGTCGGTGGCGACAGCGACGCCGACATTCTCCAACTCATCTCCGAACTGCACGGCGATCCCCGAGCCGTCGGCGCCATTGTTTCCGCCCAGATACGTGCTGAAAATTGTGTCGCCCTGCGGATTCAGCTTGATGAGATACGCCTTGAGGGCGCTCAACGAGGGGGGCGCCACGCCGTGAACTACACCCGGCGTTACCGGAAAGCTGGAAGAATTGGTAGCGCCGGTGAGAATGATGTTGTCCGAGCCATCAATGGTCATGCCGCCGGCTTGCGTCACGCCATCGACCGGCACGGCAGAAAGAAGATGCGAGGCAGAGGAATCGATTTTGGCCAGGAATACCGTTGATTCATTTACCGATGGCGAAATACCCGGCGGAAAATCGGTGGAGGTGCTTTGCCCGAAGACCCATGGATCGCCGTGCGCATCTAGTTTTAGAGAAGCCAGGGTTTCCGCGTTGTTTCCTCCCAAGTAAGTGGAGCCGAGCAATTCACCTTGCGGTGTGAACTTTGCTAAAAACAGATTTTGCCTGCCGGTTAATTGCTGCGTGAAACCACGTTGTGCGCCGGGCAGATCGAACGAGGTGGTGGTGCCCGCGATCCAAATATTCCCCGCTGCATCCAGTTGAATGCCGACGGCTGTCTCGTCGCCCATGCCTCCAAAATAAGTGGCGAATTCCAGCGTTTTTCCGTCCGGTTTGAACTTGGCAAGGAACGCGTCGGAGGTCAGCGGTCCGCTGGCGTAGACGAGGTCTTTGCCCGAAGGGGCGAACGTCATCTGAATATCGCGGGATGGCATGGTGGGCGACCAGGTCTCGCCGCCGTTGTTGCTGCGATACGATCCGGCGAGAATGATGTTCGTATTTCCAGGGTCCACCGCCATTGCAGTCGCGTACGGGCTCGGAAAGGGAAACGATTGCCAGGTGACGCCGCCATCGGCGCTGCGATAAAAAAGATTTGCAACCGACAACAGATATAGATGGCCGGCATGCACTGGATCGGCCACCAAAAGCCCGAGTTCCTTGAAGGGAGTAGGCAATGACGTCCAGTTCTTACCCCCATCCGTGCTTTTGAGTAAAAAAGGCGTACCATTTCCGTTTTGCCTGCCAATCACATACAGCGTATTGGGCTTCGCCTGATCAAAAACGAACTGCATCACCCCACCGTTCGTAAACGCCGGCAGAGGCGCTTGCGACCAGGTGTTTGCTCCGTCGGTGGTGTAGTATCCGCCGTTGATGGCCAGCCAAAGTGTTTGCGGATGGAACGGGTCGATCGTCATTGGGCCAGGGTAGGCGGCCGGGAGTCCGAGAACCGCGCCCGACCAGGTGGCGCCGGCATCCGTGCTTTTGAAGATTCCGCCGGGCGTCGGGACTTCGGCGTAGAGCGTCGATGGATTCACACGATCGATCAGGATCGTGAAGTCCGTGTAACCAGATGGAAGAACTCTGGTGGAGGTAAAGTGCTGTCCACCATCCGTGGTCCTGAAGATCGCCCCATCGGAGCCCAAATAGAATATTTCGGGATTGGTGGGATCCACCGCGATAGGCATCGTCTCAGAAAGCTGATACGGCCGAAAGGCGTCCGGCAAATTCGCCAGCGGCTTCCAGCTGAATCCAGCGTTTGTGCTGTAGAGGAGCTGCGTGCCCGGGTTTACGCTTTGACTTGGATTGAGCAGCGGCAAATCGAATGACGTCGTTGTGCCTGCGATATAGATGTTGCCGGAAGAATCGGTTGTTATGGCGTTGGCAGCATCCGAACCAGAGCCGTTGTAACTGTGCGTGACAAGAGTCTGAGCGAACAACGGCTCTAGCAGAAAAACCAGGAAGGGAATTAACTTTTGTCGCACGGCTTGCTACTCCAATCAAGTGCTCGTGGACGCAAGAATTTCAGTGTATCACCATGGCAGAATGTAAGGGATGATAAAAACCCCGCTTCTGTTTGCGCTGCCGCTTTTCGTACTGCTTTCGGCCTGTTCCGACTCGACACCCGAGAAGCCCAAGGAACCGCCGAAGCCGCTCGAGCCGCTTACCGGCCGCCAAGCCTTCCAGAAGATGTATCCGATGGCGCGCAACTGGGCGCTGGACGCAAAGCCCATGCGCGTGCGCACGCTCATTCTGTCGGCCAAGCCGGAAAAAGGAAAAGCGGACGCGTGGGAGGCGACGTTCGTATCCGTGTCGCTGAGCAAATCGAAGACGTTTACCTATTCGACGGTGGAGTCCGCGGGCAATTTACATCAAGGCGTTTTCGCGGGGCTCGAAGAAGGCTATTCCGGACCGCAAGGCGGCGCGTTTCCCTTTGAAATCGCGGCCATCAAGACGGATTCGGATCAAGCGTACGACATCGCGGCCGAGAAGAGCGCCGATTACATCAAGAAGAACCCCAACAAGCCGATCACTTATTTGATGGAACAGACGCGCCGCTTTCCCGATGTGACATGGCGCGTGATTTGGGGAGATTCCGTCAGCACCAGCGACTATTCGGTGTTCGTGGATGCGTCCACCGGGAAGTATCTAGAGAAGGCTCACTAGCTGTTGCTATAGCCGGTTGAGCTCGGCGATCCTGGATTCCAATACGGTAGAAAATCCGTCGATCTCAGCGGGCGAGTAGCCGGCGGCGCGGAAGGCATCGCGAATTTGGCCGGGCGAAAGCTGGGCCAATTGTTCACCCATCCATTTTGCCGCCGTGCGCGGAACGTGATGACCGATCCACTCCAGATGCACGCGCATGAGGAATTCGTGGGGATTGAACAGCACCAGCATCGCGGGACGGTGGGGCGTTTCGAAATCCACCTCTTCGGCGCCAATCCTCCGAATGAACTTGTGCCGCGTATATTCGTCCAGATTGCCTTTCGATTTTTTGTGCGTTAGCTCCAGGCCCCAGGATCCAAAGCTGGCGCCCAGATCGCTCACCAGATACACGCGCTCGAAGCCCGAGCCGGTGTGGCGCTTCTCTTCATAGATCGCGTTGTTCACATCTTTGAGATCCCAGTTGTTGATGAGCGCCATCATCACGCGCAATCCGTTGTACTCGCGCGTTCCCGCAAACGGATCGTTGCGCCAGCTCCAAATGCCAACTTTCTTCTCGCCATCCAAATAGCGCTTCAGCCGGACATTCCGCATGGTCCCGTCCGGGGCGATGAACTTCTTAGCACCCCGGCGCTTGAGGTGCGCGGGCATTTCTTTGACTCGCAGTTCAGGAAGGAAATAATCCTCATCCGCGAAGTAGCCCACCGCCCAAACCAGCCGCGACGCCACGGTTTCAGGCTTGGCTTCTTCGCCGAGTTTTACTTTCCAGCGCACGCCGTTTTCATCGCGAACCACAAACTTCGGATTGGTTCCGTCCAGGTCCTCTTTTTCGAAGGTGTAGACACTGTGGGGTTGATGATCCGCGCCCCCAGGGCCGTAAAACAAGTTGCGAGTGCGGATGTCGGAGGGCTCCCGCCACAGAACATTGACGATTTCGGTTCCGGTAATTTCTCCTGATTCAGCAGCGGTTTTGTTCCCTTTTTTCAAGCCAGCTGGGGAGGGGGCGCAGAGCACCAGAGCGGCGAAAAACGCAGTCAAGATCTTTCGGTTGTTGGACATACGAATCCTCCGCGGCGAGTGGCCACCGGCCTGAAGAGCAACAAGTGTGCCAATTGAGTTTGCGGTTGCAAGTCCCAGGGAGCGCGCAAGGTGAAACTATACGTTCAGCCCGGCGATGGCGTGATGCCGCTTGTGCAAGCCATCAACAAAGCCAAGAAGAGTGTTGAGATCGTCATTTTTCGTTTCGACCGCGGGGAAGTGGAAAAAGCGCTGGCCGCGGCCGTGAGCCGGGGCGTTTTCGTGCACGCCCTGATCGCCTATACAAATCGGGGCGGCGAGCGGAACCTGCGCAAGCTGGAAATGCAGTTACTGGCGGCCGGGGTAACGGTTGCGCGGAGCGCCGACGACTTGGCCCGCTATCACGGAAAATTCATGATCATCGACCGCGAAGATCTGTACGTGCTGGCCTTCAACTTTACCTATCTCGACATCGAACACAGCCGGAGTTTCGGAGTGGTGACGTCGAATCCCAAGTTGGTGCAGGAAGCGGTGAAGCTGTTCGAGGCGGATATCAAGCGGCAGCCCTACGTGGCGGATGTGCCGAATTTTGTGGTGAGTCCGGTGAACGCGCGAAAAGAGCTTTCCGCTTTCCTGAAGGATGCCAAGAAAAGTCTGCTGATTTACGATCCGGAAGTAAGCGACACCGAGATGATCCGGGTGCTGGAAGAACGCGCGAAGGCGGGCGTGGAAGTAAAAATTCTCGGCCGGTTGTCGCGCAAAAGCAGCAAGCTGGATTGGCACAAACTCGGTTCCATGCGGCTGCATACGCGGACCATCATCCGCGACGGCAGCCATGCCTTTATCGGCAGCCAGAGCTTGCGCGACCTGGAGCTGTCGGCACGGCGTGAAGTGGGGCTCATTTTCCGCGACGTGCAGATCGTCAGCAAAATGAGCAAGATTTTCGCCGAGGACTGGACCGCCACGGGGCCTGCCAAGGAACCCGCCCCCGCCTTGGAAGCTGAACCGGCTGCGAAGGTAGCCAAGAAAGTGGCGAAGGCCGTGGCGAAAGAACTTCCGCCCGTTGCGCCGGTGGTGGAAGTATTGGTGAAAGAAGTGGTTGGCGAACAGGTGGATGTGGATGTGGACCGGGCCGAGCTGGAAGAGAGCGTCAAGGACGCCGTCAAAGAGGCGGTCCGCGAGGCGGTCCGCGACGTAGTGGAAGAAGTGGTCGCGCAGAACGGAAACGAATCGGCCAAGGTAGCCGAGCCGAAGTAACAAATTTCTGTAAGGGAATCCGCGAGCGTGCGACTACCCTTGCAGAATGATCGAAGCGTTCAATCTCCAGAAATCTTTCGGTGCTGTTCGGGCGGTCCGGGACGTCTCGTTTGCTGCACGGGACGGCCGGATCACGGGCTTGCTCGGGTCGAATGGCGCCGGCAAAACCACCGCGCTGCGTATGATCTGCGGCGTGCTCACGCCCGATAGCGGACGTACCCATATGGATGGCGATCTAGGCGCGCTGCTGGATCATACCGGCTTGTATCCTCGCTTGACGGTTCGTGAGAATCTCGAATACTTTGGCGAGCTGCGGGGAATTCCACCGGCGTTCTTGCGGAAACGCGTGCAAGATGCAATCGAGCGCTTGGATTTGGGACCAATCGCGGATCGGCGAACCGCTGGATTCTCCCAAGGCCAGCATATGAAGACCGCGTTAGCTCGCGCGATTCTGCACTCGCCGCAAAACCTTGTGCTCGACGAGCCGACAAATGGACTGGACATCCCGAGCGCCCGGGCTCTGCGCGCCTCGCTGCGGCAAATGCGCGACGCCGGGCTGTGCATTATTCTGTCGAGCCACATCTTGGAAGAGATCCGGGTGTTGTGCGATTGCGTGGTGGTTGTGGCGAACGGTGCGGTGAAGGCCGAAGGAACGCCGGAAGATTTGTGCCGCCAAACCGGGGCAGCTTCGCTCGAAGATGCTTTCATTCAGTTGACAGGAAAACAGGAGACGCTGGAATGCTCAACCACGCTTTGATCATTGCCCGAAAAGAGATTCGCGATCATCTGCGCGACACGCGATCGCTGGTGTCGTCCGGATTCTATGCCGTGATGGGACCGCTGGTGGTCGGCATGGTTTCCCTGGCGCTAAAGGGCGCGAAAAGTTCCGCGGTGATTCTCAGCATGATGAGCCTGTTCGCGCTGGTCGCCTCTTTCTCGGGTGGGATGAACCTTGCGATGGATTCAATTGCCGGGGAACGTGAGCGCCGCTCGCTGCTCCCACTTTTGATGAATCCGCTGCGGCTTACCGATTTGATCGTGGGCAAATGGATCGCGATCAGTGTCTTCGCAATCGCAGGAATTGCGCTCACGCTGGCCGCCTTTTGTCTCACTCTTCGGCTAGCACCGGGCCTTTTGATCCGGGCCGGTATCGTGCTTGTTCCGCTGGTTCTCTTTGCGGCCGCGGTAGAGCTGCTCATTTCCACCTGGTGCCGCAGCACCAAAGAAGCGCACACCTATCTGTCACTCGCGATTTTTCTGCCGATGGGCCTCGGTATGTTCTTGATATTCTTCCCGCACACGGAATCGGCATGGTTCTGGTTTCCCGTCGCCGGACAGCAGTTGCTCATGAATCTTCTCGTCAAAGGCTCGCCGGTTCCGCTGTTGTCCGCCGGAGCGATTGCTCTCATCAGCCTGGTCTGTGCTGCGGGCCTCCTTCGAGCAGCCGCGCGTCTTTTGCAGCAAGATGAATTTGTCTACGGCGGTTAATTTCCAGTTGGCACGCGCGGAGTCCGAAGCCGAACAGCAGCTCAATCGATTGCTTGAGGCGAACGGCCCAGCATTGGTACGCCTGGCCGCCAGTTATACCAATACGGCGAGCGATCGCGACGATCTGGTTCAGGATATTGCGATCGCGCTCTGGAAGGCGCTGCGCAAGTTTCGCGGAGAATGCTCGGAGCGCACTTTTCTGTTCCGCGTGGCCCACAACCGTGCAATCGACTATTTACGCCAGCGCGGCGCCGTGACAGCTTCTCTGGACGACGACACGCCGGTTCGCGACGCGCGACCGAATCCCGAAGCGGGACTCGCCCAAGAGCAGCAAGGCGAGCGCCTGCGGCAGGCGATCCGCCGTCTGCCGCTTGCGTATCGGCAAGTGATTACCCTCACGCTAGAAGAAATGTCCTATAGCGAGATCGCGGAAGTGCTGGGCGTGACCGAGACAAACGTGGGCGTCCGGCTGAATCGCGCGCGACAGCTCCTGCGAGAACTCCTGGAGAAACGAAAATGAATTTAGACACCGAACTGGAACTGTGGCGCGATCAATGGCAAGCCTCCGCCGAGCCGCCGGTGCTAGAGGACTTGTCCAAGCGCGTCGCTCGCGACTCGCGGATGTTGCGAATGATGCTGCTGGCCGATATTTTGGTGACGGTCGTCATCGGCGGTGCGGTGATTGTTTACGGGATTCGCAATCCGCGCCCGGCGACTGCCATCCTAGTTGCCGCAACGTGGTTCTTCATCGCCGTCGCCTGGTTCTTCGCACTCAGCAACCGGAGAGCCACTTGGTCGCCCTCCGCGTCAACGACGTCGGCCTACTTGGACCTGTCCATCCGCCGCTGCCGCGGCAATCTGCGCTCCGTGACGTTTGGAATGATTCTCTACGCAGTCGAAATGGCGTTCTGCCTCGCGTGGATCTTTCACGAAACCGGCGTATCACGAACGCTTCTGATCACAATTAGCATTGTGACGCTCGTCTTCGGCGGATTTCTCTTCCACTATCGAAAAAGGAAGCTCGCCGACCTGGCGTACCTGACCAATTTACAACACGAACTCCAACCAGAGTAGTCTTATCCGCGTTCATCCGCGTTCATTCGCGGCCAAATTAAAATCTCCCTCGAATCCTCCCCGATCGTCCGCAGCCGGATCTCGACCCGCTCCTCAGGCATTAACTCAGGAAACCGCTCGCCCCACTCCACCAACACCACAGCCTCACGCTCGAAAATCTCATCCAGGCCGAGCGTGGCCACTTGCTCAACGCGATCGAGCCGATACAGATCGATGTGATACACGCTGGGCGAATACTCGTGGATGAGAGTGAACGTCGGACTTGAGACTTCGTCCGGCTGCGCCGCTCCCAGCCCTTTGACGATGCCTTTGGCCAGCGTAGTTTTTCCCGCTCCGAGATTTCCGATCAAGAGCACTGCAACGTGAGCCGGCAGTTCGGCCGCGAGCGTTTCTCCCAGCGCGATGGTCTCTTCTTCAGACCGTGTGAAAATGGTTCGCGACTTCACGCATTGCCTCAGGCAGAAACTTGAAAAGATCGGTGGCGATCAGCGATTTTTCGCCGAGCTTTAGCGCGCCGAGCTCGCCCGCTCTGCCATGCAACCAAACCGCTGCGAGAAGCGCGGCATCGAATTGATCGGGAAACTGCGCCAGCATCCCTGCGATCATGCCGGTGAGAACGTCGCCCGTGCCGCCGGTCGCCATGGACGGAGAACCGGTGGGATTAATCCACACGCGGCCGTCCGGCGCGGCGATCACGCTGCGATTTCCCTTCAACACCAGATGCACGCCGCGTTCGATGGCAAAGCTGCGCGCACTTCCGATCCGATCGGACTGAATGTCTTGAATACTGCGGCCATTCAACCGCGACATCTCGCCTGGATGCGGCGTAAAAATTCGCGGCCATCGATAGCGCGCTGGATGCCCGGCCAATGCGTTCAAGCCATCGGCATCCACCACCATCGGAAGCGGCGTATGTTCGGTCATAGCGCGCACCATCGCCACCGTTTCCGGCTCCTGCCCCAGGCCAGGGCCGATCGCCACCACATTTTTCCGTTCCAGCATGTGGGAGCGCGCCGCATCATCCTGCGCGAGAACTTCGGTCATCAACTCCGGTGCGTGCGCTGCGATGCCGGCGAGCGCGGCCTCGGATGACGCCACCGTGACCAATCCCGCGCCCGCGCGAAGCGCCGCGATTCCCGCCATCGCGGCTGCCCCACTTTTGCCGCGCGATCCACCGATCACCAGCGCGTGCCCGTACAAACCCTTGTTCGAATCGCTGACGCGCGGCCGGAACAGATGCGCAAACAGAGATGGTTCCGACAACGAAAGATAGATTTCCGGATCCTGCTCGAACAGTTCCGGCGGGCTCCCGATCGTTTCCACGCGCAGTTTCCCAGCCAATTCACAGGCCGGCGAAAGAACGTGGCACAGTTTCGGCGCGGTGAACGTCACCGTGTGGCTGGCGTGAACCGTCTCGCCCGGCGGAACTCCCGAATCGCTATCCAAACCCGACGGGAGATCGACGGCAATTACGTCTGCTAACGGAAACCGCTCATTAATCGCGCGGATCAGTTCCAATGCCCGTCCCCGCGCGGGACCATGAATTCCGGTGCCCAGCAGCGCATCCACGATCAACGTCGCGCACTCCATGTCCGGCGTAAGCTCAAAAACCACCGGACACCCAACCGCTTGGAGCATGAGGAAATTCGCGGCGGCGTCGCCTTCCAGCTCACTCGGATCGCCCGCCAGCACGACATGCAGCGCGCGCGGACGAAATCGCGTGTAGAGCTGGCGCGCCACAACAAATCCATCGCCGCCGTTATTGCCTTTGCCGCACATCACCACGATGCGCTGGTCGCGCAGTGGTCCAAACGCGTGCGCCAACAGTTCCACCACGCGCTGTCCGGCGTTTTCCATCAAAACCAGGCCGGGAATGCCGAGCTCGCTGGTGCGGCGATCCACGGCGCGCATCTGAGCGGCAGTCAGGATTTTCATGAGCCGGTCTCCGCCATCGTCTGCTGCAGTTTTTGCAGATTGCTGGGTTCGCCCATGGCGATCAGGAAGTCGCCGTTTTCCACTTCGGCTTCGAGCGGCGGATTGAACTGCATCCTTCCGTCTGACTTGCGAATGGCCAGGATAATTACGCCGAGATCGCGCCGAATCTGCATCTGGTGCAGTGTCTTAGTCGTTCCCGCGGCAGCCGGGACAGGCACCTGCTCGATGCCGACATCCAAACCAATTCCTTTGGTCGTGAAATCGATGAACTGCGAGACGTGCGGCTTCAACATCACTTGCGCCATGCGATTGCCCGTCATGTCGTACGGCGCGAACACATGGTCGGCGCCCGCGAGCCGCATTTTTTTCTCGCTTTGTCCGGAGCCGATCAGTGCTGACACCATCAGCGACGGCTTGAGCGCCTTCGCCGAGAGAATCACGAACAGATTGTCGGCATCGCTTTGCAGTGTTGCGATCAAACCTCTCGCCTTCAACACGCCGGCATCGCTCAGAGTCTGATCGTCGGTCGCATCCGCCAATACTCCCAGCATGCCGAGCTTCATCGCCAGTTCCACGCGCTCGTCGTTTCTATCCACTACAACAAACGGGACACCCGCGCGCTGCAACTCCAACGCCGCGCCCCGGCCGACACGCCCGAAACCGCACACGATGTAGTGGTTTTGCAAAAGATCGATCATTTTCTTGATCCGCCGTTTTCCGAAATACTGATTGAGTTCCAGCTCGATGATGGTCTGCGTCATGGCGCCCACCGCGAGCAACATAATGGTTACGCCAAAGAAGATGAGGAAGGTATTAAAGATCCGGCCTGCGTGGCTGAGCGGATGGATTTCTCCATATCCCACCGTCGTGATGGTGATCAGCGTCATGTAAAACGCGTCGAACACCGGATAATGATCGATGAGGATGAAGCCGGCCGTGCCGCCGCAAACGATGACGAGCAACGCGCTCACGATGAGAATCAATCGGTTGCGGATGCGCTCCATGCTTTCGTTATTCTAGTTCATCGATCCGGGTTGCACAGAAACTGTGCCGCGCCCGAACTTTTTTCCATGGCGCTTGGCGCCGGCAAGGGGACTGGCATGGTCGAAATCTAAGACGAAACGCCGGGAAAAGCTCAGGTGGTCCCTGGCATGGGCCACGGGAGCGCACCATAGCCGGTTGTACCTTGAATGCATAAGTGTCTAATCTTCATTCACTTATAAACAAATAGGTTCCGGCGTCCGCCACCCTCGACACGGTAGTCCTCCCTTTAGTACCGGGACCACCCTACCCATTCCTCCCATGGCCAGCCTACGGCCCAAACCCTAGACTGAAAGCGAGTTTGAAATGGGAGAAAAAATGAAATCATCATTCACAGTTCTTACATTGGTCCTCGGCGCGACGGTAGCTTTTGCCGATCCCGCGCCGATTACCAGTTCCAGCGACATCGGCCTTGCTCGGTCGCTGGTTCTGCAGAATACCCCCGCAGGTTCTTCGCAAATGGGCGTGGGCGGCGGCGAGTTTGCCGGTACGATTAACGGATACAGCACCCTATTCTGGTGCGTCGACGATCAGGAAGAGTTTAACTTCGGCGACAGCGGCTATGGCAACGTCACGCTGCTGAGCAACGTAGCCGCGAATCCAACCACCGTAAAGTTTGGTGGCGTGACCAACGGTGGAAATCCGCACTGGACCAATACCACGGACACGTTCGATAGCGTTGCCCTGCCGAGCGACGCGGCGTCACGTTTTGAAATGGCGGCTTATCTCGTCGCGCAATACAACGGATTCGTCAGCAGCGAAGCCGGCGCCGTAGTGGCCAACACTCCTGTGGATCTCGCCATTCAGGAAGCCATCTGGTCGCTCACCAACAACACCAGCATTTCCGGTGGATTCAACACAATCAGCGGTAACGACGCCGACAACACTACCGATCAATACTGGATCCATCAGGCGTTACTGAATTATGCTGGTGTCAACACTTCGGATTGGGCCGTGGTTTCCTGGGCCACGGACGGCTTAGGAAATTTGGATCTACAGAACCGGAAACAGACTTTCCTGGTTCAAGTGGCTCCTACACCGGAACCGAGCACGTACGGATTCCTGGCCGCAGCGATGGCCGGTTTGGTCTTCTTCGCCCGTCGCAAGCAACTCGCCCCAGCCAAGGGATAATCAGCGGGTCGTAAAACTGTATTGCCTTTTCGAGGCTCAGCGTCCCACCATGGAAACATGGCCGGCGCTGAGCCTCGATCCGTTTCTAAGAAAAACCAAAACATTCGGCGCATTTTCCGGCTGCGCTTCCGGGATTTTTTCGGATTGGTGAAGGAATCCGCGAGCGAGTGGAACGACGATAACGCACTGCGGCTCAGCGCTTCTTTGGCGTTCTACACGCTGCTCTCGCTCGCTCCTCTGCTGGTTGTAGTGGTTGCCATCGCGGCGGTGGCGTTCGGCCGCAAAGCCGCGGAAGGGCAACTCGCTTGGGAGATCCAGGGGATGCTCGGAATGGACCAAGCTCGCACCATTGAGTCTTTGATTCTTGGCGCTTTGCAGCCGAACCGGAGCGGAATCGCCACTCTGATCAGTGTAATCACGCTAGCCTTAGGCGCTAGCGCCGTCGTGGTGGAATTGCAGGATGCACTGAACTTGATCTGGCATGTCCCTGCTCCGCAGAGCAGGTCCAAACTCGGGAGCCTGGCGATCCTGGTGAAACAGCGCTTTTACGCCTTCGCGATGGTCTTGGCGGCTGGATTTCTGCTGCTGGTCTCGGTCATCTCGAGCGCCTGGATCACCGCCATGGGGCATTCTTTTGGCCCCATGTTTCCAGTTCATGAAACCGGCTTGCACCTCGCTTCGTTTTTCGGTTCGTTCGTCGTCATTACGTTTCTTTTCGCCGCCATCTATAAAGTCATGCCGGATGTCGACCTGCAATGGGGTGATGTGCTGGTGGGCGCGTCCTTCACGGCACTCGTCTTTACGATCGGGAAGCAACTGATTGGGTGGTATTTGGGCGAGGCGGGCATTGGCTCCGGATACGGCGCAGCCGGGTCCCTGGTAGTGGTGCTGGTTTGGGTTTACTACTCGGCCCAACTCTTCTTCTTCGGCGCCGAATTCACCAAAGTGTACGCCAATCGATTCGGGTCCCACTTCGCAGCCAAGTTGAATCCATAGATCTTGTAACGAGCTCTTGTAACGAAACCGGCGCGCGAGGTGTCACAATGGGGGGTGATTTTCCAACCACGACAGGTGGGTAAGTCTTTGTGTTTGCTGGCTCTCGGGCTAGCGGGCGCAGTTTCTCACGGCATTGCGCAAGTGTCGCAATTTGAGGGACAGCGGATTGTCGAGATCACATTTTCGCCTTCTCAGCCGCTCGATCCCGCGGACTTAGCCACCGCGCAGCCCTTGAAAGTTGGTGAACCACTGCGTGCCACCGACGTTTCCCACGCCATCGACGGATTGTTCGCCAGCGGCCGGTTCGACGATATCGCCGTTGAGGCGGAAGCTGCTACCGGCGGGGTCCATATCACCTTCGTTGTGAAAAACACGTGGTTCGTCGGCGGAATTTCAATCGACGGGAAAGTAAGTCAATCGCCGAATCGCGGGCAGGTCACCAGTGCCGCGCGTTTTTCGCTGGGCGAGCCATTTCACGATCAGGATGTGACGAATGGCGCGGCCAGCATCCAAAAACTATTCGAAAGCAACGGACTCTACGAGGCCACCGTGACGCCCGCTGTGCAGCGCGATCCGCAAACCCAGCAGGCTTTCGTCACATTCACAGTGAAAGAACACAAGCGGGCGAAGTATGAGGCGCCGATTGTCCAGGATGAAACACCGGCGGGCGAAGCCAAACTTTCGAATAACACCATTCTCCGCGCCACGGGCTGGCGCGTTCCCATCATCCATTTTTGGCGGCATGTAACCAATACGCGAACCCGCAACGGTGTGCGCGGATTGCGCGCGAAATACGAATCGAAAGACCGGCTCAAAGCGAAAGTAGAACTAACTAAATTAGATTACGATGCCCAGCGGCGCCGCGTGCAGCCGAACCTGACTGTCGATCCGGGGCCGCGCGTCACAGTGAAAGCCGTGGAGACGAAAATCTCGAAACGCCGCTTGAAACGCTACGTTCCGGTATTTCAGGAACGGACCGTGGACAACGATCTTCTGGTCGAAGGCAAGCGGAATCTGAGCGACTACTTCCAGAGCCAGGGTTATTACGACGTGACCGTCGACTTCCGTGTGCTGCCGCCCCAGAAGGATCTGCAATCGATCGAGTATGTGATTGCGCGCGGCGAGCGGTACAAATTGGTCAGCTTGGTGATCCAAGGCAATCACTATTTCGACACCCAGGACATCCGGGAAAGGATGTACCTGGAGCCCGCTTCGTTCCAGCTCAGGCATGGCCGTTTCAGCGACGGATTCCTGAGGAAGGATCAACAAGACATCGAGAGTTTGTACCAGTCGAACGGATTTCGCGATGTGAAAGTGAGCGCTCAGGTCGACCGCGATTACAAGGGCAAAACCGGCGATGTTCGGGTGACGGTGAATATCGAAGAAGGGCAGCAATGGTTCGTCGACCATCTTGCGATTCAAGGCATCAATCAGTTCAATCCCGATGAATTGAAGGCGCAGTTGGTTTCGGCTGCCGGACAAGCTTTCGCGGACGCGAATCTGGCGAACGATCGCGATTTCCTGTTGACCTACTACTATTCGCACGGCTTTCCCAAGGCGACCTTCCAAGCGGCTTGGAAGCCGGGCGCTACGGCCCATCACGTGGATGTTAACTACACCATTAAAGAGGGCGATCGCGAATTCGTGCGCGGAGTTTTGACCAGCGGCCTCAAAACAACGCGCCAGGGCTACGTGGACAAACGCATCACGTTGAAACCGGGCGATCCGTTATCGCCGCTGCAGGAGACGGCGATCCAGAAGGATTTTTACGATCTCGGGACTTTCGCGCGCGTGGACACAGCCGTGCAAAACCCGGAAGGGGACGAGCAGCATAAATATGTGCTGTACAACTTCGAAGAGGCGGATCGTTATACCTTCACCGTCGGCATCGGCGCGCAAGTTGCGCGATTCGGAACTCCCAGCTCCACCAGTCTTTCTTCGCCTGCGGGAACCACGGGGTTCAGTCCGGAGTTTTCTTTGAATGTTTCGCGGCTGAATTTCCTGGGCATCGGGCACGTGATCTCGACGCGGTTTGTTTACTCATCCATCGAAAAGCGCGGATCCATCAGCTACTTGCAGCCGCGCTTCCTGAACAAAGAAGGCCGCAATATCACGTACAGCATTTTGTACGACCAGACACTGGATGTGCGGACGTTCGCGGCCAAGCGCGAAGAAGGGTCCATTCAGTTCTCGCAGAAATTTTCGAAATCGCTCACTGGCCTATTTCGATTCGCCTACCGGCGCGTGAGTGTGAGCGATGTGGTGATTCCGGTACTGCTGGTCCCGCAGCTGCTGCAGCCCGTGCGCATCGGAATGTTTGCCGGCAACATCGCGCAGGACCGGCGGGACAATCCGGCCGATCCACACAAAGGCATCTACAATACAGCAGACTTCGGTGTGGCGGGTCACTTTTTCGGATCGGATCGCAGCTTCGGCCGGTTGTTGCTGCGCAACGCGACATACTATTCTCTGACCAAGAATCTGGTGCTGGCGCGGCAGACGCAGTTTGGCGTAATCGTGCCGTTTGCGGCGCCGGTTGGAGTGAGCGCGCAGGAATCGGTTCCACTGCCCGAGCGATTTTTCGCCGGCGGCGCGGATTCCCTGCGGGCGTTTCCGTATAACGAAGCGGGCCCGCGCGATACCGGCGCGCCGTTGGTGCCCGGGGGTCCGGTATCGCAGCCCACCGGATTTCCGCTCGGCGGCAACGCTCTTTTTGTGAATAACGTAGAGCTGCGCTTTCCCTTCATCGGCCAGAATATCCAAGGCGTGGTGTTTCACGATATGGGCAATGTCTACGATTCGGTGGAAAACATTTCGCTCCGCTTTCACCAAAAGGACATGAAGGATTTCAACTATGGAGTGCAGGCTGCCGGGTTGGGCATCCGTTACAAAACACCGGTCGGTCCGATCCGCGCCGATTTGGCTTACAGCATCAATCCGCCTTCTTTCGTGGGATTCAAAGGCACACCGCAACAGTTGCTGGGTTGCAATCCGAACGTGCCGCCGGCCGGTGTGTGCGTGGGCGTGCCGCAAAGCATCAGCCATTTTCAATTCTTCTTCTCCATCGGACAGACATTTTGACCATCTCCGGCGCAATTCTATGGGTGATGTTGGCCAGCGCCGCTCCGGGCGCCGAGGTGATCGATCGCATCGCGGTCATTGTCGGCCGGCACGTCATCAAAACGAGCGACATCGCGCGCGATCTGCGCCTGACGGATTTTCTCAACCGCGAACCGTTGGAGTTGAGCGCCGAAGCGAAGAAGAACTCGGCCGAGCGATTGATCGATCAGGAAATTATCCGCCAGGAAATTGTGACGGGCGGTTATCGGCGGCCTACGGATGAGGATGCCGAATCTTTTGAGAAGCAGCTTGTGCGGGACCGTTTCCACGGATCCGCGGCGCAGGCCAGTGCTGCATTGGCTAAGTACGGGCTCACTGAACCGCAGCTTCGCGCGCAGCTCTTGTGGCAGCTCACGGTGCTGCGCTTCATCGATCAGCGATTTCGCGCCGGCGTGCTGGTGACCGACGAGGATATCCAGAGCTACTACGAACAGCATCACAGAGAACTGGGCACGGACAGTATCGAAGCGCTGAAACCCAAAATCCGGTCTACGCTCGAAGGCGATCGGATCAACGATCTGTTCAATGCCTGGCTGGCGCATGAGCGCAAAACTACACGCATCGAGTACAAGCAGGAAGCTTTCCAATGACCCGGAAGCGTCTTTTGAAAATCGCGGCGGGGGTGGTGGCGTTCATTTTACTCGCCGCGATCAGCGGCATTCTGGTGGTCCAAACGGATTGGTTCCGCGATTACGTGAAACGCAAGATCATCGCGTCCACCGAAGAAGGAACCGGTGGAAAGGTGGACGTCGGAGCTTTCGATTTCGACTGGAGGCATCTACGCGCAACCATCACTGGCCTCGTAATCCACGGCAGTGAACCCAAGGGCGCTGCGCCTTTTGTTGCTGCGCGCCGGGTGCAAGTAAATCTGCGGCTGTTCACCAGCATTCATCATTTGTGGGATATCGCGTATTTGGGAATCGAGGATCCGGCCGCCAACATCATCGTGTTTCCGGATGGCCGCACCAATGTGCCCCAGCCAAAAACACAAGCCACGTCTACCGGACCGACAGCGCTCCAAACCGTGATCGATCTGGCGGTCGGGCATTTCGATCTGACGAACGGCGTATTAGTTTTCGAATCGCAAAAGCAAGCGTTGAACGTGCATGGGTCTAATTTGCATGCCGAGCTTTGGTTCAACGCGCTCAAGCAGGGATATGGCGGGCAGCTTTCATTCCAGCCCGTGTATGTCGTGTCGGGCCGTAACACGCCGGTGAACGCGACGTTGAAATTCCCGATGAACCTAGGAAACGACCGCATCGAGTTCCACGATGCCTCGATCACCACTCCCGAGACCAGCGTGCTGATCAACGGATCCATCGAGAATATGCGGAATCCAAAGATTTCGGCGCACGTGAATGGTCACGTTGCACTGGCGGATTTGAAGAACATGGCGGATCTTCCGATCTCGGTCGAAAATCGCGCACTCGAGTTGGATGCGAACGCGACCATTGCGGACAACCGGATCGACGTGATCGGCCTGCGCGCGGGCATCGGGCAATCGAATATCGAAGCCTCGGGAACGCTCAAGGATCCCAAGGGCAACGGTGCGATCCAGTTCAAGAGCCGTCTGGATTTGAACGAGCTGGGGGCGCTGGCGAAGCTGGACGCGCGTCCGGGGGGAACATTGGTCGCCAACGGAATCGCCAAGCTGGATGCGAATAACAATTACGAGATCGGCGGAAACATCGAGGCGCGGAATGTTGCTTTCGAGTCGGGGGGCCGGCGCCTCCGCAACGTCAACCTGTTTTCCGCCATGCATCTGGATTCGCATAGGCTGGATCTCAAAGGAATGCGGCTGGCCGCGCTCGGCGGCGAATTCGCGGGTGATCTCGCGCTTCAGGATTTTGCGCACTTCCAATTGCGCGGCAATTTGAGAAATCTGAATCTCCGCGAGATCGCGAACACGCTGGGCGAGAAGCAACTGGCTTATACCGGCGCGATCTCCGGACCCATTGAAGCCGAAGGCGATCTAAAGGCAAAATCCGTGATGCGAAGCACCACGGCGCACGCCAAGCTAACCATCGCGCCCGGTCACGAAGGAATTCCGGTGTCGGGGAAGCTCAATGCCGATTATCAGGGCGCAATGGACGATCTGCGCGTCGACGATTCGCATCTCGCCCTGCCTCACTCCCGCCTGGACCTGAATGGGTCGGTAGGAAAGCAATTGAATGTCTCGCTCAGCACCAGCGATGCGAGCGATTTTCTGGCCCAGCCCCCGGTGAACCTCAATGGACACCCCGCTACTTTTCAAGGAACGATCAGCGGGAAGCTGGAATCCCCCAAGATCGCAGGACATTTGGAAGCGTCTGGTTTCAGCGTGGAAGACCGCAAGTTCGATAAGCTCACCGCGGACGCTACGGCCACCGGCGCCGGTCTTGTTGTACAAAACGCGCTGTTGACGCGCGCCGCGATGCAGGCGCAGTTCTCCGGTACGGTCGGCCTGAAAAATTGGGCCGCGCCGCCGAATGAACACGTCTCCGTGGACGCGGCCATCCGCAACGGCGATCTCGCGGATCTGCTCGCGCTCGCCGGGCAGAATAGCGCCGGCTTTTCCGGGACATTGGGCGCCACGGTGCACATCGGTGGGACCGTCGGAAATCCCACAGGGTCGGCGAACATCCAGGCCGCCAACGGAACCCTCATGGACGAACCTTTCGATCGTCTGGAAGCTCAAGTCCGGCTCGCGGATGGGTTAATCGCCGTCCCCTCCGCCTTCGTGCAATCCGGCGCCTCGCGCGTGGATCTTACCGCCGAGTTTCAGCATCCGCGCGATAGCGTTAGTACCGGAAAGCTACATGCGCATGTGCAAAGCAATCCGGTGGATCTTGCAAAAGTGCACAATCTGCAGAAGCAGCGGCCCAACACCGCCGGCACGCTGCAGTTGAACGCGGATTTCAGCGGAACGTTCGATGCCCAGAGCGTCTTTCAGTTGACCGCAGTCGCGGGCGATGCCAGCGTACGTGGACTGCGCTTCGAAGGCGAGGACTTCGGCGATATCAATGCGAATGCTCGCACGTCGGGACAAACCGTCAGTTATAACGTCACTTCCGATTTCGCTGGATCCAACATTCAGGCTAAGGGCGCTACGGAACTGACTCACGAATATCCAACCAGGGCGGAAGCGACCATCCGCAACCTGCCGATTGAACGCGCGCTCGTGGCCGCGCAGCGCAAAGATATTCCGGCAAAAGGAAATCTATCCGGAACGGCGCGCTTCACCGGGACTTGGCAGAATCCGCAAGGGGATGCGGACGTAACGCTGGACAAAGCCGTGATCTACGACGAGCCGCTGGATCGCATCCACGCGCAGGCCAGCTACCTTGCGAAGAGCGTGGAAGTGAAGCAGCTGGACATCGCCGCCGGATCCGCCCGCATTACCGCAGCCGGCCGGTTCGAGCATCCGGAACGGAATTTTGAAGCCGGTAACTTGCAGTTCAACATCACCAGCAGCAACGTGGATCTTGCACGCATCCACAACCTGCAAACACGGCGGCCAGGATTGGGAGGAACATTGCAGCTTTCCGCGAATGGGCGAGCGGAGATCCGCGATACCAATCCCCGCATCGCAGTGCAGGATCTTTCCGCCAATGTCGCGGCATCCGGGCTCACGGCGCGCGGCAAAAGCTATGGCGATCTCAAATTCACCGCAGCCACGCAATCCGGCAAGATCAACCTGACAGTTGCATCCAACCTGGGGGGTTCGTCCATTCAAGGGCACGGCAACGTCGAGATCGCGAAAGATTATCCGGTGGACGCACAGCTTACCTTCAGCAACGTCGCGTGGACGCGGTTGGCGGGCCTGTTTGGCACGGACGGCGCGGCGCCTCCTGCGTTCGATCTCCAGACCGATGGCCAGGTGACGATACGCGGCCCCTTGCTGAACATCGACGAATTACGCGGTTCGGCACAGCTCAGCAAACTGCAAATCATCTCCATCCCGCCGGCGCGCGGCGCCAAGCCGGTGACCATTCAGAATCAAGGGCCTGTGTCCGCCACGCTGGATCGCTCCATGGTCCGGATCGACAACGCGCACCTCACCGGGCCGCAGACCGACATCCAAGCGAAAGGCACCGTTTCGCTGCGCGACCAATCGCTGGACCTGAGTTTGAACGCGAGTGCAAATCTGGTGGTGCTGCAGGATTTTGATCGAGATCTCACGTCATCCGGGAACATCGTGGTGGCGACCACCGTGCGTGGGACGATCGCCGATCCGCTCGTCAGCGGGAAAGCTGAGATCAAAGACGGCGCCGCGAATTACGCAAGCATCCCAAACGGGCTTTCCAACACCAACGGCGCGATTGTATTCAATGGCAACAGCGCGAGCGTCCGCAATATGACGGCGGAATCCGGCGGAGGAAAAGTCACGCTGAGCGGATTCGCCACCCTGAGCGGCGAGAATCGCCGGTTCGCGCTGCGCGCCAACGCAACATCGGTGCGCGTGCGCCTGGATCAAGGCGCCAGCATCGTAGCCGACACTAATCTAAGCCTCACCGGATCCCCAGACGGTAGTTTACTTTCCGGTTCGGCAACCATCAACCAGATCAACTACACGCCGCAAACCGATCTCGGGTCGTTTCTCGCACGATCCGCGCCTCCCATTCAAGCCGTAGCGCCGTCTTCGCTGCTGGACAACATGAGGCTCGATATCCGAATCCAAACCTCGGATGCCATGGCGGTGCAGACATCGCTCGCCGAAAGTCTGGAGGCGCAGGCAAATTTACGGATTCGCGGAACCGCGTCGCATCCGGGCGCGCTTGGGCGCGTGGACATCACCGAGGGCACGCTGACGTTCTTCAGCGCTACGTACACGGTGAATTCCGGGACCATCGGATTCTACAACCCGCTGCGCATCGAGCCGATCATGGATATCAATCTTGAAACGCACGCGCAGGGCGTGGATGTGACGCTTCGCGTCACTGGCCCGGTGGACAACATGAAGTTGAGCTATACTTCCGATCCGCCGCTGCAATTCGAAGAGCTGGTGGGGTTGCTGGCATCCGGAAAAACGCCGACGTCCGACCCAACGCTTTTGGCGAACCAGCCGGTCCAGCCTTCGCAGACGTTCCAGCAGATGGGCGAGTCGGCGATTGTCGGCAAAGCGCTTGCGGATCCGGTGTCGAATCGCTTGCAGCGCGTGTTCGGAATCAGCCAGCTCAAAATCGATCCGACGTTTACCAGCGGATCGCAATTGCCCCAGGCCCAAGTGACACTGCAGCAGCAAGTGGCGAACAATCTGACATTCACCTACGTGACGGCGCTGGATAATCCGAACTCGACCATCATTCAGGCCGAGCTGACGTTGACGTCGGAATGGTCGGCGATCGCGACGCGGGATCAGAATGGAATCTTCAGCGTGAATCTGTTGTACAAGCGGCACATCCGTTGACGGAACCGCGACCACAAGGGGGCGCCGCCGCGAACTTCCGCACTGAACCGCGACCGCAAGGGAGCGCTACCACGAATTTTCCTGGCAGCGCTCCCTCCCCGTCGCGGTTCGGTACTGCTCGGCCCTTGCTATCATAGAAGCGGAGGTTTTTCCATGGGTCCTGTCGGTATGCAGGAACTGGTCGTTATTTTTCTCGTCGCGCTTGTCCTGTTCGGCCCCAAGAAGCTGCCAGAACTGGGCAAGACGATCGGAAAAGCCATCACTGAATTTCGGCGTGCGCAAAGTGAGCTCAAGAGCACGTTCGAAGGCCACATGCGAGAGTTGGAAAAGGAACACGATTCGATTAAGCAAATCACGCAGAGCTACACCAACGAGATTTACAATCACTACAACGAATACGGCTCCCATTCTTACGAACCGGCGCCAGCCACCGATTCGTATTCATCCACTGCAGCAAATCCATCCACTGTAAGCGAACCCGCAACTCAGGGCGCTGAATCTCCCGTCTCGCACGATGTGGCCGGTACGGTCCCGCGCAGTCTAAATCCTGCGCCCGAAACCACGCCGGAATCGCATTCGGTCAACAGCTAAGAGACGAACTTAAAAGTAGGCGACATGGAAGATGAAAAGCGGGGAGTACCATCTCCGGAGGGCGAAGTAGCGCCCGGGGAGACTACGGCCGTAGTGGTGCAAGCCGGTGGCGCGCAGCCGCCGGCCGTGCCGCCGCCCTCGGCCGTGGATGAGGATGAAGATCCAGAAGAACAAGGGATGCTCCGCATGTCCTTCATGGAGCATCTGGAAGAACTGCGTTCGCGTATCATCAAGGCGCTGTATGGGCTCCTGATCGCCTTCGTTGCGAGCCTGGTTTTTGCTGGACCGCTCTGGGACATCATCAGCGAACCGGCCGTGTCGGCTCTAAAACATCTGGGCGTCGTTCCGCCTCGTCTGGTGCAGATCACTCCGATGGAGAGCTTCACCATCATCTGGGTGCAGCTGCCGTTGCTGTGCTCGGTCTTCCTGGCCTCGCCCTGGATCGTCTACCAGGTCTGGGCCTTCATCTCGCCAGGACTCTACAAACGGGAACGCCGCTGGGCCGCGCCTTTTGTTTTGATCACCGCTGGCCTGTTCATCCTGGGCGGCGTCTTTGCCTACTTCCTGGCATTCCGCTTTGGACTCGAATTCCTGCTAGGCATCGGCATGAGCAATCATGTCCAGCCGATGGTTTCAATCACCGAATATTTCGACCTGTTCGTGAATGTCACGCTCGGTGTCGGATTGGTATTCGAGCTGCCGGTCCTGATTTTCCTGTTAACGCTGCTGCGAGTCGCATCTCCGCGCTTCTTGTTGCGACACTCCCGCTACGCTATTCTCGCGATCGTTATCATCGCGGCGATCGTCACTCCGACGCCGGACGTTTTCAACCTGATGCTGTTCGCCATCCCGATGTGCGCGTTGTATTTCGTCGGGATTTTCTTCAGCTTCATGTTGGTACTGCGGCGGGAAGGCAAGCAGTTCCCATGGAAAACGGTGCTGCTGATCGCGTTAGCCGTCCTGGTGATCGCCGCGGCGATCTACTTCGTGTTCAGCTACTATCATCTGCATGTGATGAAGACTTGGCCGTACGTCTCGCGCTGATTGTGGGGCGGCCATACGTGGCCGCTAGCCGCCTTTCAGGCGGCTGGACCGGCTAGAAAGCCGGTCCGCAGGCAAAAATGCCCGCCCCACATTGGCACTACACTTAAACTCATGAACCGTTTAGCGATTGCTTTCGCCGTGCTGGCCGGCGCGCTCGCCGCGCAGGAAAATCAGCTCACCCCCGCCGAGAAGTCCGCAGGGTGGAAGCTGCTCTTCAATGGGAAGGATATGAGCGGGTGGGACGATCCGCGCCAAAAAACCCCCGCCGGCGACGCCTGGACGTTGGACGATGGCTGCCTCAAAGCGCGCTCGCATCCGAAAATCACCGAAGACCTGTTTACGCAAGAGACCTTCACCGACTTCGAACTCGCCTTCGATTGGCGAATTTCTAAGGGCGGGAACAGCGGTCTGAAGTACCGCATTCAGGATCATGTGTTCCTGCGTGACGGAAGCGTTCGCCGGTTTGAGGACCAAGTGAATCAATCCCTGACCAATCGCCGCACGGATCGACCGGCGAAAGGCCAGGATTATGTGATTGGTTTCGAATACCAGATTCTCGACAACGCGCTCAATTCCGACGCGCGCGCCGGCCTCACTCACACGGCCGGCGCTCTTTACGATATGGCCCCGCCGACGAAGGATGCCACTCTACCTGTAGGCCAGTTCAATCATTCCCGAATAGTACTTAAAGGCACGCACGTGGAGCAGTGGCTCAACAACGTGAAAGTGGTGGATGCCGACCTGGCCGCACCCGAGATCAAAGAACACATCGCGCAGCGTTGGGCACCTAACTCGCCAGTCTACAATCTCTTGGCCGGACAGCCCAAACACGATTGCCCGATCTCACTGCAAAATCACGGCGACGAAGTCTGGTTCCGCAATATCAAAATACGCGCGATTCCGTAGTAGAAAAAAAGGCTGGATTTCCTGCCGGAATCGGTCTATTATAAAAACTCCACTGAGCAGCTTTTAGAAATTTAAGCTTGACAATTGTGGGACTGTCGCCATGGACGTCAACAAAGCTCTGCGTGAGTTGCACGAGGAAAAACGAAGGCTGGATCTAACAATAGCGGCCTTGGAAGCACGTCTCGGAAATGGAACGCGTACGCATCGCCGCCGGGGAAGAAAGAGCATGAGCGCCGAGGAGCGTCAAGAGGTCTCGCGCCGAATGTCGAAATATTGGGAAGCTCGCCGGGCCGCCAGCGCCGCTCTTGCCACCGAAGAACAAGAATCCCGGATTGAACCCCAGAGTCAAACAAATGTCGCTGCGGCGGGCGCTTCCCTCAGCGCTTAAAGAACCACAACCAGAAATACTGTTCGCCAGCCCCATACCGGTAGCGCGGATCGAAGCCGCAGCGGAAAGCCATATCCACGGCTTCACGCTCGGAAAATGATACGCCTTCCCAGGTATCCAGCGGCTGCGTCGGATCCAGGTCTTGCGCGCCCTGCACCTGGAACTTGAACAACGCGCCGGGGCGCAACAATCTATGCACCTCCATGACGTAGTTCTCGATAATTTCCCGGCTGGGAATATGCTGAAAAACAATCGAGGAAAATGCAAAGTCGAAAAGAATGTCCGGCACCACGGCCAGGTCTTTGCCGTTGTTTTGATATACAAAAGCCCTCGGGTGATCCTTCACCGCCTGTTTGGCTAACTGGACCATTTCACCGCTGACATCCACGGCGTGGACTTCGCCGAAAAATCGCGCTAGCGCCCGTGTCACCCGGCCGGCTCCGCATCCGATTTCAAGTACCCGCATGTCGGCCGGCGCTTTGCCTTGGCAGATATTGCCGAGGTCTGTCAGGATCTCTTCCGATAACGTGGATTCACCGGAGGCGAAGAAAGCATCATCCGTCCACTCGGAATTGGCGGTGTCGACGTAGTGACGTGCGTTTTCCCGCGCCCGGGCGTCCCAATCGGCCCGCATTTTCTGCAGTTGTGTTTCTAAATCAATCTCTGCCATGCTCGAAACCTCAATTGTGCCACAACTGCTTTCCGGCCTAGAGTGAATCCTTGAATCTAGTACTGGGACTTCTGCAAGTTGTACTGGCATCTCAGCTATTGACCTTAAGCATGCTCTCAGATTAAAGTCGAAGACGTAACACAGACGTAACGACTGCCACCACTATGGAACAGCGCAAAGCTCGCAGATTTGACTTGAAATTGCCGTTTGAACTGATCCGTAGCGGTTCAGAACCCCTTTCTCAGCATGGAGAAACGAAGAACCTCAGTTCGGCGGGGGTTCTGTTCCAATCGGAGGCTGACTTGCACATCGGAGAGCCGGTAGAGTATGTCATTACTCTGCCTACGCCTCAGGGAGACGGGGACCGGGTGCGATTACATTGCATCGGCAAAGTAGTACGATTTGCCCGCAAGGCCGAAGTTGCCGCCACCCTGGAACGGTACGAATTCGTCCGTTAAGACAATCTGAGATCCTGAAGAGGTGAGCCGTTTCCTCGCGAGCATCCTGCTCGTAGCACTGCTTTGCCTCGCGCAGGAGCCTGCTCCATTTCGCACCGGTGTTTCTCTGGTGCATATTGATGCCGAAGTCCTGGACACTACTGGACCCTTATCCGGACTGCATAAAGAAGACTTCTTTATCACGGACAACCGCGTGCCCCAGCGCATCCTCTATTTTTCGCAGGATGTGGAACCGCTCGATCTGATTCTGCTCTTCGATATCAGCGGCAGCATGCGGCCGAAGCTCGAGAAAGTGACGGCGTCATCGCGACGCGCGCTCGCTGAGCTGAGTCCGGGGGACCGTGTCGCGGTAATGACCTTTTATACCCACAGCGCAGTTGTGGCGCCCTTCACAGAAGACCTGAATGCGGTTGCGAAAACCATCAACGACGACGTCTTGCGTGGACGGTTCGGCGGAGGCACGCGCCTTCTTGCCGGTATCGACGATGCGGCGGAATATTTTCTCCGCGAGCCCCGCACGGAACGCCGCCGGGCCGTCCTGATTCTCACCGACGATTACGGCCAACGTTCGCGCCGCGTGAACACGGTTGTGCATCATCTTTGGGAAGCGGACGCGCTCTTGAGCGGATTGATCATCCGAAGTCCGGGAGAAACGGCAGTTCGGACAGCGATGCTGGTGACGAGCCCGTTGTCCGTATTTATCCAAGAAGGAATGGCATCGGTCGCCGAGAAAACCGGCGGTGACACCATCAAAGCGGACGATCCGGATGACGCCTTACGCGCCGCGATGCGAAGAATCCGTTTGCGTTACAGCCTGTATTACGCGATGCCCGAAGGCAGACCCGGCGAGCAGCGGCGCGTTACGGTTGAGCTGAGCCCCGATGCGGCGGGCAGGTATCCGGGCGCGAGGGTTCGTGCACGGAGGGGATATATTGTTCCGGGGCCACGGATACACACGGATGGACACGGATGAGAAGCTGTTTTATCCGTGTCCATCCGTGTGTATCTGTGGCTGCTTTACTTCGCCCAGTACGCCCGATGCCCCCTATAATCGGGGTCCGGCAGATTTCCCAGAATGACGCGCCGCAATTCGAGAATATCCACTTCACCGCTCTTGGCGAACAACTGCTTTCCACCGGGCGCGATTACTACGGTGTACGGCACTCCGGATTCCCACTTGGCATCGAACGCCGCCTGCATCGCGTAAGTATCGTCGGACGCGAATTGATAATTGCGGCTCGAAGCATGTTGCTTCTGGAGCGCCTTCAAAGCGCCTTCGCGCTCGTCGGGCAGGTTTGTCGAAACGGTGACCAGATCGAAGTCGCGGCCGCGAAACATACGATAGGTGGTTTCAAGATCCGGCAGCTCTTTCATGCAGGGTCCACACCAGGTTGCCCAGAAGTTGATCAGCAGGACCTTGTCGCTCGCATTCGCGCGGAGCTTCTTCAACACATCCGGAGTCGCTGGTTCCAACTTCACCGGCTCGGCTTCGATCTTCGAGAGTTCCGCCATCCGGCCCTCATGCTTCGATTTCCATTTCGTGGAACAACCGAACACCCCGGTGTGCGCCACCTTCACCGGCTGATGCGCCAGCAATGCGTCGATCGCGTTGCGCGCATCCTGCACTTTTACCAACGATTCACGCTGGCTGTTGTCGACCCGTCCTTCATAGCGCAGCTTGCGTTCCCCGTCAAAGATAAAAACATGAGGCGTTGCTTTCGGGCCGTAAGCGCGCGAGACCGATTGCGTCTCGCCATCGTACAAATAAGGAAAATTGAAATGCCGGTATGCCGCCCGGATCTTCATTTCTTCGAAGCTGTCGCTGACGTCCGTGTATCCGAGCTCGCTCAGCCATACGGCTTCCGGATCGTTAGGCTCAATCGCCACCAGCGTAACGCCGCGTCCACGATAATCGTCGGCCAGCTTCTTGATGCGGCTTTCGTAAAGCTGGGCGGTGGGGCAGTGGTTGCAGGTGAAGACAATGGCCAGTACCGGCGTGCCCGAGTATTCGCTTAGCGTATGGTTCTTGCCGTCGATTCCCGGAAGCGAGAAATCCGGCGCCGGCGATCCTAGCGCGAGCGTGGGATGTTGATCGTCCTCATCGGCAAACAACGATACGGCGATTAGGAAAAATAAGGCACGAAGCAACCGGGTCTTCATAAGAGAATCTTACCGGATATAAGTAATGGTGCTGTGCGTGAACAGCTTCCCGTCCCGGCTCCGGCACTCTCCCACTCCGTAAATCAACCGCCGCCCAAATTTGAGCACTCGCGCGTGGCAAAGAATATCCTCTTCGCGTGCGCCGCTCAAGAAATTGGTTTTCATCTCGGCCGTGACGGCGTCGTCTTCCGGACCTAAGCGCGTCAGAACAGCCAGCCACATCGCGACATCAGCCGCTGCCATGAAGACTTGCCCGCCTACGATTCCGCCGGGACGTTCCAGATCTTTTTGAAATGGGACAACCAGCGTACATTCGCCGTCGGCGAATGAGTGAAGCTGGAATCCGTAATGTCGAGTTGCCGCGACCTCCGAAAGACGGCGGCGCAGGTCGGATTCGGTTGCGGCCATGTATACAGCCTACAACCGATCGATTTCGTCAGCCTTTTGCGAAGTAGAGCGCGGAGGCGCGCTCCAGCTCCGATTTGTTCATATAGGGCGGACGGCCCTCATACTTCCCGATGGAAACGAGAATGTTGCATATGTCCGCTGGATAGCATGCGCGCAGTTCGGTGCGCCCCTCGCGCAGACAAAGCTTGCGCAGATACTCGGCGCTGTCGGATTCGAACGGAATATTGAAGCGGGAAACCACGCGATGGAAAATCTGGTCGAACGCTTTCTCGTCCACGGCGTCGATGAAGATCTTGTTGTGGATGCGCCGCAGGAACGCTTCGTCGGCCAAGTCGCTGGGTTCCAAGTTGGTGGAGAAAACAACCATCAGCTCGAACGGGATCTGGAACTTTACGCCGTAGCGCAGCATAAGGTAATCCACGCGCCGATCCAGGGGAACGATCCAGCGATTCAAAAGATCGCGAGGCGACATCAACTGCCGGCCAAAGTCGTCAATGATGAAAATGCCGTTGTTGGCTTTCATCTGCAATGGTGCGGCGTAAATACCCGACGATTCGTCGAGCCGAAGTTCGAGCATGCTGGGGATCAACTCGCCACCGACCACGATGCAAGGCCGGCGACAGAGCACCCAGCGCGGATCGATGTCATGATCGTCCGAATCCAGCTTCTGGTGCACCACCGGATCATACAAGCTGATGATCTGATTATCCACTTCCACCGCGTAGGGCAGCAGAATGGCGTCCGTATACACGCGCAGCATTCTTTCCGCGAGGCTGGTTTTGCCGTTTCCCGTGGGTCCGTAAATGAAAATCGAATTTTGCGAAATCAGCGCCGGCCCCAATTGATCCAGCAGACCGTCGTTGATTACCAGATCCGAAAATGCCGAGCGCAGCGATTTCCGGTCAATTTTCACCTGCGCGGACTGCGCCTTGATGGCGCTGTGGTATTCCTTTAGCGAAACCGGCGCCGCGCCCGCATACTGAGTGATCTGGAACCGTTCGGCAGCCAGCATTTTGCCGCTTTGTGACAGTGTAAAGTGATAGTCGTTGCCGACCATTCCTTTGATCTCCACCATTTGCTGCTGGCGCATGTGGGTGAAGACAATGTTGAGGATGGGCGCCGATACCCGCAGCGTATGGCTCAACCCTTGCAACGTCCCGTAGCCTTCGAGCAGCATTCGGCGCAGCACCAGATCGAGCACCAGGCCCTGGGAAATGCCTAAGTCTTCAAAGGTTTGCGGGATGGCCGGAGCAAATCCGGTCCGCATGGGCACAAGCAAGGCTGCCATGGGTAAAAAGATCCTCGCTCATCTAATCGGCCATTGCGGGTCAATTGTTTATACACGTTACTGCCGCTCACTCCGTCAAATCTCCTGTGAAGGTCTGGCTTCTCCTCGGCGCGATAATCCTCATGGCTTCCACGGCTTGGGCCGCTCCTGCCACGCCGGAACAGCTCTTCAAGGACGCACAAAAGGCTGAGAAAGCAGGCCAGATCCTCCGGGCGTACGTGCTCTATTCGCAGGCCGCCGCCGCCGATCCCGCCAATCTGGAATACTGGCAGCGCGCGCAAGCTCTGCGACCAATTGCGAGCCTGCTTCACGATTCCGCACAACCAGCCGCCCCGGTTTTACCTTCCGACAAAGTAGACACCACGCTGTTCGGCAAAATCAGCGAACAGGAGTTGGCACGGGCTCGCCAGCCGCTTCCACCGCCAAAGTTGAACGGCGCGCCGGGCGTTCAGGATTATGATTTGTCCGGCGATTCCAAGGCGCTCTGGGAACAGGTGGCCGCGCGGCTCCACCTTTCGGTTTTGTTCGACACGCAGTATCAACCGACCCGCTCGATCCGGTTTCAACTCGCCTCGGCTACTTGGCGGGACACATTGCTCGCTCTCGAAGCCGCCACCAATTCTTTCCTTACGCCCGTGAGCGAGCGGCTTATTTTTGTCGCCAATGATACCCAGCAGAAACGCACGGAATTCGACGCGAACGTAGCGGTGGTCATCCCGTTCTCCGAGACGTCCTCAGTTCAGGAGCTCCAAGAGGTCGCGACCGGCGTTCGCGGGACGCTCGACATGCAAAAAGTCATGGTGGATACGCAACGCCATCTGATTCTGATGCGCGATCGCGTGACCAAAGTCCGGCTCGCCGAGAAGATCTTTCAAGATCTAATGCGTCCGCACGCGCAAGTGGCAATCGACATCGATATCTTGACAACCGACCGCACCTCGAATCTGAACTACGGCCTCACCACACCCACCGCATTTCCGCTGGTCAGTTTTGTCGCGCGAAATTACCTACGCACTGCGATCCCATCCGGATTTCCCACCTTCCTCGCGTTCGGTGGCGGCGCCTCGCTGCTTGGGTTGGGCGTAACCAGCGCGCAGCTTTTCGCCAATGTCGCCAAATCCAGCTCCGACACCGTCTTGAGTTCGGAAGTTGTGGCCTTGGAGGGCCAACCATCCACGCTTCACGTCGGGAACAAATATCCGTTGGTCACCAACACCTACATTGGTGGTACGACTGGAACCGCGTCGAGCGGACAGGTTTACACGCCACCGCCGACATTCAGCTTCGAGGATTTGGGGCTGGTGCTGAAGGTCACACCCTGGATCCACGGCACCGACGAAGTGACGCTCGAAGTGGATGCCGAGTTCAAGCTGCTGGGTGCGGGCGCAGTGGACGGCATCCCGATCATTTCGAGCCGCAAATATACGTCGAAGGTTCGGCTGCGAACCGGCGAATGGGGCGTGCTGGCTGGATTGATGACGAAATCCGAAACCAACACCATTACCGGAATTCCAGGACTCAGTCTGATCCCGCTCCTGAGAAGCAACACCACGAGCAAAGAGGACGGCGCTACCCTTATCGTCCTGAAGCCGCACTTGCTGGTTCTTCCGCCCACCGAGTACCCGACTTGGCGCGCCTGGTCGGGTACTGAGACAAGGTGGGCATCTAGCTTTTAACTCCGTTTCTCGCCGCTTGTTTCGCGCGTTCTAATCAGAAAACGGGTACTCTGAGACCAATGTCCAAAATGTTAGAGGAGATCCGCGAGCAGCCTACGGCGCTGGAGCGGACGCTCAAAGCCGAACGGAGCTCGATCGAGAAACTTCGTGCGCTGCTGGAGCATGACAGGCCCCGCCTGATCATGCTGGTAGCGCGTGGAACGTCGGATAACGCCGCGCAGTTCGGCCGGTATCTGTTGGAGCTCACCACAGGCATTCCTGTTACTCTAGCCGCGCCCTCCATTTTCACGCTCTATAAAGCCACGTTCAACTTCGCCGGCGTATTGGTGATTGCGATTTCGCAATCCGGCGAATCCACAGATACCAACCTCGTGCTGGAGCGCGCGCGCGAACAGGGAACACGCACCATCGGAATCACCAACGAATCCGGCAGCACGCTGGCCCGTCTTGCCGAACATGTTTTTCTGGTCCATGCCGGCCGCGAGAAAAGCGTGGCGGCCACCAAAACTTACACGGGACAATTGCTGGCGCTCTACATGCTGGCGCACGCGCTGGGAGCAAATATCGCGCTGGATCAATTGACGCGGATTCCTGAGTGGGCGGAGTCAGCGCTGAGCCTAGAGCTCGACATCGCGCGCCGCGCCGAACGCTATCGCTTCATGGATCACGCGCTGGTCATCGGCCGCGGCTTGAATTATTCCAACGCGTTCGAGTTCGCGCTGAAGATGATGGAAACCTGCTACGTGGTAGCCGAGCGATTCTCGAGCGCCGACCTGATGCACGGCCCCATCGCGATGGTGGAAGCTTCGTTTCCCGCCTTTCTCTTCGCACCGGCGGGCGTCACCTGGCCCGGTACGCGCGAGATGATCGAAAAGCTGGCCAATCTCAAGGCGGAAACTTTGATCATCAGCGATCCCAGCAATCCGGAAGTGGCCGTCGCGAACAGGCGGGTGGTTTCTATACCGGTTGGGCTAGAAGAGATTTTCACGCCGATCCCCTACATCATCCCAGCGCAGTTGTTCGCAGCGTGCTTAGCTGCGGAAAAGGGTTTGAATCCGGACGAGCCGCGGACCATCAGTAAAGTCACCCGGACGCTTTAGTAACCGAACCGCTTAGTAACCGAACCGCGACCGCAAGGGAGCGCGACGCGATCGCTCGGGGTAACGCTCCCTCGCGGTAGCGGTTGGGTACGAACCCGTTCAGCGGACGACGCCCGCCAGCGGACTGCTCGCGCTTGCATAGAGCTTCTTCGGCATGCGTCCGGCCAGATGTGCCAGGCGTCCGGCTTCCACCGCCAGCTTCATGGCTTCCGCCATCTTCTCTGCGTCCTCGGCTTCGGCGATGGCGGTGTTCATCAGGATGCCGTCAAAACCCATTTCCATTGCAATAGCAGCATCCGACGCCGTGCCCACGCCCGCATCCACAATGAGCGGGACTTCGGTGATGGTCTCGCGCAGAATCCGCAGGTTGGTCGAGTTTTGGATTCCCAATCCCGAACCAATCGGCGCCGCCAGCGGCATCACGGCGGCTGCACCTGCATCGATCAGCTTGCGCGCATTCACCAGATCGTCATTCGTGTATGGCAGGACCACGAAGCCCTCTTTGGATAGAACGCGCGTGGCTTCGAGCAGGCCTTCGTTATCCGGAAAGAGGGTTTTCTGATCCCCGATAACTTCGAGCTTCACCCAGTTCGACAAGCCTACTTCGCGGCCCAGCCGCGCAGTCCGGATCGCTTCATCGGCAGTGTAGCAAGCAGCCGTGTTGGGCAGGATGAACATCCGCGAGCGATCGATGTAATCCAGCAGGGACTCCTTGGATTTGTCCGTCAAATTGACGCGCCGCACCGCTACCGTGACCACTTCCGCGCCTGAAACGGCGTGGCAACGGGCCATTTCCTGGAAGCTGCGGTACTTGCCGGTACCCACAAACAACCGCGATTTGAAATCGCGGTCCGCAATGCGCAACGTGTCGGACATACTCTTATTCTAACGCCCGCATCCCCGGAACACCTTAGCGCTAGTGCTGTTTCCGTTTCCCTACTAGGTGAAATGCCCGCTTCAAAGTAAGCCGCCCCCGACTCTCAGCCGCTTGCCGAACCGCCGATGATAAGCCTGCTGCAGTAAAACTTTTAGGAGAGCCATATGTATCTGGTTCAAATATTCCGAGCCAGCCCGCTCATGGGACTGGCGCTGTGCATCTGCCTAACCACAATCCTTTGGTGTTTCCTGATGGCCAAGCGCCAGCAGGTTGGATTGGACAAGATCCTTACCGGGGTACTTGGACTAATCGCTATCTATGAAGCCGTGCGCGTGTTAAAGGACGCTGGTGTAATCCTGTTTCCTGGCATCCAAAAACTCGACGGATGGGTGGACTTTCTGATCGCCTCCATGTACTTTATCGCAGCGCTGATTCTCAAAGTATCGAGTAGCGAGCGCGTTTCCACCAATGCGCGGCTGAGATTAGTGGAAGCGAACGAGAAAACTTCTGAACCCGGAAAAGGCGTTGGCATCGTTCCGCCGGAGCCGATCAATCTCTTGGACTCCGCGCCGCTGGCCGCTTTCGCGGTAGACCTCGCGGGTGCTGTGATCTATTGGAATCCGGCCGCCGAACGGCTTTTGGGTTGGAAGCGCGAAGAAGTGATGGGGCAGACCCCGCCGTGCGGTGTGGGCCCACTTCGGACCCGGCTCGGCCGGGAGTTCGTCGCGACCGTCTTTACCTCGCCGGTCCGAGCCTCCAGCGGCGCGGTCCGCGGCACTTTGACGATTGCGGCCGAAGATTCCAGCTTGCGGGAAAATTCGCCGGGCAAATCGGAATTGGTGATGCAGCGCTAAGCTTGATCCGAACCGCGCCCGCAAGGAAGCGCAACCACGACTGCACGTGGTTTCGCTCCCTTGTGGTCGCGGTTCGGTTTCTACTTCTTCGGCGCCTTCTGATCCATTCCGTTCTGGTGCAGGATGAGTCCTTCCTTGGTGAACGTAAGCTGCGCATCCACCACTTTGAAGAAGAACTCGCCTTCTTTCTCGGCGAACACCTCGAACTTCGGCTGGCCGGTGGCCTGCGCAAACAGGCGGGATTCCTCGCGAGTGATTTTGATCTTGAAAGTAGGCGCCAGTTCGTACTCGCCCACGTACGTCTCCAAGATTTTTGGATCCAGCGTCACTTCCACCCGTTCCTTGGGCGCCGCATACGTCTGCGCGGTAAATTCTTTGTTCAAAACGTGGAGGCCCACCTGGTCGATATCGAAGAAGCTGTTGCACAACACCACCACGCCGGTTTTCTTGGCCGGATCGAACCCTGCGTAGGAACGATAGCCTGCTGTCCCGCCGTTGTGCCAGAAGATATTGCTTCCGAATTTGTGCCACACATGCCAGGCCATGCCGATTTCGAGATCGGGCACTCCGGTTTCGCGATGCACGGATCGCATGCGCCGCATGGCGGGCTTCAACGGCGAATCGGTGAGTTCCAGATTCGCTGCCAGGAACTTCAGCATGTCGTTCGCGGTGGAACGGAGCGCGCCCGCGCCCTCGAGCGCATCCAAGTCCCAGTTCTTCACTGGGCTCAGCGCTTCGTTGTGCCCTGTCGCCAGCCGCTTCTTTTGCGACTCGGACAAGGTGATCGATGTATCGCTCATACCGAGCGGATCCAGAATGCGCGTCTTCACCAGTTTTTCGTAGCTCATCCCTGCCTTTAACGCCAGCGCGTGTCCTAGGAGGCCCACGGCGAGGTTGGAATATTCGTACTTCTCGCCGATGTCTCGCGTCAGTTTGTACCCGGAAATAAATTCGTAGAGTTTCGCTTCGCTGTAATCGGCATATGGATTCGCGAAGTCCGCCGGCTTGAAGTTGTTCGGCATACGCGGCAGTCCCGAGATCTGCATCGAAATATCGAGCAGCGTGATTTGCTTGCCGTTGCGGCTCGGCACCGTCACCGAAGCCGGCAGATACTTCGCGATCGGATCGTCCAGCTTCACCTCGCCGCGCTCCACCATATCGGCGAGGATCAACGAGGTGAAAACTTTCGTGATGGATCCAATTTCGAAAACCGTGTCGCCGTCGGGCTTCTGGTCGCGATCTTTCGCCAACCTGCCGTAGCCGATTACGGATCGGCCCTTTTCGTCGATGGTCCCGACCACGATCCCGACCGCTTTCTTGCCAACATCGATGCGATTCTCCAACATCGCGCGGATCTCATTCGCGTCGGCGCCTAACAGCATCGGTCCGAACATCAAAAACACCGCCAATCGTCTTTTCATTCCGCTGCTCCTTCCTGTTCCATCAGAGCCGCCAAATCCCGGCGCTTCTTCTCCAGACAGCGGATGCCGGGTCCTTCATTGAGCCACCACACGAACCCACTTGCCGCCGACACCACAACCAGGACCAAGAAGAATTTCAAATTGGTCCCGCCATCCACGCGATATGCGATGTCGAACAGCAACAACGCGAGCCACATCGGAAGCAGAAACCAGTACTTCACGCTCTTGGCCAACCGGATCTGCGCGGCGTAGCGTTCCACCAGCGCCTCCCGATATGCGGAGAGCGATTGTTCCGGAGCCGGCTTACGCGTGAGATGGAAATAGCGGCGCAGGAAAACTGCCACCCAAACGCCCCACGCCGCCACGGCCAGATCGGCGCCGCGTTCAAACGTGGTCTTCGCGCCGGCCGCCATCCAGAGGTAAATGCCGGTGACAAGCAATCCTGCCACAGTCTCCCGAAGGTCGCGCATTCGTATGGTGCGATCGAAACTGCGCATTCTGCGTTCCAGCTCGCGCAGCACATCGCGCTGATTGATGGCATGAGCAATGTCGGATTGCCACAGCCGGCGCAGTTCATCCGAGGATGTCATTTTCGTATCTCCTGTTTTCGAATCGAGTCTGTCAAACGATCGCGAATGCGGCTGAGACGGCTGGCGATGGCGCTTTCGGTGAGTCCGGAGACCTCTTCGATTTCCTGATAGCTCAAACCTTCCAGATGCAGGATGATCAACTGCTTGTCGATGGCAGGCAGTTCTTGAATCGCTGCCAGCATGGCCTGCCTTTGTTCCTCTACGACCAGCGCTTGATCCGGATCTCGCCAGCGGCCTATTCGTTCCACCGAATCAGGCATTGGCAATTCGCGCGTATCGCGGCGCCGCCGCGATTCCAAAGTGGATATCGCGATGTTATGGGCAATCCGGTAAAGCCAGGTCCGCTCGCTCGCGTCGCCCCGAAAGCGTGGCAGTGCCTGCCAAATGCCCAAAGCGATTTCCTGGAACAGGTCCTCGCGCCGCCCGGGATTGGCCTCATACGAGTTCACCAAACGCCAGAGTGCGGGCTGATATTGTCCGATGATTTCGAGGAACTTGGTCTGCTCCGATCGCATTCTGAATAGATAGTCTCTCGAACGCACGAAAGCTTGCAAAAAAAGCCGGACCGTTCCCGGGTTTTAACGAGAAACGAGGAACGGCTTTACAGCTTTTCCCCTAATAAGGACTTTAGCCGCTCATATCCCGCCCGGCTTACCGGAAGCTGCGTTCCGTCCGATAACACGGCAACCCGGCTGTCTTTTGCGTAAGGTTCGATCTTGGCGACGCGTTCGAGATTTACGATTACGGATCGATGAATGCGAACGAAGCGGTCGGGGTCGAGTGCGGTTTCGAGGCTTGAGATGGTTTGCTGTTTGAGATAGGTTTTGCCTTGGCTGTGCAGTTCCACGTAGTCGTCTTGCGCTTCGGCGTAATCCAGGCGATCGACGGGAATGATGTGGACGCGCGTGCCGTCCTTCACCACGATTCGCGACAAATGCTGCTGCGGCGGACGCGCTGCCGTGGCCAGCTCCGCCGCCGGCGGAAGGCGTTCCCCCAAACGCAGGCGCGCACGCTCCAGGGCTTTTTCGAAGCGCTGGATGCTGAACGGCTTTAGCAAATAATCCACGGCATGCGCGTCGAACGCTTTCATCGCGTACTGGTCGAATGCCGTCACGAAAATCACCGCGACTTCCCCGCCGATTAATTGCAGCACTTCGAAGCCGTCGAGCTTCGGCATCTGGACGTCCAGGAACACCAGATCCGGTTTATGTTCGGCAATCGCCTTCACGGCTTCGAAGCCGTTGGAACATTCCGCCACCACCTCGATGCCCGGACTCGATTCCACGTACTCGCGCAGCAGGCTGCGCGCGAGTTCTTCATCGTCCACAATCGCGGCGCGGATGGACTTGCGCGCCTCTTTGAGCGGATTCTCCACCAGGGGCGCGGCTTTTTGCGAGCCCGAATCGCGCTCCAGATTCTTCAAATCCACCATCAGCTCGCGCGCGGACTGGTAGCGGCGCTCGCGGTCCTTTTCCAGGCACTTGCGAACCGTGCGCTCGAATTCCTCAGGCACTTCGTAGTTGAAGCGCGCCATCGCATCCGGCTGGGCTTGCAAAATGCGCGCCATGGTCTCGGTGGCATTGGCGCCGTTGAAGGGAAGGCGGCCGGCGGCCATTTCGTACAGCACACCGCCCAGGCTGAAAATATCCGATCGATGATCCACATCCCGGCCGAGCACCTGCTCCGGGCTCATGTATTCCACGGTGCCCATCACCATGCCGGCGCTGGTCAGCAGTTGTGTATCTTCGGAACGCTGCTTGGATTTTTCTTGCTTCGCGAGTCCGAAATCCAGAACCTTGACGTGCCCGCGCGGCGTCAGCATCAGATTGGCCGGCTTAATATCGCGATGAACGATGCCCTTTTGGTGAGCATCGTCCAGCGCGTCCGCTATCTGAATTCCGATCGGAAGGATATCGGCGATCCTCATCGGCCCTTCGCGGATCAAATTCGTGAGCGGCACCCCCTCCACGTACTCCATCGCCAGGAACCAAAGGCCGGCGTCTTGCCCGATCTCGTGGATATAAGCGACATTCGGATGCGTCAATGACGAAGCGAGCCGCGCTTCCTGCTCGAAGCGATGCATGCGATCCGGGTCGGCCGCGACATCCGGGGGCAGAACTTTCAAAGCCACTCTGCGGCCCAGCCGCGTATCGTCGGCCAGATAGACCGCTCCCATCCCGCCTTGGCCGAGGCGCGAGACCACGCGATAGTGCCCGATCACGGAACCCGGCGCCAAGGCATCATCCATATTTCTCATGTTAGCTGTGAGCGCTGCAGGGAAGATCTACCGCGACTACAAACAAGCCGTCGCTGACCACGGTGTCGAGTCTTGCTTGATTTTCGTACACGGCGCGCAACCGGTTGCGCACGTTCTGCAATCCCAATCCGTTTCG